>JAGGVA010000049.1 GCA_021158195.1 bacterium | reverse complement strand
TTTCTAAATTTTTTATTGTCACCCTTTCGTTTCCCATTCTTCCGGGCATTTTTTTGCCTTTAATAACCCTCTGAGGAAAGGCAGAACCAATTGATCCCGGTTTTCTTTCTTCGTGCTTCACTCCATGAGTAGCATTTCTTCCTGAAAATCCCCATCTTTTTACAACGCCCTGAAATCCTTTTCCTTTCGAAATTCCCGAAACCTTCACTTTTTCACCAGGCTCAAACCGGGAAACATCTATCACATCTCCCACTTTAAATTCCTCAACATTATCTAACCTAAATTCTCTTAAATATCTAAAGGGTTTATTTTTTTGGCTTTTTTTGATTTTTTTCTCTTTTTCAATCTTCTCAAAGCCAAGTTGAACTGCCTGATATCCATCTTTTTCTTTTGTTTTAATCTGAGTAACAAAACAGGGTCCAGCCTCGATTAAAGTCACTGGAATTACTTTGTTTTCCTTCCATATTTGAGTCATTCCTATTTTTTTTCCTAATATGAATTTCATAATTATTTATATGCCACCCAACTAATTTATCAACAGAATTGAAACGAAGAAAGAATTTTTAGGAACATCCGCAGCCGAGCGAGCATGGTTCCCCGCTAAGCGGGGAGAGCGAGGCGAGGACTAAGCGAGCGAGCGCGCTGGGCGAGCGAGCGCCTGTCTGCCGACAGGCAGGGTTCCTAAAAATTTCTTTCTGAGTGGCTGGCTCTTACATAAAATGATTCGCGAACAATAAAGTCAATTGAAAACCGAGCATTGCTCGGTTTTCAATTTTATATTTTAGTCATTCCGAGCCGGATATTACATCTTTATCTGAACATCCACTCCGCTGGGCAATGTAAGATTAGTTAGTGCCTCGATAATTTTCTGATCTGGATTATATATATCTATCAATCTCTTATGAATCCTGATTTCAAATTGTTCTCTGGCGTCTTTGTGAACAAATGTAGATCTATTAACAGTGTATTTATGAATCTCAGTAGGCAAAGGAACAGGACCGGAGATTTCTGCCCCGTACCTTTCTGCTGTTTCAATAATCTGACGTGCGCTTTTATCCAAAACCTTATAATCGTAAGCCCTCAGTTTTATTCTTATTCTCTGTTTAATATCAGACTCTTTCGTCTTTTTCTCTGCTGTCATTTCTTTCTAATTATCAATACTTTATTTAATTATTTTGGTAACAACGCCAGCGCCCACGGTTCTTCCCCCTTCTCTTAAGGCAAATCTTTGTTTTTCTTCTAGTGCCACGGGCGCAATTAGTTTAATCTTTAAATTAACTGTATCGCCGGGCATCACCATCTCTACCCCTTCTGGAAGGGTAACTTCACCAGTAACATCGGCTGTTCTGATATAGAATTGAGGCTTGTAACCTGAGAAGAATGGTGTATGCCTTCCTCCTTCTTCTTTGGTAAGAACATAAACCTCCGCTTCAAATTCTGTGTGAGGGGTTATAGTTCCCGGTTTTGCCAAAACCTGTCCTCTTTCAATATCTTCTTTCTTAATACCTCTTAAAAGAACACCTACATTATCTCCTGCGTGTCCCTCGTCTAATGATTTATTAAACATTTCCACGCTTACAACTGTTGTTTTGGTGGTTTCTCTTAAACCTACAATTTCTACCTCATCTCCCGGTTTAATAATTCCTCTCTCAATTCTTCCGGTAGCAACTGTTCCTCTTCCTTCTATTGAAAAAACATCTTCCACAGCCATCAAAAATGGTTTATCTAATTCTCTAACTGGCTCTGGAATATATTCGTCTAATGCTTTTGTTAGTTCAAGAATTGGTTTTGCTGCTTCATCATCTGGAGAATTTACTTCTAATGCTTTAAGAGCCGATCCTCTAATTACTGGTACCTCATCACCCGGAAATTCATATTTCTTAAGAAGTTCTCTTACCTCTGATTCTACTAAATCTATCATTTCTGGATCATCTACCATATCGCATTTATTAAGAAAAACAACGATAGCGGGCACTCCTACTTGTCTTGCCAAAAGAATATGCTCCCTTGTTTGAGGCATAGGACCATCAACTGCTGAAACTACCAAAATTGCTCCATCCATCTGCGCAGCGCCGGTAATCATATTTTTGATATAGTCGGCATGACCCGGACAATCAATGTGGGCATAGTGTCGCTTTTCGGTTTCGTACTCTACGTGTGTAATGTTAATAGTTAAACCTCTTGCTTTTTCTTCAGGAGCGGAATCAATCTGATCTACTGTTTTCTGAGAGGTCTTGAAGCCCTTAAGATGCAATACTTTTAATATTGCTGCTGTAAGGGTTGTTTTTCCATGATCAACGTGACCAATGGTACCAACGTTGACATGGGGTTTTGTTCTTTCAAATTTTTCTTCGGCCATAGTTTAATTTTAGTTATTAATTGTTAATGATTATTAATTGTTAATGATTTTTCAATTTTAGTAAATAATCTTTTAAAAGTCAATGTTTTAAAGAGGCAAATCGTCAAGGGTGATCTCTTCATCTTGTCGAACTTCTGGCTGCTCTTTTTTTGAATCTCTCCCAGAGAGAAGAACCTCTTTTTGAGATATTTTCTCTGGTAATTGAATTGAGTTTTCGGTTGAAATTTCTTGTTCGACCTTTAAAGAATTTTTTGATTCTGAAATATTGTCTTGTGAGTTTTGCTCTGGAACACTCATTTCAAAACGAGAGATTACCAAAGTAGGCTTACCGTCTTCTATAATAATTACTTTTCCTCCTTCTTTTTCCATAATTTTTTTAATCATTTCTAAATCCATAAATTTGCTTTAATTATTATTTTCTTCCTTCTATTATTTCTTGAGCAATATTTTCAGGAACTTTAGCATAATGGTCAAACTCCATAGTAAACACTCCTCTACCCTGAGTCATTGAACGCAAAGATGTTGCATATCCAAACATTTCTGCCAAGGGCACATGGGCCCTAATAACTTTCATATTTGCCCTATCCAATGTTTCTAAAATTTTACCCCTTCGAGAATTCAAATCTCCAATCACATCACCGAAATATTCTTGAGGAATAGTTACCTCTAATTTCATTATCGGCTCCAACAAAATCGGTTTTGCTCTTTTTGCTGCTTCTTGTAAAGCAATAGAGCCGGCAATTTTAAAGGCGGCATCAGAAGAATCTACCTCATGAAATGATCCATCGTATAATGTTACCTTCATATCTACCAAAGGATATCCTGCTAACACTCCTCTCTCCATTGCCTCTTTTACTCCTTTTTCAACTGCAGGAATAAATTCTTTAGGAATAATACCTCCTTTAATTTCATCTTTAAATTCATATCCTTGGCCTCTTTCTTTTGGTTCTACTCTCAGCCAAACATGTCCGTATTGACCTCTTCCACCGCTCTGCCTGATATACTTTCCTTCTGCCTCAGCAGCGGTGGTAATAGTTTCTTTGTAAGCAACCTGAGGCCTTCCTACATTTGCTTCTACTTTAAATTCTCTTTTTAATCTATCAACAATTATTTCTAAATGCAACTCTCCCATTCCGGAAATAATTGTTTCTCCTGTTTCTTCATCTGTTTTAATTCTAAAAGTAGGATCTTCTTCGGCTAATTTTTTAAGAGCCGTTGCCAACTTTTCCTGATCTGCTTTTGTCTTTGGTTCAATTCTAATGGAAATAACTGGTTCAGGAAAAGTAATTTGTTCCAATACTATTGGATGATTAACATCGCAAAGAGTGTCTCCGGTAGAAACATTTTTAATACCTACTGCTGCAGCCAAATCACCAGCAAATACCTCGTCAATTTCCTCTCTGTGATTGGCATGCATTCTAACGATTCTACCAATTCTTAGTTTCTCGTGAGTATTGGTATTAAGAACAAAATCTCCTGATTTAAGATGCCCTGAATAAACCCTAAAATATGTTAAACTTCCTACAAAAGGATCTGTAGCAATTTTAAAGGCCAGGGCGCAAAATGGCTCATTATCCTCGGGCTTTCTGGTAATAACCTCTCCTGTCTTTGGGTCAGTTCCTTCAACAGGAGGCAAATCTACCGGTGATGGCAAATAATATATTACTGCATCCAATAATGGTTGAATTCCTTTATTTTTAAGAGCAGAACCACACAAAACCGGAACTAATTTATAATCGATGACGCTTTTTCTTAAAGCCGACCTTATCTCTTCTGGAAAAATTTCTTTGCCTTCAAGATACTTCTCTAAAAGATTATGGTCTTCAGCAGCAATTTTATCTAACATTTTGTTTCTCCATTCCTGGGCTTTTTCTTTAAGATTTTCTGGAATCTCTTCAATAACTACCTTTTCTCCATGCTCTCCCTCAAATTTCCAAGCCTTCATTGTAATTAAATCAATAACACCTTCAAAATTTGATTCAATTCCTATAGGGATTTGCAATGCTACTGCATTAGGAGTTAATCTTTCCCAGATAGATTCAAGACTTCTTTCAAAGGAAGCCCCAAGCCGATCTAACTTATTGATAAAGCATATTCTGGGAACCTTAAACTTATCTGCCTGATGCCATACAGTTTCTGATTGTGCTTCTACCCCTGCTACTCCGTCAAACACTACCACTGCGCCGTCAAGCACTCTCAAAGATCTTTGAACTTCTGCGGTAAAATCAATGTGCCCGGGAGTATCGATAATGTTTATCCTATATTCAATTTTCTTTTTTTCTTCTGGATCAACCTCTTTAAAAGATTTATCTCCTATTAATTTAGTTCTTTCTTCGATAGGAATCCAAAAACAAGTGGTTGCCGCCGAAGTAATTGTTATCCCTCTTTCCCTTTCCTGCTCCATCCAGTCCATAATTGCCTGTCCTTCATGAACCTCACCGATTTTATGAGAAATGCCGGTATAAAATAAAACCCGCTCAGTAACGGTTGTTTTTCCGGCATCAATATGAGCGATAATTCCAATATTTCTATATCTTTCAACAGGATAAGTTCTGCTACTCATATATTTTGTTTAAATTTTTGTTTAAACTTGCAATTTGAAATTTGAAATTTGAAATTATGAAATTATCCTCCAAAAGAGGCAAAATGAGCAAAGGCCTTGTTTGCCTCCGCCATTTTATGAACATTTTCTTTTTTCTTTACAGCCGCACCCTCGTTGTTGGCTGCACTAATTATTTCTTCTGCTAATTTTTGATACATTGGCTTCCCCTTCTTTGCCTTTGCTGCCTCAATAATCCATCTTAAAGCAAGCGCTATTCTTCGATGAGGTTTTACTTCCATAGGAACCTGATAAGTAGCACCCCCTATTCTTTTTGGCCTCACTTCCAAAATAGGACCTGCATTTTTGAGCGCTTTCTCAAACACTTCTACTGGATCTTTTTTTGTCTTCTCTTTTATAATCTCAAATGCCTTATAAAC
>JAGGVA010000010.1 GCA_021158195.1 bacterium | reverse complement strand
TATCCCAACCCTCTCCTGTTCCATTGTATCTCTGTCTCTAACAGTAACATCATTTTGTTTTAAGGTGTCAAAATCAATTGTTACGCAGAAGGGTGTGCCAATTTCATCTTGTCTTCTGTATCTTCTTCCAATTGAGCCAACTTCATCGTATTGGCACATAAAGTGAGGTTTTAAAAGTTCAAAAACCTCTTTTGCTTTTTTGACAATTGCTTCTTTATTTCTAACCAGAGGCAAAACTGCAACTTTTATTGGTGCCAATTTTTTGTGAAGTTTTAACACAACTTCTACTTCTTTTGTTGATTTTGTTGTCATTGTTCTTCCTCCTTTTACTTCATAATACGCCTCGCATAAAAATGCCAGAAGCGATCTTTCAACCCCAACTGATGTTTCAATAATCCAAGGAATAAATTTCTCCCCTGTTTCTGGGTCAGTATAACTTAGATCTTGTCCTGAAAATTGAGAATGTCTTGATAAATCCCAGTCGCCCCGATTATGAATTCCTTCTATTTCTTTCCAACCAAAAGGAAATTTATATTCAATATCTACCTGTCTTTTAGCATAATGGGCTCTTTCTTCTTCGGGCACTTCTCTCGCTCTTAGGTTTTCCTTTTTTATCCCCAGTTTTATATACCAATTTAACCTTTCGTTTTTCCAATACTCAAACCATTCATCCGGATCTTTCATTTTGCATTTTGCATTTTGCATTTTGCATTTTTTTTGTGGTGGAGCCACAAAAAATTGCATCTCCATCTGCTCAAATTCTCTTGTCCTAAAAATGAAATTTTTAGGAGTAATTTCGTTTCTGAAAGATTTGCCAATTTGGGCAATACCAAAAGGAAGTTTGAGGCGCATTGCATTCATAACATTTTTAAAATTGACATAGATTCCCTGACAGGTTTCCGCTCGCAAATAGGCAACTGAAGATTCATTCTCAACTGGTCCTACAAATGTTTTCATCATTAAGTTAAATTTCCTTGGAGGTAAAAGTTTTCCTCCACACTCAGGACACCTTAAGTTTTGAATTTGGAATTTTGAATTTGGAATTTGTTTGGAATTTGGTGCTTGGAATTTGGAATTTGCGATTTCGTCAAGTCGAAATCGCTTATGGCATTTTTTACATTCGACTAGTTCATCAGCAAACCCAACAGAGAGATGGCCCGATGCTTTCCAAACTTTTGGCGACATTAAAATTGCTGCATCCAAGCCAACGATATCTTTATGTAGTTGAACCATCTCCTTCCACCAAGAATTTTTGATGTTTCTTTTTAATTCAACACCAAGTGGGCCAAAATCATAACTTGACCCAAACCCACCATAAATTTCAGAAGAGGGAAAAACTATCCCTCTTCTTTTGCAAAGTGAAATAATTTTCTCTATATCTTTTTCCATAATATCTATTGAACTACTCCTTCCTCTCCAAATTTAGAGGTGGTAATTTCTGGAGCCAAAACTTTTACATCCTGATTAACCCAATTATCTTTAGCAGTAAATTCTGCTTCTTTTACTAATACAATTGGCTTTCCTTTTTGATCAATTGTTGGCTTCACTTTAATTTGAAAGGCGACTTGAAGCGGTTCTTTTTCTCCCTGGTGAGGCGCAATTTCGTCTATGTGCCACAAAATTTCTCTTGTTTTTGGGTCAAAAGTAATAACCTGAGGCAACATCTCACCCGTTAATTCTACACCCTCTGGCAAAGTAGCCCTAACTTTTGCTTCTTTTAAAGGATTAAAAGAATTTTTAACTCTCCAGATGACGGTGAAATAACTCTCTTGACCCACTTTAGGCGGAAGGGGGCCCTCACTACCAAAAATTTCATCTCCCACAAAAACTTCTTGTGTTAGTTCTACTTTTGTTGCCACCTTAATAGAGAAGTTTCTTTTGCTCTGTCCTAAAAGTATTTCGTTCTCCAACTTGGGCGTTTCAATTTTTTCGTCGTGTTCTTTTGTTCTAATCCAAAATTCTACCTTTCCTTGATTTCCCGGTTCTAAGAAATTTAACTCGGGAACTTTATCCCCGGTCCAGATAATAGAATTATCACTAAGAGCAAGTTCGCCATTATTAGTTTTGAGGGTTTTAAGATCAAATAAATTACCTCTAAGTTTAACCACCAAGAATAGATCCTGAAAGATTCTGTCTCCTATATTTCTGAAAATAATTTCATAATGAAGCATCTCGCCGGGTTTGGGAATATAATTTCTAACTCCATTTACCAATTGATCTAGATAGAGAGAGGGCTCTATAATTTCTACACTCTTTGCCGCTTCTTTCAAAACCACAAAATCGTTTCCTATCCAAATGCCGAGTTGGGCTTTAAACACTTTTTGTTCTCCCGTCTCTCCAGTTAGAACTCCTTTTATCTCGATTCTCCCTCCTTCTGCTTTGTTTAAAACAGGTATCTGCCATTCGTTTTCAGCAATACCTTTAGGGTCGCTTGCTTGAAATTTAAAGCCTGCCGGATAAGTAGTTTTTATTGAGAGATCGTTTAGGGGATAATCTAAACTGGAAAAATAGTTGATATAAAAGACAAAACTTCTACCCGCATCTACCTGAGAGCGTAGATCAAAATCAAAACTAATAGGAACCTTTTCAATAATAGTGACTGCACTCGTTTTATTAATATATTTAGCAGTAAGATTACTGGGTTTATAAGATATGAGAGCCGTTGCTTCTTTTGCTTCGCCCTCGCCTCCAAAGATTTGTCCTCTAAATTCAAAAACTTTTTCTTGACCCGGATAAATTGCTCCATCAAAATCTTCCTTTTCCTTGACAATCCGCAAAGAATTACCCTCTTTTGGAATAGTATACGAGGGAAATTCGAAAACTAATCTTGGTTCATCTAATCTTATATCGCCATTGTTTTTTATCTTTACAATATATTTTATCTCTTCTCCAGCCTGGGCGGTCTCGGGAGCAATTATTTCTATTTTTAAAACTTCTTTTGAGTAACTGTTTTTAGACCAAATCCAAAAAGCCGCTGCTAAAGCACATATAAGAAGAAAAAAGGTTAAAAAGACAATTTTACTTTTCATTTTGTTCTCCTTTTAAGTGTTCTAAAAGTTTAATTTTAGTTCTTATTTCCTGTCTTTCTCTAAGGTTGCCTGTCCTGCGTAATTTCTTTTTAAGCATTCTTATCCCCCGGTTATATTCTGAAGGTGTTACAAAAGTACCCACCTCCTTTTGAGGATAAAGTTCTTCTATAATCTTTAACCTCTCCTCTTTGGAAAATTTGCCAATATGAGGAATGTTGTCGGGCAATTTTTCAAAGGTTTTCTGTAACTCTTTTCTTGTAATGTGAGGCCTTACACCAAAAAGCGTTTGTTTCTTTTCTCTCCAGTGAATAATCTTATGTTCTGGGGCCCTTTTTCTTAAACTAGAACCACCGCTCCCTCCTTTAAGGGTTTTTGCCATTTCTCTTGCCAGACCTTTTATTTGAGAAAACATCCCCATACTTTTTATTTTATCACAAATTAACTAATTTACGAATTTCTTGATGCTCACCCTTATCTCTTTGCCTTCTAAATTTAGTTTCTTTTCAACCTCTGGAGAATCTAACTTATCAAAAATTATTTCTTTTGTTTTCGTTTGGCTTGTTATTTTCTCTTCTCCTCTTCTAAAAATTTCTTCTATGTCTTTTGGACACTCAATATAAAGGTTAATGGTATCTTCAGGTTTATACTCTTGCTTTTTTCTTAAATCTTGAACTATTCTTATTAATTCTCGTATCATTCCTTCTTCTCTAAGTTCGGGGCTAATAAGAGTGTAAAGATTAACAAATTTTTCTTCTTCTTTTTCCAAAATCCAATTTTTACCCTGTGTAGGTTTTTCAACAAGTTTTATTTCCTTTATGTTTAGTTCTTCTTTAATTATATCTAATATTTCGGGGGCGATTTCTATCTTGGGAACCCCAACTTCTATTATTGATAAAGGTTGCCTTACCTTAATACCTGCTCTTTCTCTTACCCTTAACCCAATAGCGACAATCTCTCTTGCCCACATCATTACTTTTTCTAATCCTTTATCTATTAAGGTAGTGTCGGCTTTTGGCCAATCTTCAAGATGAACACTTTTCTTGCTGCCGCTTGTTTTTTGGTAAATATAATCGCTCAAAAAGGGTACAAAAGGAGCAGATAATTTTGCCACTGTTTCAAGCACATATTTCAATGTTTGTTTTGCCTGATAAAAATCTTCTTTTCTAGCAGGATTTTGAAATCTTTTCCGCGACCTCCTAATATACCACAAAGATAGATCGTTGATAACAAAATCTTCAATTTGTCGGGCGGCTCTGGTGATTTCATAATTATCAAGCCGGCCTGTTACCTCTAAGATAAGTTGGTTTAGTCGGGAAATAACCCATTTATCTAATAGATTGCCACCCTGAGAAGTTTTCTCAATCTTCTCAAATTTTTCTGCTTGAGTGGTATATGTATTAAGAAAAAAATAACAATTCCAAAAAGTCATTATAAATTTTCTTAAAGCCTGAGATAATTCTTTTTCTGAAAATAACTTCGGGTCACCGGGCTGATTGACAGTATAAAAATACCAGCGTAGGGTATCTGCTCCATATTTTTCAATCATCTCCCAGGGATCTACAACATTGCCTTTAGATTTTGACATCTTTTCTCCTTTTTCATCCAAAACATGGCCCAGGGCTATTACATTTTTATAGGGAGCACCAAACCCTAAAAGAGTAGATATTGCAAGTAAGGTATAAAACCATCCCCGGGTTTGATCTATTCCTTCAGCAATGTAATCGGCAGGAAATTGTTCTTTTTTATCTATATAATCTTTATTTTCAAAAGGATAATGCCATTGAGCAAAAGGCATTGAACCTGAATCAAACCAGACATCTATTACATCAGGAACTCTTTCCATCTTTGCTCCACATTTTGGACAGAAAAACTTAATCTCGTCTACATATGGTTTGTGAAAATCTAACTCTCCTTCCTCATTATAAGGAAACTGTTTGTATTCTACTTCTCTTATTTGCCCCACTGCTAAGGGATTCTCTACCCTCCAGCGAGCAGTTTCTCTGTTAGAAAGCCCCAAAAGTGCTGTCTCTAACATTAGTAAGGGAGATTCGTGGCTTATTATTAGTATGGTTTTGTTCTGGTATTTTTTCTCTAATTCTTTAACAAAATCCAAAACTTGACAACGAAGATCTGCAAAACTTTGCCCGTTTGGCGCCGGTTTGTTTATCCTTGCCAAAGTAAATTCCTCTTTTGAAAGTTTATCTTCCGGATCCCAAAATTTTCTTGCTTCTTCCTTTGGAAGGCCGTTCAGAGTGCCCTGATCAACCTCTCTTAATCTTTTGTCATATATAACATCTATGCCCAGAACTTTTGAAATAATTTCTGCTGTTTCTTTTGTTCTTAAAAGATCCGAGGCAAAAATAAGGTCTATTTTTTCTTTTTTGAGCGATTGAGCAACTTTTTTAATCTGTTCTTTGCCTTTTTCTGTTAAATGAATTTCTTGTTTTTCCGGATAAGAAGAATAGATACCCTTAACAACATTTTCTGCCTCCCCATGACGAAGCAAAAGATATCGGTTAGTGCTAAATTTTTGTTCTCTCAAATCGTTTCTTCCTCCTATTACCAAATTATTTCCGCATTTTCTGCAGGTCCAAACAGGCAGAGGCGTTCCCCAATATCTTTCTCTTGAGATTGCCCAATCTTTTAATTCTTTCAACCATTCGCCAAATCTTCCTCTTTTAATATGGGAAGGAATCCAGTTAATTTTCTCGTTGTTTTCAATCAGTTGCTCCTTTACTTCCTTCATTTTTATAAACCAACTTTTCTTAGCATAATAAAGAAGCGGGGTTTTACATCTCCAGCAAAAAGGATAATCATGCTCATATTCTTCAACTTTAAATAACTTTCCTTTTTCTTTTAGGTATTCAATTATCAGAGGGTCTGCCTCTTTTACAAACATCCCTTGCCATTTCTTGACACATTTTTTAAACCTCCCTTCCTCGTCCACTGTCAAAATTATCGGCATCTCTTCGTTTTGACTTTTGACTTTTGACTTTTGACTTTTTATAAGTTCCATATCTTCTTCTCCAAAAGCCGGTGCAATATGAACTAACCCTGTTCCTTCTTCTGTACTTACAAATTCTGCGCCAAGAATTTTATATCCTCCTTTTACATCCTCCAAATCTAGATCTAGTTCTGTGCTATCAAATAAAGGAGTATATTCTAATCCCACTATTTCTTCTCCTTTAAAATGATTGATTATTTCATAATCACCTCCCAATACTTCTTTCCTTGATTCTGCCAAAACAAAATATTCATTGTTCTTTTTAACAAGAAGGTAGTTGATGTGCGGATTTACAGCAATAGCCACATTCGCCGGCAATGTCCAAGGCGTTGTTGTCCACACCAAAAGATATATACTGTTAGAATCTGGAATCTTGAATCTAGAATTTGGAATTTGAAATTTAACGTAGATTGCTGGTTCCTTTATTCTTTTGTATCCTTGTGCCACCTCATGAGAGGAAAGAGGTGTGCCGCATCTTGGACAATAAGGAACTACTTTATAGTCCTGATATAGCAATCCTTTTTTACTTATCTCTTTCAAAATCCACCAAACAG
>JAGGVA010000062.1 GCA_021158195.1 bacterium | reverse complement strand
TTATTTTTACAACAAAAAACTGGGAATATTTTTCTTTTTAGTCAGTTTTTTAATGGGTACTTCCAGAATTTACTGCGGTCTCCATTGGCCATCTGATATTTTAGTTGGAGCAGTGGTTGGAGTTTTTGTAGGATGGCTCTTCGTTGAACTATTCAAAAAGATTAAAAAAATTAAATAGAAATTTTCATTGTGCCGGAGGAGGGATTTGAACCCTCACGCCCCGAGGGGCAATGGATTTTGAGTCCATCGCGTCTTCCAGTTCCGCCACTCCGGCCTCTTTTTATTTTATTATCTTTTTTTAGAAATTTCAATGTTCTTTCTAGATCTTGGCGGAAACAATTTTAATAGAAATGACGACTTTCGAAAAAAAGATCTGTTAATTCTTATCAGCTCCCTTTCTCTTAGTAGGGACTATCCACCTGTGCTTTTCTTTGTCCACCTTACATTCTAGATAGCTTAATATGATTTTGTGCTTTGTCCTATTAAGGG
The DNA here is from genome assembly GCA_021158195.1 of bacterium. Taxonomy (GTDB): domain Bacteria; phylum Patescibacteriota; class Minisyncoccia; order Minisyncoccales; family PEYH01; genus JAGHAC01. The sequence continues at coordinate 12,719 of JAGGVA010000062.1, read as the reverse complement.
TATAATTGATTAAGAGATCGAAAAGTTACTTTATTGTTTTTATGTTAAAATATACCTTTATCATCATACCTATAATCGTAGCAGTTATCCTCATTGGAATTACAACCTTCTTTATCTTCTTAAAACAAGAGAGCAAAGACATGAGAGGAATTGATACCACCGATTGGAATACTTATATAGACAAGACAGGAATTAATTTTAAGTATCCTAGACATCTTTATATATCTAGCGAAGAAAATACAAGTGTTGTCTTTGCAGCAAAATCTCTTCCGGATAATATTTCTGACTTCAGTATTCTCTTTCGAAAATGGAAATTCAATAAGCCAATAACCTTGGAAAATTTCAAGGAAGAATTTCCAGACACGGCTCTTGGGACGGAGAATATAATTCTCATTAATGGAGTTAAAAGCGTGAGAGAAGTATCTCAACTTGCGTGGGAACTCCCTTCTGTTCCATCTGATTGGATAGGCCCTTATTATTATGAAAGTATTTATATTCCATACGGAGAAATAGTTTATGAGTTTACAATAGAACTATCTCTAAAATACCCAGACGAACAAACTCAAAAGATTGCCAGAGATTATTACAACGTATATTTTGGAATGGTAAATAGTATTACTTTTCCTGATTAGGCAGGAGATATTGTGAGTTGGGAGCTGTTATAATATTTATTGTGCTACCGGAAAACTTCCGATTTATTTTATAGGGCTAAGAGCGCGCTCACTATATGACTATTTAAATTGCAACAAAAACAGCGCTTGTTTTTTGTCAAATTTCAACTGGATTCCTATAATTTTAAACCTAGAACAGGCAACCGAAACAATTTTAATCAAAATTGTGCCATTTTAAAAAACCCGCCCCATCAGCCCTTATTAGTACTGGCTTCCCGCCTCCTCTCTTATTGGGGACTGTCCCCCAGGGGGAAGATTCATTGGAGGTTATTTCTTGTGAATTACCAAAACAAAACGGGAGAAGAGCTATCTTCTCCCGCGGTTAGTTCACCTCAAGGGTCGATTAGAAAGAGGGCCTTCACTGATTATTTCGGAAAAAAATTTTCCTATTGTTTCATCCATTATTTGACCAACGGATTTTCCTGTTTTTCTGCTTGCTTCTAAAATAGCCTCTCGTAGCCTTATCATTCCTACAACTTCGCTTTTCGAAAGGCGACTCTGTAATAATCTACTCCTCTTAGGAGGATCGAGAATTCTTGATCTCATATGCCTCTCCTTTCTCGCTTTTTATATAGTCGTCAAGCAATTTACGGAGAAGATCGCTACAAGACTGGCAGTAAGTTTAGCTAATCTGCTTAGTCCGCCAAAGTATGCGCCAGAAGAATAAAAGCAACTTATCTCTGTTCGGGTATTAACCGTCTAACAAGGCGAAGCTTTATTATTCCCATTACAGTTCTTGCTATTGAGCCCATTTCCTCTCACCTCCCTTCTTTTTAAAGAACTTTTCTTCCTTTTAACACAATATTTTAGTAAGTCAAATAACCGAAGCAATATTCCTTATCGGTACTCCGTTATAAAGACCATTCCGGCAACTTATTTCTTCAATTGATGGCCGATTCTGTTTTTGGAACGCTGTAATAAGATTGCCATGGCAATGTTATTACAGCGGTTTTTGTGGGGCTTAGATTTAGCAATCCAACAACCTCCCACTTAGTCACTTAACTACTTGATCACTAGATCACTCAGTCGCTTAGCCACTCGATCACTTAATCACTTATCCTTGCATTCTGGATTTGAACATTTAATCTGCCCTCTTTTTGTTTTTAAAAGAGGCCAGCCGCATTTTGGACACATCTCGCCTGTTGGTTTATCCCAAACAGCAAAATCGCATTCAGGATATTTGTTACAAGCATAAAAAACTTTTCCTTTGCGGGTTCTTTTTTCAACAATCTCGCCCTTTTTACATTTTGGACATTTTATTTTCAGCCGATTTTCTTCCAAAGGAGCAGTGTATTTACACTTGGGAAAATTAGAACAGGCATAAAACCTCCCAAACTTTCCCAATTTTATAATCACTGGTGCTCCACACAAGGGACAGGTTTTATCTGTTTTCTCTTCTGCGATTTCTTGTTTAGAAAGTTCTTTTTCCTTTTTCTTAAGATTTGCCTCAAAGGGTTGATAAAATTCTCTAATCACTTCTGTCCATTGTTTTTTTCCTTGGGCAATCTCGTCAAGTTGTTTTTCCATTTTGGCAGTAAATTTTATATCCACAATAGTAGGGAAGTGTTCCACCAATAAATCATTTACAACTATTCCGATTTCTGTGGGGAAGAACCTTTTTTTTCTATCTTTTTGCACATAGTTTCTTTCTTGGATTGTTGATATAATCGGAGCGTAGGTAGAAGGTCGGCCGATGCCATTTTCTTCTAAAACTTTAATTAAGGTTGCCTCAGTATAACGAGGAGGAGGCTGAGTGAAGTGTTGAATTGGGGCAATTTTTTTTGCTTCTAAAATTTCGTTAATTTCTAAAGCCGGCAATTGAGTTTCTTTAATTGAGAGAGGATAAATTTTTAAAAACCCGTCGAATTTTAAAATCTGCCCCTCTGCTCTAAAAGTGTATTTTGAGTTTTGGGATTTTGAATTTGCTTCGATCTCAACAATAGTTGAGTCGAAGATTGCTTCTGCCATCTGAGTTGCCAGAAATCTTCTCCAAATCAAATCATAAAGTTTAAGTTGGTCTTTATCTAATTTTTTCTCTAAATTCTCGGGCGTATTTTGAATATATGTTGGTCTAATTGCCTCATGGGCTTCTTGGGCAACTTTTGATTTTGTTTTAAACACCCTGTATCGCCAGTAATCTTTTCCAAAATTTTCTTCAACAAACTTTCTTGCTTGAGATAAAGCCATTTTAGAAAGATTTAGGGAGTCGGTTCTATGATAAGTAATAAAACCTTTCTCGTAGAGATTTTGAGCCAAAAACATTGTTTTTTTGGCAGGAAACTTTAATCTTTGCCATGCTTCTTGTTGAAGGGTGCTTGTGATAAAGGGTGGTGGAGGATTCTTTTTTGCTTCTTTTCTTTTAATGTCTTTAACTATAAACTCTGCATCTTGAAGTTCGCTTACAATTTTCTCCGCCTCCTCTTTCGATCTAATACCCAATTTTGGTATTATCTTTCCATTTTTCTTAATTAAAACTGCCTCAAACTCTTTTTGATCAATTTTTAATTTTTCATTTTTAATTTTGAATTTGAGGAGCTTCGCGACGATTGTCCAATATTCCTGCGGCACAAACTTTTCAATCTCTCTTTCTCTTTCAACTATCAGGCGCACTGCTACAGATTGAACTCTTCCTGCAGACAAACCTCTTGCAACTTTTCTCCACAAAAATGGAGAAAGCATATACCCAACAATTCTATCCAGAACTCTTCTTCCAAACTGAGCATAAACAAGATCCATATCAATCTTTCGAGGATGATTTAGCGCTTCCTCAATTGCACTTTTTGTAATTTCATGAAAGACAATTCTTTGATAATCTTCTAACCCCAGAACTTCTTTAAGATGATATGCTATTGCCTCTCCTTCTCTGTCTTCATCGGTGGCAAGAATTATATTTTTTGCCTTTTCGCTCTCTTTTTTTAAAAAATTAACAACTTTTCTTGATTTTTTTGGTACTACAAATTTTGGCTGAAAATTATTCTCTATATCTACTCCTAAACTGCTTTTTGGCAAATCTCTTATATGGCCAAAAGAGGAAAGAACTAAAAAATCCTTTCCTAAAAATCTTTGAATAGTATGGGCTTTTGTGGGTGATTCAACAATGACTAAATTTTTATTTGCGTCTTTGCTCATAAATTTAAATTACTATATCACATTGTTATATTGCGGTAAAAACTCCACCGCCTAAATTTTTTATTTTCCCTTTAAGTTCTAATCTGGACAAGGTTTGTAACGCTTCTTGGGGATTTATTTTTGTTTTTTGAATTATTTGATCAATATGAAGGGCATTATTATACAAAAGATCTAGAATAATATTTTCCTCTTTTGTTTCTCCTTTAACCTTCTTTTTCTTTTGAATTTTTATCCCAAAAAATTTTAAAATGTCTTCTGGTTTATCAACAAGTCGCGCTCCTTTTTTAATTAAAGAGTGACAACCCTCAGATGTTGTATTATAAACAGATCCAGGAATGGCAAAAACAGGTTTATTTTGAAAGATTGCCCAATTGGCAGTAATTAAAGCGCCAGATTTTTTTCGCGCCTCGATTACCAAAACTCCAAGAGAGAGCCCCGCAATAATTCTGTTTCTATCTGGAAAATGAAATCGATTAGGAGGAGTTGATGGCGGATATTCAGAAATTATCAATCCCTTATTTTCTATAATTTCTCGAGCAAGTTTTTTATTTTCCTTTGGATAAATTTTGTCAAGACCTGATCCTAAAACAGCAATAGTTTTCCCTTTGTGTTCAATACAGGTTTTGTGGGCTAAAGTATCAATGCCTTTAGCGAGCCCGCTAACAATAATAAATCCAGCCGAAGTTAGAGTTTTTGTAAAGTCAATTACAACTTTTTTACCATAGTCGGTACATCTTCTTGTGCCAACAATTGCTAAGCAAGGAGCATGTGCTTTTAAAAGTTCAAGATTGCCCATTAAGTACAATACTTTTGGCGGGCGCGGAATTTTTTTAAGGCGGCTAGGAAATAAGCGATGAGAGCAGTCAATTTTTAGGATTTTGTTTGACAAAATTAGGAAAATATGTTAATTTTATAACAAGGTTGTTTCACGATCATAATTTTTAAAAAGGAGGGGGAAATGACGATTGACTGGCCTGAATTGGCGCAACTCCTGCCAATAGGGTGGGAACTTCGGGAGGATCCTGATATAGTGTATCTTGTGAACCCCGAGGGTAAAGTAAAAATGAAGTGGTCTGCTCTTGGGGCATCTAAAGCCTCGATTTTAGAGGATATCCGAGAGTTCTTTGCCGAGCAAGAGCGCTGCTAAGCAGCGCTCCTTTTTTTATTAAATTCAGTCATTGCTTTTTGAATATCGTTCTGAAGAGCCATTTTTGTTGCTTTGGCAAAATCTTTTTTTACCTTTTCTAAAACTTTTTGCTCTTTTTTGGTAAATTTTTCAAGAACAAAAACTTTTCGGTTATAATTTTTGGGAAATTTTTTTGGCTTAATTCCAATCCTGAATCTTACAAAGTTTTTATTGTTTAAAGATTGAATAATAGATTTTACCCCATTGTGACCAGCCGCTCCCCGGTTTTTAACAATTTTGAAACTTCCCAGTAAAAGATCTATGTCGTCGTGGACTACCCAAATACAAGAAAGGGGGAGTTTATAAAAACGAAGTAGTTTCACAACAGCCTCTCCGGAATTATTCATAAAAGTTTGAGGCTTGGCAAGAACTACCTCTTTATCAAAAAGTAAGCCCCGAGAGATTATCGACTGGAGCCGTTTCTTTTCCTGCCAGGGAGAAAAATCGCCTAATCCATATAGATAATCTAAAAAATCAAAACCCAGATTGTGGCGTGTATTTACAAATTTTTCTCCGGGATTTCCCAGCCCTATTAAAAGAATCATATTTTAAAATAATAGCAGATTACTTGAAATTTCGGAAGATTTTATTGTATAATTGGAAATATGAAACAAGTTTTATATTTTTTTTGGGAACTAATAAAAATCTTTTTAATAGCATTACTGATAGTAATTCCTATCAGGACTTTTGTTTTTCAACCCTTTTTTGTGAAGGGTCAGAGTATGGAACCAAACTTCCATGATTATGATTATTTAATTGTAGACGAAATATCATACAGATTTCATAATCCGGAAAGAGGCGATGTTGTAGTATTGAAAAACCCAAATAATCCAGCCCAGAAATTTATTAAAAGGATTATTGGCTTGCCGCAAGAAACAGTTGTGATAGAAGACGGAAAAGTAATAATTGAAAAAGATAACAAAAGTTTTGTTTTAGATGAATCTGCTTATCTGGGTGAAAATAATTTTACCCCCGGCAATTTTAGGGTAACATTAGGACCAGACGAGTATTTTGTAATGGGTGACAATAGAGCGCATTCTTATGATTCAAGGTACTTTGGGCCAGTTAAAAGGAAAGATATAATAGGAAAGTTCGCTCTTAGGGTTTGGCCCATTCCAGTTTTTGCTCATAATCTCTCTTATTAACTTTTATGTCTCCTAAAATCAAATTTCAGACACCCACAGGAATGAAGGATCTTCTTCCCGAAGATTTAGAGTTTTATCAAAGGGTTTTTGAAGTGGTAGATGATTTTGCTCAACTTTTTGGATTTAACAAAATCCAAACTCCAATTGTGGAAGATGTTCAACTTTTTGAAAAAGGAACAGGGGGAAGCACTGATATAGTAGAAAAACAAATGTATATTTTAAAAACAAAAGGAGGAGAATATCTTGCTTTACGTCCTGAATTTACACCAGCGTTTGCTCGTGCATATTTTGAGCACGGAATGGTAAACTGGCCTCATCCGGTTAAATTATACACTTTTGGGCCTCTTTTTAGATATGAAAGGCCACAAGCAGGAAGGTTAAGACAATTTTATCAATTCAATTTTGAAATTTTTGGCTCCAAAAAACCTATAAGCGATGTTGAAATTATTTATTTGTTTTGGGAAATTCTAAAAGAATTAGGACTTAAAAATTTGATTGTTCATATAAATAGCATCGGAGACAAACAATGTAGGCCTTATTACAAAAAGTCGTTGGTAAGATATTTAAGGTCTCGAGAGAGAGATTTGTGCCCTGATTGTAAAAGAAGACTAAAAACCAACCCTTTGCGTGTTTTAGACTGTAAGCAGGAAAAATGCAGAACAGTAATCGCCCAAGCACCTCAGATGTTAGATTATTTATGCGGAGAATGTAAACAACACTTAGAGAGAGTATTAGAATATTTAGATGCGCTGGAAATACCATATTTTCTTAATCCTTATTTAGTGAGAGGGCTTGATTATTATACCAAAACTGTTTTTGAGATAATGCCAGACAATGTTCCCAATCCTACCGCTTTAGCAGGGGGTGGAAGATATGATGACTTGCTAAAACTTATAGGCAAAAGAGATGTTCCTGCTACCGGAGCAGCCGCTGGCATTGAGAGAATTATCGCTTTAATGAAAGAACAAAATGTTTTTAAACCCTCAAAAAAGAAAATAGATGTTTTTGTTGCTCAACTAGGCGATAAGGCAAAAGTTAAAACTTTAAAAATTCTAAAAGACCTCAAAAAAGCAAAAATTTACCCTGCTTTTTCCTTAAGCAAAGATTCACTGGGCGATCAGTTGAAAATAGCCGACAAGTTAGGGGCACCTTTTGTGATTATTCTAGGCGAGGAAGAAGTTTTAAAGGGCAAAGCACTTGTTAGAAATATGAAAACAGGCGTCCAAAAGGAGGTTAAATTTGAAAAATTAGGTCAAGAAATTAAAAAATTATTAAAAAAGAAAAAATAATATGGAAAAAGAATGTGTTTTTTGCAAAATTATTAGAGGAGAGGTTCCTTCAGAAAAAGTTTTAGAAAATGAAGATCTTATTGTTATTAAAGATATAAACCCTAAGGCAGATGTACACTTATTAATTATCCCCAAAAAGCATATTCCCTCACTTAGAGAATTTAAGCCGGAAGAGGCAGATATTTTAGGAAAGATGCTTTTGGTTTCAAAAGAACTGGCTAAAAATTTTGATCAAGCCAAAGATGGTTATAAAATAGCAATAAATGTAGGAAGGGGAGGGGGGCAAGTGATAGATCACTTTCATATCCATTTTCTTGCTGGCAACTTGACAGGTCTTCCATAAAAGCATAAAGTAGGATATTAAAGAACAGTTCAAGATTAAAAATTCAAAATTCAAAATTAAAAACGGTGTGGTTATGGCTGGATTAAAAGTTGAAAAAAGAGAACAAGAAAACAGTAAACAATTAGTTAATAGTTTTTTAAGGCGCTTAAAACAAAGCGCAATTTTAAAACAGGCAAAAGAATCGATGTATCGAAAAAGACCTCTTAGCAGGAAACTTAAAATAAGGGCTGCTCTTCGGAGAGAAGAATTAAGACGTTACTACAAAAAACTAGAGAAGTTAGGAAAAATATAAATTAAAGAAGAAACAAAAAGCCCCCGCAAGCGGGGGCTTTTTGTTTGCTCTAAAAAAATTTTTTGCTATCATTAAATAATGGCTGAAAAGAAAATTTTAGAGATTACCAATCTTACCCAAAACATCATAGATGAAAAATTTTTTCAAGAGATAGCCGCTTATGTTTTAAGCAAAGAAAAAAAGCAGGGGCTAATCTCTTTGGTTTTGGTTGGCCCAGGAAGAATTAAGAAATTAAATAGGCAATACAGAAAAAAGAATAAAGTTACAGACGTGCTTTCTTTTCCAGCAAAAGCAGAAGTATTTGTTCCAAAAGATGATAAAAATTTTCTGGGAGAGATAGTTGTTTGTTTAAGAGTAGTAAAGAAAACATCAAGAAGAGAAAATATTCCTTTCGAGGAAGAATTAGCCCGAGTTTTTATTCATGGTATTTTACATATTTTAGGATACGACCACCTGAAGCCCGAAGAAGAAAAAGTAATGATTGCCAAACAGGAAAAATATCTCGAGGAAATATTAAAAAAAGTTAAATGGCAAAACCAATAATTGCTACAATCGATATTGGCTCCTCTACCACCAAAGGAATTGTTTGCCAAAAATTAGAAGATAAAGATCAATATCAGGTTCTTACTCATTCTGTTTTAAAATCCGAGGGAGTGAGAAAAGGGGCAGTGGTTGATCCTCAAAAAACAGCAGAAGTTCTTAAGAAATTAAAGAGTCGTCTTGAGGCACTCTCTCGTACAAGAATTAAAAATATTGTTGTGAATATCAATGGTCACCATATTTTCGTCCAACCCGTAAAAGGGGCAGTAGCCATTTCAAGAGCAGACCAGAAAGTTTCTCAAGAAGATATAGACAGGGTGCAGGATGAGGCGCGGGCAACATCGCTTCCTTTAAACAAAGAAGTTTTAGACATCTACCCAAGAGAATATATTATAGACGAAGAAAAGGGGATAAAAGATCCATTAGGGCTTCGAGGTATTAAATTAGAAATGGAAGGCATTGTTACCTGTGTATTTTCGCCTTATTTAAAAAACTTAAAAGAGGCGGTTGCTTCATTAGATTTAAATATTGTAGATATTATTCCTTCACCAATAGCAGACGCTTATGCTCTTCTTACCCCTCAACAAAAGGAATTAGGAGTTGCTTTGATTGATATCGGCGCAGGCACCACCAGTATGGCTGTCTTTGAAGAAGGACAACTTATTCATTTAACTGTTTTCCCGTGCGGTTCTTCTAATATATCAAACGATATTGCTATTGCCCTCAAAACAGAAATAGACATTGCTACAAGAATTAAAGAAGAATTTGGCAAACTTATTTTTTCCAAGACAAATCGAAAAGAAAAGTTGAAATTGGATTCCGGCGAAGTGTTTGTTTTTTCGACCAGAGAATTTTCAAAAGCAGCACGAGCGCGCATTGAGCAAATTTTTAATCACATTAAAAAAGAACTTAAAAAGATTAACAAGTATGGTAAACTGCCTGCAGGAGTGGTTTTAACAGGCGGCGGAAGTAAAATTCCAGGACTGGTTGACTATGCCAAAAAAGAATTGTCTCTTCCTGTACGCTTAGGGAAATTAAGCAAATTTATTAGTCCCCATTTAGATGAAAGATTTTCAGTGGCTTGTGGTTTAGCAGTGTTTGGGTTAGAAGAAGAAGAACAAGAAGAGGAAGGAGTATTATCCCGCATTACTCAAGCATTTCGTAAGATTATAAAAATTTTTACCCCATGAAAGGTTTAGATCTAATAAAAGTAGTCGGAGTGGGCGGCTCTGGAGGTAATGCTATTACAAGGATGTTTCAAAAACGCAAAAAGTTCGCAGACAAACTCGAACTTATTGCAATTAATTGTGACCTTCAAGATCTTCGTCAAACAAAAGCAGATATAAAAATTCAGATAGGAAAAAAGATTACAAAGGGTTTTGGCGCTGGAGCAAACCCAGAGATTGGTTATAAAGCCGCCTTAGAACAAAAAGAAGAAATTAAAAAATCTCTGGAAGGAGCAAAAATAGTTTTTATTACCTGTGGGCTTGGAGGCGGAACCGGCACTAAAGGATCTTCAGTGGTTGCTGAAGTTTCTAAAAAAGAAATAGGTGCTCTCACAGTAGGCATTGTTACTCTTCCATTTAGTTTTGAGGGGATTGAAAGAAAAAAAATAGCCCAATCGGGCTTAAAACTTTTAAGAGACAATGTAGATTCTTTAATCGTAATAGAGAACGACCGCCTGCTTACCCAAATAAATGAAAAAACTAATATCTTTGACGCTTTTTGGAAATGCGACGAAGTTTTGCAGGACATTGTTTTTGGAATGGCTAATCTTCTTTTTTCTGTAGGTTTTATAAATATCGATTTTGCCGATATTAAAGAAATAATGAAAGATTCGGGTAACACTCTTTTTGGGCTGGGAAAAGGAAAGGGAGAAAATAAATTAAAAGATGCTGCGTACAATGCAATATCATCTCCTTTTTCTAATATTTCAATAGACGGGGCAAAGGGAATAATTTTTAATGTCTTTGTTAATAATGATGTTGGCTTGAGAGAGTTAGAAGAAGCGGCAAAAATTATTACAGAAAAAGCCTCGCCTTCGTCAAAAGTTATTTTTGGAGTTACTCAAGAAAAGACAATACCTAAAGATGAAGCAAAAATTATAGTGATAGCCACAGGTATAGAATAAAAAAGTTATCCACAATTTTCAAAATTTGTCAGGGTGTTTTTGTAGGGATATAATATTCTAATCTAACTCCCTTAATTAACCTTTTAGAGATTTATGGAAAACAAAATAGAAAAAGTTATCAAAAGAGACGGAACAATTGCTGATTTTGATCAATCAAAAATTACCCAGGCTATTTATAAGGCAGTTACTGCTTCAGGGCAAGGAGACGGGAAGTTGTCAAAAAAATTATCCGACAGGGTAGTAGAACTTTTAAATCGACGATTTAAAAAAGATGAAATTCCTACCGTAGAACAAATACAAGACATAATAGAGGAAGTTCTAATATTAGAAAATCTTGTTGAGACAGCCAAGGCATATATTTTGTATAGAGAACAGAGAAGAAGAATTAGAGAGGCGGTTGTTTTAAGCGAGGAGGGAGTAGAAAAAGTAGAAGATTATTTAGACAAATTAGATTGGGAGGTTCAGGAAAACGCAAATATGGCGTTTTCTTTGCAAGGACTAAATCATTATGTAACCGCTTATGTAATCAAAAAATACTGGCTTAATAAGATTTACCCAAAAGAGATACAGCAGGCAGTAGAGTCAGGAGATATGCATCTCCACAATTTGGATACCTTGGGACCTTACTGTGTTGGATGGGATCTTTACGATCTTTTAATGAAAGGGTTTGGGGGCGTTTTTACAAAAATTGAGTCAAAACCACCAAAGCATTTCAGGGCTGCCCTGGGGCAAATTGTTAATTTTATGTATACATTGCAAGGAGAGGCGGCTGGCGCGATTGCCTTTTCCAATTTTGACACTCTTTTAGCCCCGTTTATCCGATACGACAATCTAAATTATAGTCAAGTTAAACAGGCTCTTCAGGAGTTTTTGTTTAATATGGCGGTACCAACCCGAGTCGGCTTTCAGAATCCTTTTACAAATATTACTCTAGATTTAAAACCCTCTCCTGTTTTTGCTAAACTGCCAGTAATTATTGGAGGCAAACCGCAGAAAGAAACCTACCAGGAATTTGAAGAGGAAATGAAAATTTTCGACAAGGCATTGTATGAAGTTTATCAGGAGGGAGACAGAAATGGAAAACCTTTTCATTTTCCAATACCCACAATCAATATTACAAAAGATTTTCCTTGGGATGAACCTGCTTTTGATGGGATATTTGAGGCATCGGCAAAATACGGCATTAATTATTTTGCCAACTATATCAACTCAGAAATGAAGCCCGAAGATGTAAGGTCAATGTGCAAATTGCCAGGTACCCAGATTATCTATAGAAACGCCTCGGGCGTCATTGCTAAAACAGAGATAAGAAGAATAGTCGACGACTTTTTATTAAGAAATAATCCAATAGAAGTTTTAGTGAATGGCGAGTTTAGGCCTGTTAAGAATGTAATCAAAATAAGAATAGAAAACGAAGATATTCTCAAGGTTACTCTTGATAACGGAATTGTGGATAAAATGACTTTAGATCACCCCTCTTTAATTATTGAAAACGGAAAACTAAAAGTAGTAGAAAGCAGAAATTTAAAAGTAGGAGACGAATTTCCAATTGCAAAATATCCTTATGAGGGAGAATTAGGGGATTTTGATCTTGGAAGATTGGTTGGGCTTTATGTCGGCGATGGCTGGATATCTCATAACGGGGCCACTCTTAATTTTGTTTTTAACTACAAAGAAAAAGAATTAGTCGATTTTGTTCAGAAGATGGCAAGCGAGCGATTTGCTTCTTTAGTAACAGTTCGTTCTGATCAAAAGCACCAATACATTCGTGTTTCCGTAGCCAGCAGAGGATTGGTCGAAATAATGAAAGAATATGTACGAGGAGAAGGAGCATTAGATAAAAGGTTAAATTCCAAAACATTTAGCAGGTCTATAGATTTTAGAAAAGGGGTTTTGGTTGGGATAATAGAAAGCGATGGTAGCGTTTTGAAACAAAGAAATAATATTGTAATTCACCTTGGCAACGGCGAACTGATAGAAGATATTTTTATCC
>JAGGVA010000006.1 GCA_021158195.1 bacterium | reverse complement strand
GAATAATTTTTTGCTCGGCTTCTTCCTGAATTCTTTTTAAACCACTGACATCAGTTATACTAACAAAAAACCCTATAATGTTGCCCTCTGTATCTTTTCTTATAGCAAAAGAAACTTTAACAGCAATCTTTTGTTTCTCTTTTGTTAACAGAGTCAATTGTATGGTTTCTGTCTTACCTGACTCCAGTAGATGTTTCTGAATTTCCTTAACTCTTTCTTTTTCTAAAAAAATCTTTTCTAATCTTTCTCCAACAATCTCTATTTGTTTGTATCCGGTTAGTTTTTCAAAAGATTCATTTGTATTATTTATCACTCCCAAAGGATTTAAATCGCAGACCGCTATGGGCAGAAAAGAAAAAAGATTATTTAAATACGAAGAAATATCTAACAACTCTTCTTTTGTTTCTTTTAGTTGTTTTTTGAGATTTAAAAACTTTTTTTTAGATAAAAAACAAAGCATATCTTATTCCCAAGTTATTACATATTCGTGATAGAAATCATCTCTAAATACACACTTTGTCTCCTCTATTGAAATTTTTTTGTCTGCCCCTAAAGCCAGACGGGCTATTTCCGAAAAATAACCTTTATAGTATTGACACATTATCGGGTGAAATCTGTAACCTTTAACTCTTATCACCGCATATCTTTCAGCTTCATTAAACTCAACTGGTTCAATTTCTCCAAAATCAAAATATTTTACCCAATAACTAGAACTTTCTTCAAAACATCTTTTAGGGGAAACAAAGTGTTTGGTCAAAATCTTAAGAAAAAAGGAAAGTTTCACTGCTGTTTTTCCCATTTCAAAAATCCCCTTCTTATCTAATCCCAAAATCTCTTTTGCCAAAAGAACGATTATCACGCTAATCGCCTCTGGGTACATCTCCATAGGCTTTATCTCCTCTAAGTGAAGTTCTACACCAAGTTCTTTCATTCTCTTTTTTAATTGCTCTACCGCCTCTTCTCCTCCTTTAATTCTAATATAATCTATATTTGCTAGAATCATCTCTCCTTTTACATTTCCTGGAATTTCCATTAAACGTTTTACTTCTTTCGGACTCAGTTTATCTTTCATTTTAAGATTAATGTTAAGATTTCGATTGTTTTGACCTATATTTTTCCAGTTCTTCCTCAAGTTGACGAATTTTCTTTTTTAACTCTATCATTTTTGTTTCTCTTCCTACTGTAAGTTTATGGAATCTTTCCAGTTGCTTTATCCTCTCTTGTAACTCTTTTGTTCTTTCTTTTACCTGAGCATCTAAATTCTTTGCCATTTCCTCAAGTTCTTCAGTTCTGGCTCTTACCCTAACTTCTAAAACTTTCTTCTCTTCTTCTAATTGATCTTTTGTTTTTTTGAGTTGCTCTATCATAAAATTGAACTCTCTCCCCAGTTGGGCCAATTCGTCGTTTCCTTTCACTTTTACTCTTGTATTTAAATCGCCGGCAGCGGCTCTTTTAACTACTTCTACTAATTCTCTAATAGGGGTAATAATTTTCTGGGTAAAGATTACTGCGAGACACATTGTCATTAACACCACAAAAATAAAAGTAGAGGCTGAGACAATCCATGTATTAAATATATTTGCCTCTACATCGCTAAACTCTTCGAGTGAAACTTTATCTCTTAAAGGTTCTATTGCTGCTTCGTATCCGCGATTAATGATGTAGGCGAAAATTATATTTGAAAAAATAGTAATTGCCAGAATACCATAAAAAATTCTGAAAAAAATGCTTCCTTGCTTTGTTCTCTGTTTTGGCTTCATTATTCTAATGATACCAAATGTTTTAATTTTTTAAAATAAAAAATTAAATAAGTCTTTGTTGAATTGGTTCTGACTTGCCTGAGGGGTGCTCTTTTTTGTTCTCAGAATTAAAAATTTCAGGAAGTTTTTTGACTAAACTGAAAAATTCAAATTCTTCTAGAATCTTTTTTGCTCCAGACAAGTTCTTTTTATTAATTGCGCATTCTTTCAAATCAAAATTTATAGGTGCATTCCTTTTAATCTCAACAAGTTTTCTTGAAAAGAAAGCATCTTCTTTTGAACGAATTAACTGCTCTCTTAATCTCGGAGATATTTTTTTTGTAACATCGTGATTTTCTTCTATTTTTTTATAAAGATTTTCCAAGGAGCCAAACTCTTTAATTAAATTAATGGCTGTTTTCTCTCCTATACCTGAAACTCCGGGAATATTATCTGAGGGATCGCCTCTTAGGGCTTTAAAATCAATTAATTGCTTTGGCTCTATCTGATATCTTTCTTTTACTTTTTCTTCGTCGTATAAAACTGCTTCTTTTATGCCTCTCTTTAGAAGAAGAACTTTTGTGTGACTATCAATCAACTGAAGAGCATCTAGATCTCCTGTTGCAATAATTGTCTCAATTTTAGGAAAAATTTGTTTTCTCTCCACCAATTTTACAATTGTTCCTATAAGATCGTCTGCCTCAAAACCCTTAAGTTCGAAAAATTTAATTCCAAAAGCCCTAAGAATTTTTTTTACCTCTGGTATCTGTTGATATAGTTCATCAGGGGCTTTTTTTCTTTTGGCTTTGTATTCTTTGTAAATTTTGTCTCTAAAAGTTGGGGCGGGAAAATCAAAAGCAACAATTACAAAATCTGGCCTAAAATCCTTTAATACCTTAAATAAAATTAAAAGAAAACCATAAACAGCATTTACAACCTTGCCTGATTTTGTAGTAAGTTTTGGCAATGCATGATAGGCTCGATGAATTATTGCATTGCCGTCTATAATGACTATTCTTTTCTTTTCCATAGAAGAGAATATTAATTTTTTCCACACCAAGAACTATAAATTCTTCTCTTTTTTAAATCCACAAAATCAAAACGAATCCAAATGGTATTCTTGGGAAGTATCTCTTTGATTTTTTTAGCCCACTCAATGATAATAATGTTCTTTGGGTCTTTGATTAGTTTTTTTATTCCAATGCTTTTAAGGTCCTTTGAAGATTCAATTCGATAACAATCTATGTGGTAGAAATAGCCACTCTTCACTGCCGGAATTGGATATTTTTTCATAATCACAAATGTGGGGCTTAAAATTTTTTTTTCAATACCCAACCCCTTAGCAAATCCTTGAGTAAAGGTTGTTTTACCACCCCCTAAATCTCCTTCTAAACCTATAACTATCGCCTGTTTTCTCGGATGCTTGCCAGAGAAAAAACAATCTAAAACTTTACGGGCAAAAGTTCTACCTATTTTGCGAGTTTCTCGCGGTGAAAGAGAAGCACACAGTAATTTTCTCTTGTTTTTTACTTTAGGCCTCATTAAATCTCACAAAATTGACTTTTGGAATTTTTAGAATTAAATTAAGAAAGATTATGGACGAACTTCAAGAAATTAAGCAAAAAATACTCAATTCTCAATCTGTGCTTTTAGTTACTAAAGATGGTAAACCCACCCTAGACTTAATATCTGCGTTTTTTTGCCTTTTTTACACTCTAAAAAGGATTGGCAAAAAAGTAAACATCTACCCAGAAACGATTAAGGATAAATTTTCTCTTTTGCCTCATTTTATCAATAATCTCAACTCCTATATTTTAGAAATCTCGCCCCCGAATGACATCTCAGAATTGTATTATCAAAAAAACTCCGAATCTTTTCGGCTGCTAATTACTTTATCAAAAAAAACCGCCTCTTCTAACAATATTCGTCTTTTTTCTCTAGAAGATGATTCCCTAAATCCAGATGTTGATTTGATTATTTCTCTTGGGGTGAGAAATTTAGAAGAGTTAGGAGAATATTATGAAAAAAACTTTAAAATATTTTTCGAGGGCTTCATCTTGAACATAGACAACCAAAAAGACAATCTTGATTTTGGACAAATAAATTGGATAGAAGAGGATACGGCTCTCTCGGAAATGATTTATCAACTTGCTATAAATCTTTTACCAAGAACAGAAGATAAAATTTTACTGGAAAATCTTTCTGTAGGTCTAATTGACTATTACAAAAAAGATCCCAAAAAAATATCACAAGTTTTAACGCTTACAAAAAGAAATTCTTTAGAAATAAAAAATATTCTAAAGCCCTTTTTAAAAAATTTTGAACCCGAAATTTTGACTTTTTTTGAAAATGTATTAAAAAGAATTAAGATAATAGGCAAAAGCAATATTTCCTTGGTAGTTTTAACCAAGAAAGAATTTGCCAATATAGATCGTCAAAAAATTATTTATCTTATTAAAATGCTTCGTGCTCAAGTATTCAATTTCCCCTCCCTTCTCGTTTTATGGGAACCCCATAATGACTTATCGTCTTTTAGAGGGGTTTTTTATTTTCCAGAAAAAGATAAATTGATTCGTCTTGCTTCTAAACTAAGAGGACAAAATAATGAAAGGGCGCTTCTTTTTCAAATATCAAAAGAAAAAAAGGAAGAGTTGATACAAGAAATTTCAAGTTATTAAATTTTATGGTGAAAATAACCGACAAAATTGTCATACCTTCAAACATCCAAAAATTGGTTCAAGAAAAAATTGAAAGTGTTTCTGATTTTGCCAAAGAAATTGAGAATTTTTTAGATAAAGACATTAGCGAACTTCTCAGTTTAATTTTGGCTGGCGCAATTCATTTGTTTGCATCAGATATCCACTTAGAACCCCAGGAAGAAAACGTTCGTTTGAGAATCAGATTAGATGGAATGCTTCAAGATGTCTTCTTTTTTCAACCGGAAACATATCGTCTTTTGCTCTCAAGAATAAAATTATTAGCAGGATTAAAATTAAACATCCATGATAGAGCCCAAGATGGAAGTTTTTCTGTCACATTGCCAAATTTAGAAATAGAAATAAGAACTTCTGCCCTACCTGCAGATTATGGTGAATCTATTGTAATGAGAATTTTAAATCCCCAAAGTTTAAAAAATATTGAAGAATTAGGATTGCGAGACGATCTCTTAGAGTTATTCAAGCAAGAAATCCAGAAACCAAACGGAATGATTATTGTTACCGGTCCCACCGGGTCAGGAAAAACTACCACCCTGTATGCCTTTTTACGCTTTCTCCAAAAACCCGAAATTAAAATTATTACTATCGAAGACCCAATTGAATACAGATTAGAAGGAATTTCACAAACAGAGGTGCATCCAGAAAAAGGATATGATTTTGCAAATGGCTTAAGATCTATTGTTCGTCAAGACCCAGATGTGATTCTTGTAGGAGAAATAAGAGATAAAGAAACTGCTGAGATTGCCCTGCAGGCGGCTCTTACTGGCCACTTAGTTTTTTCCACTCTTCATACAAATGATGCTCCGGGCGCTATCCCAAGATTAGTATCTCTGGGAGCAAACCCTGTTAATATTGCACCGGCAATTAATATGGTTATTGCCCAAAGATTGGTAAGAAAAGTATGTCAGAAATGCGCTCTCCCAAGAAAAATCACTCCTGAAGAGTTTCAAATGCTAAAATCAGAATTTTCTAATGTGCCCAAGAACATCAAAATCCCTGAAATTTCTCCGGACTTAGAAATTATGGAACCGAAAGGTTGTAAATACTGCAACTTTACAGGTTACAAGGGAAGAGTAGGTATTTTTGAGGCATTTTTGGTAGATTCTGAAATAGAAGATTTAATTCTTAAAAAGCCCTCTATCTCTGAAATGAGAAAATTAGCAGAAAAAAAAGGAATGATCTCTATGTATAAAGATGGTTTAATAAAAGTTATGGAAAAAATTACCACTATAGAAGAGGTAAAAAGAGTGGCTATGGAAAGATAATTAGTTAAAAATTTAAAATCCCTGACTGGAAATCTTGGAAAGCAACCAAAACCAGGATTTTTCCGAGGCATAGCCCAGCCGGAGCCAGGCTACCCAGTATCTAAGAAAAATCCCTCTTCCAGTCAGGGACTTAATATATTATAGCAAACATCAAAATGTCTGTCAAGAAAAAAGACCCTCGCACAACCGAAGAGGCAATAGATGCTGTTTTACGACCTCAAAAATGGGAGGAGTATGTTGGGCAAGAAAGGATTAAGAAAAACCTGAAAGTTATTATTGAGGCAGCAAAGAAAAGAAAAGAAAATCCTGACCACCTTCTCTTTTATGGCGCCCCGGGCCTAGGTAAAACCACACTTGCTTATCTTGTTGCCAAAGAACTAAAGACAAATATAAGAATTACAGCCGGCCCTCTAATTGAAAGACCCGGCGATTTAGCCGCTCTTCTTACCAATCTTTCTGATGGAGATATTCTTTTTATAGACGAAATCCATAGATTAACTAAGACATGCGAAGAACTTATATATCCTGCAATGGAGGATTTTAAATTACATCTTGTAACCGGCAAGGGGGCTATGGCGCAAACTTTAGAACTTAAACTCCCTAAATTTACCTTGATAGGAGCAACAACAAGAATAGCCCTCCTGTCTTCCCCTTTAAGAAGTCGCTTTGGAGCCACCTTTCAATTAAATTTCTACACACAAGAAGAAATCAAAAAAATCATCAGGCGCTCTGCTAATATCCTTGGGGTTGAAGTAACCGAGCAAGCAATCGACTTAATTTCAGAAAGAAGTCGCTTTACTCCCCGAATAGCAAACAGGCTTTTAAAACGTCTTCGTGATTTCGCTCAAATTGAAGGAAATGGCGTCATTGACAAAAACATTGCTCAAACCGGATTTGAGGCTATGGGTATCGATAATTTGGGCTTAGAAGAATCTGATCGAAAAATCCTGAGAACAATAATCCAGAAATTTAATGGCGGGCCTGTAGGAATTCAAGCATTAGCAGCAACTCTTGGAGAAGAAATTGATACTATTTTAGAAATATATGAGCCCTACCTTCTTCAACTGGGACTTCTAAAAAGAACTCATCGGGGAAGAATAGCAACTGATCTTGCTTATTCTCATTTAGGTTTTACTTCCAAAAGCAAACAAATATCTTTTTAAAATTATTTTGGCAAGGTGAAAAAAATCTTGGCTAAAATTTTACTTTCTTTTATTATTATTTTCTTTTGGGGTAAAGCAACCTGCTATGCTTGGGAAAATTCTATAGTAATCAATGAAATTGCTTGGATGGGAACTCAAGATGGTTTTACAAAAGAATGGATAGAACTTTATAATCCTTCTGATAGAAATATAAACATAAATGGTTGGCGTCTTATAGATAAACTTGGAAAAATAGACATTACCTTAAAAGGAGAAATCTCTCCTTTTTCTTTTTTTGTTTTAGAAAGATCGTCGGATAAAACTCTTCCTGATATTAAGGCAGATATTGTTTATAATGGGGCTTTGAAAAATAGCGGAGGTGATCTTGTATTAATCAATAAAGAAGGTAAAATAATAGACCAAGTTTCTTGTAAAAACGGTTGGTTTGCAGGAGATAATAAGACAAAGAGAACTATGGAAAGAAGAAGTACCTATGCATCTGGAGCAGATCCCAACAACTGGCAAACAAGTATTCATCCTGGTGGAACTCCCAAAAAGAAAAATTTGATTCTTGTGTCTAAAAAAGAAGTAGAAAATGTTTCAAATCAAGAAAGAGCGAATCTTGAGAACTTTTCTCTTAAAAACTCTTTTTTCTCTAAATTTCTTTTGGCAAGCATCTCTTCTTTTTCTTTGACTTTTCTTGTTTCTAAATTTAAATTTAATAGAGAGAGAAGCAAAATTATTAATTTGAGCATATGTCTGGTCACAGCCATTGGCACGGTATAAGACACAAAAAAGAAATTGAAGATAAAAAAAGGGCTCAGATTTTCTCAAAATTGGCTCGGGTTATAAGTGTTGCTGCAAGAGACGGCACAGATCCAGAAACCAATCCCCGGCTCAGAATGGCTATTGAACGAGCCAAAGAGTTTAGAATGCCAAATGAAAATATTGAAAGGGCTATTCAAAGGGGGGCTGGACAGATTGAAGGTGAAAGTTTAGAAGAATTCACTTTTGAAGCCATTGGTCCGGGAAAAATTGCAATAATTATTGAAGGTATTACTAACAACAAAAACCGAACTCTTAATGAGATCAAAAATATTTTAGTAAAACATAATGGAAAACTTGCTCAGGAAGGATCTCAACGGTGGATGTTCCAAAAATTGGGAATTATCAGTATTGATGTCCAAAATAAGAAAAAGGAAGATGTTGAATTAGAGGCAATAGAAGCGGGAGCAGAAGATTTAAAATGGCAAGATTCAATCTTAGAGGTTTATACTAAACCAGATCAATTGGAAAAAGTAAAAGATAATTTAAAAAAATTTGGTTTGAAAATAGAATCGGCAACGCTTGGTTGGGTACCAAATGAAGAAATAGAGGTTCCAGAAGAAATTAAAAAACAGGCAGAAAAACTATTTGAGGCATTGGACGAAAATGATGATGTGCAAGAAATTTACTCTAACATTAAACTTTCTTAAGTTATGATTATTTTAGGTATAGACCCGGGAACAGCCACCACAGGTTACGGACTAATAAAGTTTTATAAAAGATCAGATAGAATAGATTTAATAGATTATGGCTGTATCTTTACTACTCCAGAATTTTCTGATGCCCAGCGGCTCAACCAAACATACAAAAAACTAAATCAGATAGTTAAAAAAAATAAGCCGGATATCTTGGCAATAGAAAGTATTTTCTTTTTTAAAAATTCTAAAACAGCCATAAAAGTAAGCCAAACAAAAGGAGTTATTTTATTCTGGGCAGCAAAAAACAAAATTCCTGTTTACGAACTCACCCCTCTTCAGGTAAAATTAGGAATTGTAGGTTATGGCCGCGCTAAAAAAAAGCAGGTGCAAAGAATGATTAAAGAATTGCTTCAATTAAAGGAAATTCCAAAACCTGATGATGCTGCTGACGCCCTGGCTGTTGCTATTTGCTGCTCAACATTGATCAAAAATCAAAAATGTGAAAAAAGTTCTTGACAGGTTCTTTTCAAAAAATATAATTACCTTATAGGCCACAAAGGTCGCCCCTAAATTAAAAAATAAATAAATTTAAATTTATGGAATATAAATCAGAATTATTTCTTGTAAGCCAAGAAGAATTAGAAGAAAACGAAGAAGAAATGCCCGAGGAAGAAGAGGAAACCACAGAAGAAGAGGAAAGTTGGGATGAGGAAGGTGAAGAAGAATTGGAAGAAGGAGAAGAATTGGGAGGAGAAGAATTGGGGGGAGAAGAATTGGGGGGAGAAGAAGAACCAGAGGAATTAGGTGGAGAAGAGGAAGAAGTATAATTCTTTCTTTTCAAAACCCCCTCGCTTGAAGCGAGGGGGTTTTGTTTATAATATATAAATATGCTTACCAAAAAGAAAGATAAAAAAATTATTGTCACAAAAAAAAGACCTTTCTTTATAATCTTAAAATTCTTTCTTTTGTTTGTTGCTTTCTTTGCTGTTGCAGGGCTGGGAATTTTCATTTATTACGCTAAAGACCTTCCCCGCCCAGAGGTTTTTGAAGAAAGACAATTGGCTTTGCCCACAAAAATATATGATCGCACTGGTAAAGTGCTTCTTTATACAATTTATGGAGAAGAACGAAGAGAACCGGTAAAACTAAACGAGGTTTCTCCTTATTTGATCAAGGCTGTCCTTGCTGCGGAAGATAAAAATTTTTACACGCACCATGGTATAGATTTTCAAGGAATTTTTAGATCTATTTTGATCAACTTAAAAATTAAAAAACCTGTCTACGGAGGATCAACTATTTCTCAACAATTGATTCGCTCTACTTTTCTTACTTCTCAAAAAACTATTTCCCGAAAAATAAGAGAAATAATCCTAACCCTCGAACTAGAAAGACGATATTCCAAGGACCAAATTTTAGAATGGTATCTTAACCAAATACCTTTCGGTCCTAATATTTATGGAGTTGAAGAAGCAGCCCGATCTTACTTTAATAAATCTGCCAAAGACCTAACTCTAGCAGAATCAGCCCTTTTGGCTTCCACTATTAAGGCACCTAGTTTTTATTGGCAACACCGTCAAGAACTTTTAAAACGCAAAGATGACACTTTAAAGAAAATGCTTGAAAATAATTTTATTAGCCAAGAAGAATATCAAAAAGCAAAATCCGAAAAGATTATATTCAGTGAGCATAAAGATAATATAAAAGCCCCTCATTTTGTTTTATATGTTAAGGACTACCTTGAAAAAAAATATGGCTCTGAGTATTTAAAAGAGGCGGGGCTAACCGTGTACACCACCCTAGATTGGGACTTATACCAAAAAACAAAAGAAATTATTCAAAAAAATGACGAGTTTTTAAAATCTTACGGTGCCTATAATGCTTCAGTGGTTATTTTAAATCCTTATACCGGAGAAATTCTTACAATGATTGGCTCCAAGGATTACTTTGGAGAACCTTACCCTAAAAACTGTACACCCGGGAAAAATTGTCTATTTGAACCAAAGGTCAATGTTGCTGTTTATGGAATCGGACAACAACCCGGCTCTGCCTTCAAACCTATTGTCTATGTCACCGCCTTCCAGAAAGGTTATAGTGATAAAACCATAGTTGTTGACGAACTTACAAACTTCGGTAAATGGGGAAATAAATACTATATCCCTCAAAATTATGATGGAAAATTTAGAGGTCCCGTTACTTTAAGACAGGCACTTGCTCAATCTCTAAATATTCCGGCTGTTAAAGTTTTGCTGTATCTGGCTGGGATTGAGGATAGTTTAAGAACAGCAAAAATGATGGGAATTACCACCCTTGACAAACCTGGGTCATTTTATGGCCCTGCTTTAGTTCTAGGTGGAGGAGAAGTAAAGTTGCTAGAACTAACCAGTGCTTATGGGGTTTTTACCACCGAAGGTCTTAAAGCCCAAACCAAGGCGGTGATAAAAATTCTAGACAATAGAGGACGAATTATAGAAGACAACACCCAAACAAGTTTAAGAAGAATTCTAGATAAAAACGCCTGTCGGTTAATCAACAGTATCCTCTCTGACAATAAAGCGCGTGCTCCAATGTTTGGCATTAGTTCTCCTCTTTATTTTCCAGGATATTGGGTGGCTGCAAAAACCGGTACTACAGATAGTTTTCGCGACGCCTGGGTTATTGGTTATTCTAAATCAATAGTTGTAGGAATGTGGGTAGGTAATAACGACAATACTCCTATGGCAAAAAAACCCGCAGTAACAATTGCCGGCCCTGTCTGGCACCAAATAATGTTAGAAGTATTAAAAAGATTCAAGCAATAGTAGTTTAGAATTTAGAATTTAGAATTTAGAATCTAGAATCTAGGATTTAGGATTTAGGATTTAGGATTTAGGATTTAGGATTTAGGATTTAGAGCTTTATGTGGGTTTGATCGGCATTAGGATATAAAGAAAACTAGAATCCTCTTGTGATTTAATAAGACCGGGGCCATCTTCACCATTTAACCCTATATATATCTCATCTCCTTTAATTTTAGAAACTCCTTCGAGTAAAAACTTGTAATTGAAACATATCTTAGTTTTCTCCCCATTAATTTTTGCCGGAAGAGTAAATTGAGTAGAGCCAACATCTGTATTTTCAGTTAGGATCTCTATTTTTTTATCTTTGGTATCAACTTTTAAATTTACTTCATTCCCCCTTCCAGCAAAAATACTTGCCGCCTTTAAATAGTTTAAAAACTGAGATTTATCCACCAAAACTTCTGTTTTTGATTCTTTAGGAATAACATCTCGATAATTAGGAAACTCTCCCTCTATTAATCTTGAAATTAATTGAGTTTCTGGTGTTTCTGACTCAAAGAAGTAACTTTCTACCAAAAT
>JAGGVA010000066.1 GCA_021158195.1 bacterium | reverse complement strand
TTTGTTTGCGGATGAATATCAACAGGTATTCCTCTTCCATTGTCAGAAACCCTTACTCTGTTCTCTGGCAAGAGGGCAACTTCTATCTCCGAAGCATAACCTGCCATACTTTCGTCAATCGAATTATGGGCACAAATAGGAGCAAAACCTGCAACAAAATTTTCTCCTCCCGGCACTGAAATATCATATACCCAACTCTTTCGATATTTTATTTTTTCAATTCTTTTAACCCTAAGAATTCCTAAATCTGAATTCAAAAACTTCAAACTCCCCTCCTGAAGAAGAACTTTTTGGCTTGCAATAAGGTTAGACAAAGTTGTTCTGGAAATCCCCTTTTGAGAGTTACCTTGAATTCTTCCAGAAAAATTGTAATCAAAACATTTTTGAACTATCTCCTCGTACGGTAAATAATTAAGATAAGAGGAATTAGTGTTCCAGTAAAAATCTAATGAAAAAGATACGAGTTGAGAATTTATAATTCTTTCTTTTTCCCTGCCTTTATAATTTACCTTAATCTTTCTTTCCTCTTTCTTAATTTTTCTCTTGCCGAACGAATAGGTTTTGTTTAACGAAGAAAGAAGGTAACCTAAACCAATTATTAAATCTTTGCTCTTTGAGACTGCTGTAAACTTTTTCTTTTCTTTTGACGAGGGTGAAGTATTGGCTATAAGATGCGTTGTCCAAAATTTCGAAGGATATCCATCTCCTGCTAAATAAGCGATAAGAAATCTCTCTCTTAAATTTCTACTTAAATTAAATACTAAATCTGGTATCTTCTTTTGCTTGCTATTTCTTCCTGTCTTAAATATCTCTTCAAAAAGAAAAGCAATCATTTGGGAATCTATAACTACTCCTCTTGCTGTTTTATGAATGTAGCGAACCGAGGCCTTATATTCAAAAACTTTTTCAATCAGAGTGCAGGCATAATTAATCAATTCCCTCTCATGTGCCCCGAAACTAAAAACAATTCTATTGGAATTGAGAGATCTATTTTTAATAATCGATCCCTCTGCCGCAAAAAGGCCCAAAAGTTCAACTAAATCTTGAGTTACTTTTAAGATTGGCTTCAGGCGAACATTTTTATTATAACGCGTACCAAGAAGAGATTTCCTTTTAAACAATTGAATTTTTTCTTTTGGTAGTTGCCTTAAAAGATTAAAGGGCAAATAATCGTATCTTTTAAAGTCGTAAAAAATATTTGAGAAATGTTGTGTGCGGGTATTTTCGGCTCTTTTTCTTAGGGCTTCTTTAAGATGCGAATAAACCTCGGTATCAAGTAAATCTTTCACATTATAAAGGAAGATATTCTCTGTTTTTTCGATTTCCAACTTTAATAACTCGTCAATTAAATCTATTTCTTTTTGGTCTTTTTCTATTTCGGGCCAATTCTTGGGAACAATAATCGGAGTTCCTATTTTCAAATCAGAACCCCTGATTGGAATTACCCTTCCTTTATTTAAAGTGAACAAAGAATGATATGGAGTAATCTCAATTTCTCTATTATTTTGTAGAGTTACTCTAAAGATCTCACTGTTAACTTTATGGCGTATTAAAGAAAAAATGGGTCTAAATTTAAGTTTTAAATCCTTTGGGTTAAAAGAAAGGGCTTCTATTTTAAATCCTTGTCTTAAAAATTGAACTTCTTTCTTTTCTGATTCTTCAATAAATTCCGCATTCTCCACAAAATACTCATCAATTAATTCCCCAATCTTTCTTAAGGTTACCTTTCCATTTTCTTTGATAATAATCGGGGTGTCATAAGTTAAGGAATTATCTAAGCACTCCCAAATTAAATGATGCAAGCCATCGGGGCCTGTTGAACCAATATACATTGCCGGTCTCTGCCTTACCGGCTCAAGCCCCTTTAGAACAAAAATATCTTTGGCTGTGTATTCTTCTGTTTTCTTTTTAGGACGAGCAGATTTTGCTTGTTTCTTTCTTGCCATATGAGATAAATTTAATTTGTAATTAACAATTTTTAATTTTTAACTGCAATTTTAAATTTTGATTTTTTAATTTTGAATTTATCTTCTCACTTCCCATTCGGGGTTCTCTTCTAAGGAATAAATTATTTTTTTCATTAAATTATCTATTTCCTCTGAACTAAGAGTTCTGTCTTTTGCCTGAAATATCAAATGAAAAGCCAGATTCTTTTTTCCTTCAGGCAGGCCTTCCCCAAAATAAATATCAAAAAGATCAACATCTATCAGCAAATCTCCTCCGGCGGCAAATATCTTTTTCTGAACATTTTCTGTCTTTTCATACATAGGAACAAGAAGGGCTATGTCTCTTACCGCAGAAGGAAATTTCGGAATCTCCTGATATTCTTTTTCTTCTGTAATAAACTCGATCAATTTCTCGAAATCCATCTCAAAAGCATATATGGGCACTCTGATATCAAAATGGTGTAAAATTCTCTCTGAAACTTCACCCAAAAACCCTATTTTCTCTTGATTCACCTTTATTTCAGCCGATTTATTAATATGCCAAAACAATTTTTTCATATCTTCAGGACGGGGTTGAAATTCATCATAAAACCAGTCAGTAATTCCCAGGCTATCAAAAAGAGAATCAATATATCCCTTGAGAACAAAAAAACCTTCTTCTTTTTTTTCTCCAACAATTATGCCAGCAAGAGTTCTCTTTTCTAAAATTTTCGATCCTTGTTTTTGAAATATTTTACCCACTTCAAACATCTTAAACGCCTCGAAAAACTTAAGATTATGTTTGGCGTTTTTTAAAAGATTAACTAAAAGCGAGGGGCGTAAATACTGGAATTTCTCGCTTACCGGATTTTCTAACTCAACTATGTATTCTTTATTAAAGAAACGAGTATCTTCCTTGCTGATAAACGAATAATTATAAACTTCTGTAAAGCCAAGTTCTTTAAGTATTTCTTTTACTTTTCTTTGGGCAGATAATTCTGGGTTTTTTTGCGGAAAAGTTAAGGATATCTGAGGAGGACAAGAATTTATTTTTTCGTATCCATAAATTCTTAATATTTCTTCTATTAAATCTTCGGGGATAACTAAGTCCTGTCTGTATGTGGGAATTTCTACCTCTATCAAGTCACCTTTTTCTTTAATAATCTTAAAGTTTAACCTTTTTAGAACTGTTTTTACCTCTTTTGCTGGAATTTTTATGCCAGAAAGTTTTTCTAATTTGCTCAAATATATTTTTATCTTTTTGGGTTTGACTTTTTTTGAGTAGATATCTATTCTCTTTCCGGCAACAGTTCCTTCAGCAATCTCTTGAACAAGAAGAACTGCTTTTTTTAAACCTTCTTCTGCAAGATTTGGGTCCAACCCATGTTCAAAACGAAAAGAGGCGTCTGTTCTTAAATTTAAAGATCTTGAAGCCCGCCTAATTAATGTAGGAGCAAAGTTTGCTGATTCTATAAAAATATTTTTTGTCTTCGAAGTAATTTCTGCTGCTTTTCCTCCTTTAATTCCTGCGATTGCCAAAGGTTTTTCTTGGTCTGCGATTACCAGAATGTTTTTATCTAAAATATATTCTTTATCATCTAAGGTTTTTATTTTTTCTCCTCTTTTTGCCCTTCTTATAATAATTTTAGTTTTGAGTTTTAAGCTGTGCCTGCCCGTCCGGCAGGCGGGGTTTTGAGTTTTGAGTTTATCAAGATCAAAAGCATGTAACGGCTGGCCTGTCTCAAGCATTGTGTAATTCATTATATCCACAATATTATTTATAGGCTGAACCCCGCAGGCAATTAATCTTTTTTTAATCCATTCGGGCGATTCCCCTACCTTAACATCCAAAAGCACCCCTCCCATGTATCTTAGACAATCATTTTTATTTTCAACCTCAACCTCTATAAAATCTTTAATCTTTCTTTTCTTATCTTCTTTTAATTTTGCATTTTGCCTGCCCGCCCGGCAGGCGGGAATTTTGAATTTTAAATTCGTGAATGCGGAGCATTCACGCGCAATTCCTAAATGAGAAAAACAATCTGATCTGTTTGGAGTAACATCGATATCAAAAACCAAATCACCATCAACTTTTTTGATTTCCTGAACTTCAAAACTGTGCAGAGTCAAAAGTTCTGCCAATTTCTTTGGTGCAGGTAATTTTTTTGGAAAAAATGATTGTAGCCAATCGTAGGAAAAAAGCATAATATTTTTAGGAAGAAATAACTTCCGCAAAATGCGTCGCGCAGGCCGAGCGGGCATGGTTCGAGCGGAGCCCCGTTTAGCGGGGCGAAGCGAGAGAGCGAGGCCGAGCGCCGAGCAGTAATTTCCTCGCTGGGGAAATTAACTGCGTCAATTTTGCGGAAGTTATTTCGTTATTATTTCTTAAAATTGCTTTAAAAATCTTAAATCTCCTGAATAAAAGAGTCGGATATCATTGATTTTATATTTCATCATTGTCAACCGATCTAATCCTAAACCAAAAGCAAATCCTTGCCACTCCTCTGGATTTATTTTTACTGCCTTTAGCACATTGGGATGAACCATACCTGCTCCTGCCATTTCAATCCATCCCCGATATGAACAAACACTACATCCCTTTCCATTGCAAATCGAGCACTTAACATCTATTTCAAAACTTGGCTCTGTAAAAGGAAAGTAACTTGGTCTTAATCTTATTTCTGTTTTCCTTCCAAAAAACTCTTTAAAAAATTCCTCCATTATAAATTTAAAATTAGCAATGCTTATGTTTTTATCAATCATCAACCCCTCTACCTGATAAAAATTAATCTCATGCGATGCATCTGTTGCCTCGTATCTAAAAATTCTTCCTGGAGCAATAATTCTAATCGGAGGTTTGTTTGCCTCCATATAATGAATCTGAACAGGCGAGGTATGAGTTCTTAATAGTAATCTTTGGCTCATTTTTAATTTTGAATTTTGCATTTTTAATTCGTTTTGGCGAAGCCAAAACGTATCCCACATATCTCTTGCAGGATGTTCTTTCGGAATATTTAAAGCATCGAAATTGTACCACTCGTTTTCTATCTCTGGGCCCTCTACAACAGAAAAACCCATTTTCTGAAAAATATCCTCTATTTGAGTTCTTACTAAAGTAATGGGGTGAAGATGTCCTCTTTCTATTTTTTTTCCCGGCATTGTTATATCTATCCATTCTTTCTTTTCTTTCTCTTCTATGTGTTTTTCTTGAAGTTGTCCTCGCTTTCTCTCAATCTCTTTTTGTAAAAATTCCTTGAGTTCATTTGCCTCTTTGCCTATCTTTTTTCGCTCCTCTGGATTTAATTCTTTTAAAGAACGTAAAATTCGGGTAAGAATACCCTTTTTGCCTAAATATTTATTCTCAAAACTTTCAAGTTCTTTAAGCGTTTTTACCAAACTAATTTCTCTTTCCGCTGTTTTTTTGATATCTTTTATCTCCATCTCCACCTTTATTTTACATAAACTTCTCCTTATTTTCAAATGAAATTTTCCCCATTTTTCAAGCAAAAACAAGGCAGATCGAGTAAAAATAAAAAGAGGAAGAACTTGGTTTTGGGGGAGTCGAACCCCCGCTATTATCAGGGCAAATGTCCTCGAAGGGCTGTGGGCGAAACCCTTCTGCAACGCTCTGATAATTTTGGGGCTACAAACCCCTTTACGCTCCAAAAAACCAAGTTCTTCCTCAAAAAACAAGGAGGTTGGGTGGGAAGAAAAGCAAAGAGCAAATATTTCTATTTTTATTATAACAAGTTGAAAACAAAAAATCAAAAGTTCTGCTTCCAGAATGCCGAATGCGGGCTTGCCTCCTAATCTACCTCCTGAATTGTCGCAAGGTTAAATCTTGCAATTTTCAAAAAGAAAAATCCCCGGGAGAGTAATTCCCAGGGAAAAGATAACTAAGGAACCAATACTTTTAGTGCTTTTGGTAAAACAGAAACTTCTATACAATTCTGAGAAGGATATCTCTCTCCGTCTATTTGAAAAGGCAGGGCGGTTTCGCTTCTGATTATCAGTTTTTGAAAAGAATAAAAAGAAAAAACACTACTTGTAGAATGCGTCCCTTGCTTCATTTTTAGTATAAAATAAGGAATGAGTATTCTTCTGATTGGCTGAGCAATACAGAGATTAAGTATTCCATCATCGAACCGGGCTGAGAGATTAATCTTAAACCCTCCTCCATATCTATAACTATTTGTTATGGCTGCCAGAGAAATTGGTCCCCTTACCTTTTTCTTTCCATCAATCTCTATAACAACTTCAGGAAAGTTCAATCTATGAAGCATTCTTTCAAGGGCTGCAATAACATAAGCAAAACGGAACATTCCTACTTTTCTTAACTGGGGCGCCAACCTATGAGCCATATTATTAATTTCTGCGTCTATTCCAACACTAACAGTGTTTACAAACCTCCTTTCTTGATTACTGAACCTTACAACCCCTAAATCCACAGAGATAACTTTTCTTTGCTTGATAACTTCTATATTCTGAGAAAGAGAATAACGTAAACCCAAAGCATAAGCAAAATCATTCCCTGTGCCTGCAGGTATAATAGCCAATACTGGCACTTTTTTAGAAAAATCTAGACCGTTCACTACTCTAGAAGCTGTTCCATCTCCTCCTCTAACAATTATGAGATGAAAGCCCTCTTTTTGAGCAAATGACGCCAAACTCTCTGGCGATCTTTCTCCTTCCGGATCAGTAAATAATGTCCATGCATTAAAAATTTCTTTCTCTATTATGCTACAGAACCTCCACTTTTTTCTCCCAATCAACGGCTTTCCTGATTCAGGATTAGCAATCACTATCGCCCTCATCCTTCACACCTCCTTATTTTAAAGAACTAAACTAATAGCAAACAATAGATAACTGACAATTAACTTGCGGGGGTGACCGGATTTGAACCGGCGACCTCTGCCTTGACAGGGCAGCGTGCACTCCGGGCTGCACTACACCCCCCTAAGTTAGTAATTAGTTGATGAGTTGATGAGTTGATGAGTAGATGAGTAGATGAGTTAAAAAGAGCAAATAGATTGGTGGTTTAATAAGGATTTTCATCAACTCATAAACTAATTACTCATTTACTAATCTTATGCCCCCACCAGGACTCGAACCTGGATTTATTCCTTAGGAGGGAATCGTTCTCTCCTGTTGAACTATGGGGGCTAATAAGAAACTATAAACTACCCACTATCCACTACTCACTACAAACTGACATAACAGGGTGGCCTAGCGGATTCGAACCGCCACTAAGGGCTCCACAGGCCCTTGTGCTGCCATTACACCAAGGCCACCATAGTTAGTAATTAGTTAATGAGTAGATGAGTTGATGAGTTAAAGAACAAATAGATTGGTGGTTTAATAAGGATTCTCATCAACTCATAAACTAATTACTCATCTACTAATTTCTCATCTACTAATTTTATGCCGGCGGGAGGATTCGAACCTCCGACCTAACGCTTATGAAGCGTCCGCTCTAACCTCTGAGCTACGCCGGCGATATTAGGA
This sequence comes from bacterium, assembly GCA_021158195.1. Lineage (GTDB taxonomy): Bacteria > Patescibacteriota > Minisyncoccia > Minisyncoccales > PEYH01 > JAGHAC01. The sequence continues at coordinate 17,976 of JAGGVA010000066.1, read as the reverse complement.
ATTAGTTGATGAGTTTATGAGTTGATGAGTTTATGAGTTGATGAGTTAAGAAGTTAAGGAGCAAATGGGTTGTTAGTAATTAGTTGATGAGTCTCATAATGATTTAATCAACCCATTAATCATCTTCGATAGTTCTATGTCTTCTTTCCGAAAGTATCTATATCGTTTTTGATCTAACAGTTTCAATTTCAAGCAGAGTTCCAAGATTGGAATACACTCGAATAAAGAAGTTCTACTTATTTTGTAAAAATTTACTTTTTCCTTCGAAGATCTTCTTCCAGAACCTTCAGCAATATTTAAAGGAACAGAAATAGCCGCTCCTATCAATTGATCTCTAATTCTTGAAAATTTCACTGGAAAGGTGCTTGCCAATTGACATAATTCAATTGCAAATTTTAAGCTCCGGCGATAAACCTCTAATTTCTCAAAAAAGAAGCCATCTTCTTGTGGATTGTTCTCTCTTGCACTCATCAACTAATTACTCATCAACTAATTTCTTTTCGTGGTTGCGGGGGCCGGAATTGCACCGGCGCCTCGGGCTTATGAGACCCGCGACCTACTACTGGTCCACCCCGCGATATTTCTAATATTGATATCTTAAACAAAATTCTATCATTATGCAAGATCTCTTTTAAAAGATATTATACCGCCCTCAAATAGGAAAGGGCTTTTTTATAAACTGCCAGAATTCTTTCTGCCTCCTCTCTCTCAACTTCTTTTTCTTCCCTCAACATTTTATTGACAATTTCTCGAGCCTCTCTTAGTTCTTCGATGTTTTCAATAATTCTTTCATCTAAATTATCGAGTTTCTCATAAAGATTCCGTCCTTTTATTCCCCTTTTCTCTAATTCTTGATTAAGCATTCGGTCTATATCTAGTATTGCGAGTTTGTAATCTATCTTTTTCCCTCTTGTTATCTTCTCTTGAGCCCTTGCAACTTCTTTTCGGTTTCTTTTCTTTTTTGGGCTGACTAAAATGTTGGAAATTTTACCTAACATAATTTTTTTCTTGATTTTTCTCGGCCTTTTTATTTTTTTTGCTTTCGGCTTTTTGTGTCGTTTTCTCCATTCTCTTAACTCGTCAAAATTTTCAAACCATAGATAATATAAATAATCTGTATAAACAGCAAAATAAAATATAGTACAGAGTTCAAATACTGTAAAAATAATAAATACAATTTTAATAGGTAAAAGAATATGTTGGAAGCGTGAAGAAAGCAAAAACTCTAAAAATTTTGTTAGCGCTCCCGGCGCCTCGGGTAAATTAGAAATAGAAATTACGTCCATATTTTCTGGGCTAATTGAGCCACTGATAATAAAAAGTTTTCTGAAAATGCTGGACCAATCAACTGAAGACCAACTGGCAATTTATCAATCTCTCCAGCAGGCAAAGAAATGGCTGGCAAACCAGCAAGATTTGCTGAAACAGTCAAAACATCTGCCATATACATTGTTAAAGGGTTTTCTAATCTCTCGCCTAACTTAAACGGAGGGGTAGGAGAAGTGGGGGTAAGTAAAATATCCACTTTTTTGAATGCTTTCTCGAAATCTTTTTTGATTAAGGTTCTCACCTTCTGGGCTTGAAGATAATATGCTTCATAATAACCAACAGAGAGACAATATGTACCTAACATTATTCTTCTTTTTACCTCTTCTCCCAAAAATTCCTTTCTGGTTTCAAAATAGACATCTAAAAGATTGGTTATTTTGTCGCTCTCTGCTAATGATTTTCCATATTTTATTCCGTCATATCTTGCTAAATTACTGGAAACCTCTGCAGTCATAATAATATAATAAGTGGCTAAAGCATAATCTGTGTGGGGCAGACTCACCTCCTCTATACTTGCCCCCGAAAGTTCAAAATCTTTAATTCTATCTTTAATAATTTCTTTCACTCTCTGATCTATACCTTTAGTAAAATATTCCTTAGGAATCCCTATTTTTATTTCCTCTAATCTCTCTTTTACCGGTTTTTGAGAAAACGAAACAGTGGTAGAATCCATTTCGTCCTTCCCTCTGATAACCTCATAAACAATTTTTATATCTTCAACATTTTTCCCAAGAGGCCCTATTTGATCTAAAGAAGAAGACATTGCAACAAGCCCAAAACGAGAAACTGAACCATAAGTGGGCTTAAAACCGATTATTCCGCAAAAAGAAGCCGGTTGTCTTATAGAACCTCCTGTGTCACTACCCAACGCTATCGGCACCATATCAGCCGCTACTGCGGCAGCAGAACCAGAAGAAGATCCCCCGGGCACATACTCTAAATTCTTTGGGTTGCGAGTGACTCCATAAGCCGAGAATTCTCCTGAAGATCCTATAGCAAATTCATCTAGATTAGTTTTTCCGATAATAATTGCCCCTTTTTCTTTTAATTTCTTAACTACTGTAGCATCATAAGGAGCAATATAGTTTTCTAAAATTTTAGAGCCGGCCGTACATCGTTTATTGGCTAGCAGTATATTATCTTTTATTGCCACCGGAATACCTTCTAAAATTGAGATTTTATCTCCTTTTTCAATTTTTTTATCTACTTCCTGCGCCTGCTTTATGCCCTCTTCCTCAAAAATTTCTAAAAAAGCATTGATCTTTGGATTTTCTTTCTTAATTATTTCCAAATATTCCCCTAACAGTTCTTGGGCTGAAATCTCTTTTTGAATAAGAAGTTTGTGAATTTCTCCTACTGAAAGTGAAGATAAATCCATATCATCTATCTTTAAATACAGACCTTATTTTTATATAACCATTTTCTTTTTGAGGCGCTAAACTGATTAACTTCTTTGAAAAGGAAGTATTTTGCTCTCTTGCCCTGTCTTCTCTTGTTTTATTTTTAATCTCTAAAGTATGAAAAGTTGGTTCCACATTTTTTAAATCCAACTCTCTTATCTTGGCAATATAATCCAAAATAAGAGTAAGATCTTTACGCATCTTCTCTTTTTCTTCTTCTGAAAGGTTAATACGAGCAAGTTTTGCTACATTTAAAACATCTTTTTCGGAAAGCATATTTTCTTATTATAATATTTTGAAGCGTTTACTCCAAATTATTCTTTTGGCACTTCTAATTCTTCGGGTTCTACTAATACTTCTTCTAATTCATCTATCTTTTCCAAAACAATGCCCGCTCCCCTTACTACTGCGGTAAGAGGATCCTCTACAATTCTGGTGGGAATCTTTGTTTCTTTAGCAACCAAACTATCTAATCCTTCTAACAACGCTCCTCCTCCCGCCAGATAAATTCCCCGCGACATAATATCTGCCACAAGTTCAGGTGGTGTTTCCTCAATAACTTGTTTAACAGAAAGCACAATTTCTTTAACTGACTTCTCTAACGCCCTTCTCACTTCTTCTTTGTTAATTGTCACCTCTTCGGGCAAACCACTAACCAAATTTCTTCCCCTCATAGGCATTTCTTTTTCTCTATCCTGCTTATTTTTTGTTCCGTAGGCAGACCCTAGTTTAATTTTTATTTGCTCGGCGGTTCTCTCTCCTATTAACAATTTATATTCTTCTTGAGCAAAATTAATAATATCATGATTTAGTTTATCTCCGGCTGTCTTAAGACTTTTAGAATGAACTATTCCTCCCAAAGAAATAATAGCAATTTCTGTTGTTCCTCCTCCAATATCTACTATTAAATTTCCTCCTGCCTCTTGTACCGGCAACCTCGCTCCAATAGCAGCCGCCATTGGCTGCTCGATTAAAAATACTTTACCTGCTCCAGCATTAATTGTTGCCTCCCTTACTGCTCTTCTCTCAACCTCTGTTAATCCACAAGGAATCCCTACTATAACTCTTGGACGAGGAAAAACAATTCTATCTTTGTAAACCTTTTTTATAAAATATCTCAACATTTCCTCGGCTATCTCAAAGTCAGAAATTACTCCCTTTACCAAAGGGCGTGTTGCTACTATATGAGCCGGGGTCCGTCCAACCATCTTTTTTGCCTCTTTACCAATAGCCAAAACTCTGCCTGTTTTCTGGTTAATAGCCACAACCGATGGCTCTCTTATTACAATCCCCTCGCCTTTTACATATACAAGAGTATTTGCTGTTCCTAAATCTATAGCAATATCCTTCTCAAAAGAAGAAAATGCTTTTCTTAAAAAATTAAGCCTTTTTTTCATATGCTCTAATATATTTAATAATATTACCTAACTTAATAAACTCTGTTTTTTCTTTACCTCTTTTTTTAATTTCTGCCTGATGTTTAGAAAGATTCTTTCTGCTTATTATCAATCTCAATGGTATGCCTAACAAATCTGATTCTACAAATTTCTCACCAGGCAAAACATCTTTTCTGTCATCATATAATACTTCTATCTGTTCTCTTTTTAGATCTTGATATATTTTCTCTGCCGATTGATAAACTTTTTTATCTTTAATTTCTACCGGCACAAGATGCACCAAAAAAGGAGCGACTTCTTTGGGCCAAATAATTCCTTTCTGATCATGATTAATCTCAACAACTGCAGCCATCAACCTTCCCAGTCCTATACCATAACATCCCATAATTACCAGTTTCTTTTTGCCGGTTTTGTCGGTAAAAGTAAGATCAAAACTTTTAGAATATTTGGTTCCCAGAGGAAAAATATTTCCGATTTCTATACCTCTTCTCTCTTCTAATATCCCCTTCTTGCAAGCGGGGCATTTTTTTCCTTCTTTACCTCTAGCAATTTCTTTATTTTGAGCAAACTGACATTTAGGGCAAAAGACAATTCTATCTTCTCCTACCGGAGTTAAAACTTGAAACTCATGAGTAACCGATTGAGTAAATCCTTCTCCTGATGCCTCAACCACAATTGGCTTTAACCCGCACCTTTTAAAAATTTTTAAATATGCTTTGATAACCTTATCATAGAATTTTCTAAAATCTTTCTCATCTGTATGAAAACTATATAAATCCTTCATAATAAATTCTCTCGTACGAAGAAGACCGCCAGTAAATCTCAACTCGTTTCTAAATTTTATTTGAATCTGAAATAAAGCCAGAGGCAAATCTTTATAAGACGATATTCTTTCTTTCACAATTTTAGTAATTACCTCCTCGTGAGTTGGTCCCAAAACAAACTCTTTCTTGTGTCTATCTTTTAACTTAAATAAAGTGTCACCCATCGTTTTCCATCTGCCTGTTTTTTCCCATAAATATCTTGGGTGCATCACAGGCATATATAATTCCTGAGCGCCAATTTTTAACATTTCTTCTCTAATGATTTCTTCTATTTTTTTATGAACTAAAAACCCAAGAGGCATCAAAGTATAAACTCCAGAAGCCAACTGATCGATAAAATCTCCTCTATATAATAATTTGTGAGAAATGGCTTCTATCTCTTTAGGAACAGTTCTTTTTGTTTTGTAAAATAGTGTTGATTGACGCATATAATCTAATGGAAAATTATATCTTTAAACTGACGAATGTCTTTGAAGGTAATTAAAATTAGCAGAATTATAATAAAAGCCAAACCGAATTCATTAACTTTCTGTTCCAGTTTTGGAGGAAAAGGTTTTTTAAAAAGGGCCTCATAAATAACAAAAACCATTCGTCCTCCGTCGGCTCCAGGAATAGGTAAGATATTTACCATAGCCAATCCTAAAGAAATAAGAGCCACAAGATTTAAAAGTTGCCAAAAACCTGCCTGAACTGTTATTTTTATCATTGCGATAACTCCCACAAAACCCGCAACTGACGATTCTAAAGGTTCTATTGTTCTTTGAGCAAAAGATTGCTTTACAAAATAACCCAAAGCAGAAAAAGAATAATGAATTAAATTAAAAGTGTGAAGGAAGCCGGAAAATATCTTCTCTATGGGTTTTTGATATTCAATTTTTATTGTTCCTGCAACCCCTACTCCTAATGGTCCCTGATTTTCAGGGTATTCTTTTCTGGGAATTACTTCAATTTCTCTTTCTTTATTACTGATAAGATTCTTTGCTTGAATAGTTATTTTTTCTCCTGCATGTTTTTTAACATAACTAATAAAATCATCCACTTTCTTTAATCTTTCTCCGTTTAAAGACAAGATAACATCATAAGGTCTTATGCCTGCCTGCTCTGCAGGAGAATCAGGAGTCACCATAAGCACTACTGGTAAAATTTCCTGCCTACCAAAAGGAAAATGATAATCAAAAAGAAGGGTTTGATAACTACTAAAATTATGAGCAAAGAGAAAGATATATAATAAAAAAACCGCTAAGATAATATTGGCAATAATGCCTGCTAATATAACCTTTGCTTTTGTTTTTGGGGGTTGAGCATAAAAACTTCTTTTATCCTTCAAAAGTTCTTTGCTTGAATTCTCTCCATATATTTTTACAAATCCGCCAAAAGGAATAAGGTTAATAGAATAAAAGGTTTCTCCTATTTTTTTTCCAAAAATTCTTGGCGGGTAACCTATACCAAATTCCTCTACTTTCAGGCCGGCTCTTTTAGCAGCGAGAAAATGCCCAAACTCATGCACCACTACAAGAAGGGTCAAAATAAAAGCAGATAAAATTAAAACAAAAAATAAATTTAACATAACACACAAAAGTTATAAATTAGTTATTGAAGAATCTCTTTTTTCTTTTTCTCTTCTAATTCGTCTAAAGTTTTATTAAATTCTTCTACTATTTTTTCTATTTCTTCTTTCAGTTTAAATTTTTCATCTTCTGAGATTTCTTTTTCCTGAAATTGCTTTTGAATTTTTTTGATAAACTCATCTCTCCATTTTCTTATTACCTCTCTTGCCTCTTCTTTTTTTCTGCTCACCTGCGAAATAAGTGATTTTCTAAACTCCTCTGTCAAGGGAGGCAAATTTATTCTAATAATCTCTTTATCTACTACAGGCATTGCTCCAATATTCTCTTGACTTAAACTTTTTACAATTGCCTCTATAGCATTCTTATCCCATGGCTGAATAACAATCTGACGAGGCTCAGGACAAGAAATGGCTGCTATTTGCTTAAGCAGTGTTTTGGTTCCATAATATTCTACCGGAACATTTTCAACTAAAGCAGGTGTTGCAAGCCCGCTTCTGATTTTTTGAATTTCTTTTTTAAAATAATCAACTACTTTATTAAGTTCTATTCTAAATTCATTTAAAAGAGTTTGGTCGCTCATAGTTCTAAAAAGAATATTTCTAAAGCCAACCTTTGATTAATATTAGTGGTTGAAAATAAATGAATAATATTTTCCAGCAGTTTAATTAATTTAATAAGGTGTTGTGTGTCCCAAGAAGAGTTACTATTGGAACATTTCTCAAGCAGTTTTTTTCTTAAAAAAGCAAGCCAAACAAATAAAGTTCTTTCTTTTTCTTTTGAATCTTTTAACCTTTTCGCATAATTAAACCTCTTAAAAAGAGGAGATTTTTTTAATTCTAAAAGATCCTCTACAAATTTTTCATTTTCTTTTAGTAAATTCTTATTTTCTAAATACTGAAGGATAACACCCGGTCGTCCTTTTCCTACCAACATAAGTAATTCCTTTTCTCTCTTAGTTAAAGAAGTATTCTTTAACATTAATTCTATTTCTTTTTCTTTAACAAAATGAAAATGTATTGGCTGAGTACGAGAGCGAATTGTTGGAAGAATAACATCGGGAAATTCGGAAACTAAAATAATAATTTTTTTTCCTTGAGGTTCTTCTAAAAGTTTTAAAAGGGCACTCTGGGCTTCATGGGTAAGTCGATGGGCATTATCAATAACCGCCACTTTATAATTTCCACCTGAGGTAATAGACATTTTTTCTTTAAGTGTCCTTATCTCTTCTATAGAAATAATTTTGGCGGCATTACTACTAGGCTCTATAAGCAGAAAATCGGGATGAATTAAATTATCTACTTGATAACAACTCTGACATCTGTTACACGGCTGAGATTTCCCGCTTTCACATAAAACTAATTTAGCAAATTCTAAAGCCATCTTCTTCTTTCCTACACTTTCCGGGCCGGTAAATAAATAAGCATGGGCTAATCTCTTCTCTTGAAAACTTCTTTTTAAAAACTCCCATTGTTTCTTATGGCCTATAATCTCCATAACTTATTTAACACTCATTATGCTTTTTTTATAAACATCGAGGTTTTCTAATACTGCTCCAGTTCCTTTTGCTACACAAAGTAAAGGCTCATCTGCTACAAAACAAGGCACACCGGTGAACTTAGCAATTAACTGATCTAAATTACGCAAAAGCGCTCCCCCACCAGATAAGACCATTCCTTTATCCATAATATCGGCTGAGAGTTCTGGAGGAGTATCTCTTAGTACTGCTTTTACTGCCTGCACAATCTCCTCCAAGACGTCTGAAATGGCTTCGGCTACCTCGTTTGAAGTAACCTTGATACTTTTAGGTAAACCAGACACCAAATCTCTTCCCCTAATTTCTATAGTTCGTTCTTTTTTTTCTGGAAGAGCCGTGCCTATTTTTATTTTTATTTCTTCGGCGGTTTGTTCTCCAATGGCTAAATTATATTTTCTTTTGATGTATTCAGCCACCGCAATATTCATCTTGTCACCGGCAATTCGCACCGAATTAAAAGTAACAATACCTCCCAAAGAAATAACTGCTACCTCAGTCGTCCCTCCCCCAATGTCTACTATCATATGGCCTGAACAAGTATTTATAGGAATGCCTGCGCCAATTGCAGCCAAAATTGGTTCTTTGGCAACAAAAGCCTCTTTTGCTCCTGCCTCAATTGCTGCCTGAATAACTGCTCTTTTCTCGGTAGAAGTAATACCTGCTGGCACAGAAATAATTAAAGATGGTTTTGTAAACTGATATTTGGGTTTTGTTTTTTTAATAAAATAGCGCAGCATTGCCATTGTTACTCTAAAATCTGCAATTACTCCGTCTTTTAAAGGTCTATAGACAACAATTGTTTCCGGAGTTCTTCCTGTCATTTCTTTTGCTTCCTTTCCCACTGCTAAAATTTTATTTTCTTCATGAGAAACAGCAACAACTGATGGTTCGTTTAAAACCACACCTTTTTTAGGCACAAATACGATTGAATTACATGTTCCTAAATCAATACCTATTTTAGATAGAAACATAACCTTTAATAGTTAATTAGTTGAAATTCTTTTAATTTTTGCTCCTATTTTTTGAAGTCGTTCCTCAATCCTTTCATAACCTCTATCAATTTGATAAACATTGTTAATAATTGTTTCTCCGTGAGCAATTATTGAGGCAGCAATCAAAGAAGCTCCGCCCCTCAAATCGGGAGAATTCACTTGGATACCATAAAGAGGGGTAGGCCCATTTACAATTGCTCGATGAGGGTCGGCAAAAATAATTTGAGCACCCATTTTATTCAACTCTTCTAAATATTTCAATCTGCCCTCATACAAAGGATCATGAAGTAGAGTAAGCCCTTCGGTTTGAGTTGCCAGAACACCAAAAAGTGGAAGCAAGTCTGTAGGAACACCAGGATAAGGCATTGCTTGAACTTTATCTATTTTTAGATGCGTCCAGGGTTTTACTAAAATTTTTTTATTGCTTTGAATTTCCAGTTCCAAGCCGAATCTTCTCAATTTCTTGATAACTAGTTCTAAAAATTCTAACTCTACATTCTTTATCAAAACCTTCCCCTTGGAGGCAGCAGACATTAAAATAAACGTGCCTGCTTCAATAGGATCAAAAAGAACATTATGCTCTGCTCCTTGTAAATTCTTCGTACCTTCAATAATTATTGTATGAGTTCCCAATCCTTCTATTTTTGCTCCCATTTTTTGCAAAAATTTTCCTGTTTCTTGCACGCAATAATCTCCGTCAGCAATTTTTATCACGGTTTTCTGAGGATAACTACTTAAAAAAAGCAAAAGATTCTCTGTGGCAGTAACACTAAACTCTTCTAAAATTACCTGCCCTGTTTTTATCTCATCTGGCGCTTCTAATATGAAGTAAGCATCTTCTTTTTCAATTTTTACTCCCAATTGAGAAAAAGCGTCGAGATGTGTATTAATTGGTCGTGCACCGATAAGACATCCGCCTGGTTGAGGAATTTTAACTTTCTTGAATCGCGCCAAAAGAGCACCCATTAAGAGAATTGACCCTCTGAATTTGGTAATTATTTTCTCGTCTTTTTTGGCCGGATCTATTTCCCTGCAAGAAATTTTTAAATCTCTTTCTCCTATCCAATCTAATTTAGCACCCATACTTTTTAACAATTCTATCATTCGAAAAACATCCTCTATCAAGGGAACATTTCTTATAATACATTCTCTATCTGTCAAAATGGTTGCTGCAAGTAAAGGAAAGGTAGCATTTTTTGCTCCCCTTACTTCTATTTCGCCTTTGAGAGGCGTTGGTCCTTCTATAATAAATTTCTCCTGCGCCATATTAATCTTATTTATACTAAATCAATTTCTCGTTTTTGTAAATGCTTAATTTTCCTTAAATAAAGTTAAAATCCTAGCCAAGCCAAATTGAGAGATAAAAACTTAACCCGATTTTGTGCTTGAGTAAATTGAAAATTTAAGATAGAATTAAAAAACCATATGACAAAGAAACAAAAAAGTTTGCTTTTTTTCACTCTGCTCTTAGTTTTTTCTATTGTCGCCCCAACAGTTATCTTTTATTCTCAGGGCTATCGTTTTGACTGGCAGAACAAAAAACTTACAAAAACTGGAGGAATCTTTCTAAAAATTAAACCTTCTGGCGCTGCTGTTTATCTCAATCATATTCTCTATAAAAAAACTAATCTGATCTTTGATTCCCTTCTCATAGATAACCTCCCTCCAAAGAAATATCATATTCTTATTAGAAAAGATGATTATCAAGATTGGGAAAAAGAACTTTCTGTCTCTGAGATGCTGGTTACTGAAGCAAAAAATATTCGACTTTTTGCTAAACATTATCCACCAAAACTTATTGCTCAGCAAGTCGATAAGGTTTTTATTGCTCCAAATAAAAAAGATTTTATTGTTGAAAGACAAGAAAATGAAAATAACTGGTCTCTTTGGCTTTTTGATTCTTTTTCAAGACAAGAAAAAAAATTAATTTCCTTATCAGATCTTTTGCTTACTTCTTCTGATAAAAGAATTAAAAATTTTCAACTGAAAGAAATTATCTCTTCAAAAGATTCTCAAAAGATGATCATAGTTCTTGAAGACAATCATCAAAGTTTACATTATTTCCTCTTGGATATCAATTATAACAACCGCTTTGTAGAATTACCTCTAGATAATTGCGAAGTTATCAAAATATTTTTTAACCCTCAAAACGAAAGTCAGATCATTGTCTGGACAAAAAGAACCGTCAAAGGAAAATCAAAAGAAGGCTTAATGTTTTTTGATCAGAATTTCAAAACACATCCTATAAATCTGTTTATCTCTGATATAAAACTCTTAGATATTGCGCCTTTCAATAACTCTATATACATATTGACTAACAACGGAATCATCTATAAAACTTCTTTTGTTGATTCTTCTTTAGTACTAAATTCTGTCCTTAATCTTCAACCAAAAAACATCAATCCTCAAAAGAGATACCGAATATTTATTTTTGACCCCCAAAATGTTTTTCTTACCGAGGATAACACTCTTTACTATCTCGATCCTAAAAATTATAAATTTCGATTAGTAATGAAACAGGTTGATAAGTTTTCATTGTCTCCAAACAACGATATTCTTGCCTTTTCTTCTCAAAACAATATTTTTCTTTTTTATCTCAAAGATTATCCTTCACAACCAAAAGCCTTTCGCTGGGAAAGAATTAGACTTTTAAACTCTGGATCAGAAATTTTTCAACTTGATTGGTTTGATCCTTTTCATATTATTTATTCTAATGAGAGCGGTATTTACATTGCAGAGATCGACTTTAGGGATAATGTAAACAAAGCAATAATTACTTCGCTCTCACCTGAAGAATTTTTCTGGCAGAAAAATCAAAATGATTTGTTTTTCATCTCAAGAAATAATTTCTTCAAAATCAACATAAAATAAAAGGGCTCTTAAAGAGCCCTTTTCTCTAAACCCACAAAGGCGACAAATCTGCCTTCTTTTTCTTTTTGCTCTTTTGCCCTACGATGAGAAAAGAAAATAGGCGTTCCATCTGATCTTTTAGCACAACAGGTACAGGTGTGGGCAACAATTATGTTGGCAATAGAAACTTCTTTGTTAAGTGCTTGTTGAATGTTTTCTTTAATGAGATCTATTTTTATCATTCCTAAAAGCTTATAGCAACAAGAATGAATTGCTGGGCCAATAGCAACATTTATTTCTTCTGTTTTACCTCCCTTTTGAACTAAAAGTTCTATTGCCTTTTCTATGATTTTCAATTTCGTTCCTTTACGGCCTGCATGAATTAAGCCAATAAAATCTTGCTCTCTTATTCTGCCCCATAATATCACAGGTAGACAGTCAGCAGGCAGCAGTGCTATTCCAATCCCTGGAACAGTAGTAATTACACCATCACACTCTGGGTAAAAAATCGTTGGGTATTTCTCTAAAAACAAAATCTTATCTTGATGTTGGGGATTAATAAATATTGTCTTTTCTTGAGGATGGTCTAAGAGTCTGAAAAACTTTTCGCGATTATCAGTCACCTTCCTTCTTTCTCCAAATTTCATCGACATATTGCCTGCCAAAACTGTAGAAAACCCGTGTTTAAAGGGCAAATATTCCCACGCAAAATGCGCCCATAATCCCCCGTCTTCAAAAACAAGATCTTGATAAAACAATTCCTTTCACCTCCTTTTAAAGGTTCAACAACTATTTTCTTTTACACTTTTTTAAAAATAAATTCAAGTCCTTTTCAGATATTCTATAAATTCGACGATTGAGTTTAATGGCTTTAATTTTGCCCTCTCTAATATATTTCATAATAGTTCGCCTTGTTAATCTCAATCTCTCCGCAACCTCTTGTGGAGTTAAAAGATTAATTGCCCTAACTTTTCGAATTTTCCTTTCATTTTTAAATAAAGCCAAATTGTTTTTTTCTTTTGGCATTGTTTTATTATAATCCTTTGGTTAAAAATTTTCAATCAATAAAAAAGAGGGTCTCAAGGAGACCCAAAAAGGTAAAGGGTGAGCCGCGACGGAGCAATCACTCCGTCCCCCAATGGGGGCCTATCTCCAGCAAAAAATCTTGAAAAGGGCCGGAGACATTAGCCACGAAACGGCCGGGCGGCTCACCCGAAAAGTGAAGCCGGACACTGGCAAGGGCTGGGCGATGTATGCCCCCCAGAAAGCAGAGAGCGGTTCCCGCTATTTGGCGAGATCTGCCTCCCAGCGGCCCTTGTTCTCTTTGCATACGCGCCTCGCAGAATCCCTCCCGCTCAGAGGGATTTTTGCCTGCTCGGCCGGCTCCACGAGCCCTGTCACCTGTCCGGCAGACTAACCACTATAATAATTAGAATAATGATCACTCTGCCGGACAACTGGCAGGGACAATTGTAAAGAACTATACAAATATTACCTAATCAAAAATATTTGTCAAGAGCTAGAATTATTTTTCTCTTGTTCGATCATCTATATTATATATCATCTTGAAATTTTTGTCAAGTGATATCATTTTACAGAAACAAAAGGGTTGTTTTTAATATAAAATCTCCAAGGTTTGTGTTTCCAAGGTCCTGCATAATCTATACCTATTCTTTTTGTTGCAACAATTTTTGATGCGAGTATCTTTTCTCCTTTCTCTAACCAAATCCTCTTACTTGTCACCAAATCTTCTCCATAAAAAGATTTATCTAACTTTATCCACTTACACAGCTTCCCGGGCCCATTCGTTAAGTTTTTAATTTTAAATTTTGAATTATTAACTGAAATTTTTAATTTTGCATTTTTAATTTTGAATTTATTTATTGGTTCTATTGCTCTTATTAAAACACACTCGGGTGTTCCTATCTTTGAAGTAGTAATATTCAACTGCCAATACATTCCATAACAAAGATAGATATAAATATGACCTCCTTCTAAAAATTCGGCTAAATTTCTTTTTGTTACTTTCCATTGATAAGAATGTGATGCCTTATCTTTAGGCCCAATATAAGCCTCGGTTTCAACAATTTTCCCAACCAAAAACCTCTCCCCTATCTTCCTTACAATATATTTTCCTAAAAGTTCCTTTGCCACTAAAAGCGTATCTCTTGTATAAAATTCTCTTTTTAATCTATCTTTCATATTTTAAAAATGGAACGAGAACAGTTCTCGTTCCATTATGTTTTTCTAGTTTATAGTTTAAAGTTTATCGTTTGCTCCACTGAGGCGCCCTTCTTGCTCGTTTTAATCCGGGCTTTTTTCTTTCTCTTTCTCTTGGATCGCGAGTTAAAAATCCTGCTCTTTTCAGTTTCTTTTTGAAATCCGGATTCATCTTTACCAGCGCCCTTGCTAAACCATGCCTAATTGCTTCTGCTTGAGAATGTATTCCTCCGCCATAAACTTTCGCCGTAATCCTAAATTTATCCCCTAATTTTAAAAGCTCTAAGGGAGCATTGACAATCTTATGCAAATCTATTGTTGGAAAATATAAATCATAGGGTTTCTCATTTACAATTATCCCTTTTTCTCCTTTTGTCCAAATTCTCACCCGGGCAATTGCTGTTTTTCTTCTGCCAACTGCCTCTATATACTTTTCTTCTTTTGTTATCTTTTCTTCCTGTGTTTTCTTGGGCTTGGGCTTTGTCTTTATCTTTTTAGGCTTAACAACTTTTTTCTTCAGTTTTTTGGCAGAAGATCTCGTTGATTTTTTAGTTGTGGTTTTTGTCCTTGGCATACAAAAATTTATTTTTCAAATTGAAGACGCTTAATCATTTTTGCTCTTAATTTATTCTTAGGAAGCATTCCCCATACTGCCTTTTTCAGAACCAATGCTGGGTCTTTAGCAAAAAGTTTTTTTAAAGGTATTTCTTTTAATCCTCCCAAGTATCCACTATGACGATAATATTTCTTTTTCTCAAACTTTTTCCCTGTAAATTTTATTTTTTCAACATTCTTAACTATTACAAAATCTCCAATATCTAAATGGGGTTGATACTGGGGCTTGTGCTTTCCTCTTAATAAAATTGCGATTTGGCTTGCCAGTCGTCCCAAAGGTTTTCCTTTAGCATCAATAATATGGGTTTTTCTTTCTATTTGATTTTTTTTCATATTATTTAACTAATTCAATAATTACCATTTCTGCGCCATCACTTTGGCGAGGTCCTAATTTATAAATTCTGGTATATCCTCCCTCCCTTTCTTTATATCTTGGAATAATTGTCTCGAATACTTTTTTAACTGTTGCCTTGTCTAAATATTGAGCCAAATATCTTCTGGCTGCTAAATCATTTTTCTTTCCTTTTGAGATAAGTCGTTCTGCTAGTTTTCGCAATTCTTTTGCTTTTGCTTCAGTAGTTTTAATTTTCTCGTGTATAAATAAAGATCTTACCAAACCTTTCATTAAGGCCTTTCTTTGATCTTTCTTTCTATGAAAAGTTTTTGTTTTTCTTCTTCTCTTTTTCATTTGCTCTTATTTTAATTCCAACCCATATTTCTTTAAAACCTTCTTGATTTCTTCTATCCCCTTATCGCCCAAACCCTCTAAACCTTTAAGATCTTCTTCTTTCTTTTTGATTAGACCTCCCAAGGTCTTAATATGGGCTTTAGTTAATGCGTTAACTGTGCGAGTTGACAATTTCAGGTTTTCTATTGGGGTTTTTAATATATCCTCACCTTCTGCTTTTGATTCTTTTTTCTCTTCTCTTGGTTTTTCAACGCCTTCTTTGTCTTTTGACTCAAAATTATCTTTAATAAAATTAAAGTGATCCAAAATAATATCTATTGCTTTTTTAAACGCCTCTGCGGGTTCAATTGTACCATCAGTCTCTACCTCTACAATCAATCTGTCAAAATCTGTTCTTTCTCCTACTCTCATATTTTCTACCCTGTATGATACTTTTTTGATAGGAGTATAAATAGCATCAAGTTGTATCTCTCCAACTGAGAGTTTTTCTTTCTTTCGCATTTCTACTGGTTCATATCCCACCCCCTTTTGCACCGTAATCTCCATTTCTAAACTCGCATTTTTATCTGTAAGAGTGGCAATATGTTCTTCTTTATTGACAAGTTCTAACTGAGAAGGAATTTCAAAATCTTTTGCTTTAACTTCTTTTTTTCCTTTTACTTTGAGGGTTGCCTTTGCTGGTTCATCAGTATATATCTTAAACCTGAGCTTTTTTAAATTTAAACAGATATTAATAACATCTTCTAAAACACCCGGCAATACAGAAAATTCATGCTGTACCCCTTTGATTTTCACTTCTGTTACAGCGGCTCCTTCAAGAGATGAAAGCAATACTCTTCTCAGGGTATTGCCAATAGTAACTCCGTATCCCGGATAAAGTCCTGCTATAATAAATTGTGCGTTTCTTTCATCTTTTTTAATAATTTGAAAAGAAGTTGGTAAGGGAATCATATAAAAAATTTAATTATTTTGAATAAAATTCAAAAATTGAGGAAATTTCTGCTGGAGGAGCAGCCTCCTCAACAGTTGGAGAACCTACTATTTCTCCTGAAAGGTTTTTTATATCCAATTTCAGCCAGGAAGGAGGTTGATATTTCTTAATCTTTTCTCCTAAATTCTTAAAAATAACTTTATTTTTTGAGGAAGGTTTTATTTCAATCTTATCTCCTTTCTTAACTTGGAAACTTGGGATATTTACTGGCTTTTTATTAACCAAAAAATGTCCATGAGATACTAGTTGTCTTGCCTGGGTCCGAGAAGCGGCAAATCCTAATCTATATACTACATTATCCAGTCGCCTTTCCAAAATATTAATTAAAAGTTCTGCAGCATTTATAGATTTTGAACCTGAACTGTGAAGTTGATCTAAAACTTCCTTTACATACTTTCTAAATTGTTCCTCTGAAAGGTTATACCAGTGCCTTAATCTTTGTTTTTCTCTTAATTCTCTTCCATATTCTGAAAATCCCACACTTCTTCTTTTTCCTTTATTGCCAGGAGGATACGGTTTCAAAACAAAAGGACACTTTGGAGAAGAACATTTTTCTCCTTTTAAAAACAATTTTTTGCCCAGACGGCGACAAAGTTTACATTTTGCTTTTTGCACAATACCCATAAATTAGAATTTAGAATTTTGAATTTTGAATTTTGAACTGAAATTTTGCATTTTTAATTTTGAATTTTTAATTTTCTATTACACTCTTCTTGGTTTTGGTCTTTTACATCCATTGTGAGGAATAGGGGTTATATCTTCTATTTCTACAATATTAATACCTCTTGCTGCAAGAGTTCTTAGCGCAGATTCTCTTCCACTTCCTATTCCCTTCACTTTAACCTTTAAACTGTTTATTTTTAACTTATTAATGGCTTCAGCCATCACTTCGGCTACTTTTGAACCTGCATAAGAAGTACCCTTCTTTGTTCCTTTAAACCCAATCTTTCCCGCAGAAACCCACGTAAGAACATTACCTTTGGGATCTGTAAGCGTAAGGCAAGTATTATTGTAGGTTGAAGAAATATAAAGTATTCCCTCTTTTAGAGCGGCTTTAATCTTACTAGGTACAACTATCTTCTGAATCTTAGAATCCAATTGCTCCTTTTCTCTTAAAACCTCTTCTTCTGTTTGTTTAATGACTTTTTTCTTGCCCATACTGTGTTTAGAATTTAGAATTTAGAATGTAGAATCTATAGTTTAGAGTTTAGAGTTTAGAGTTTGAGATTACTTAGGTGCGGGAGGTGCTTTTCTACCTGAACCAACTGTTCTTCTTACATTACCTCTTACTGTCCGGGAATTAATTCTTGTTGTTTGCCCCCGAACAGGTAAACCTTTAATGTGTCTGATTCCTCTCCAGCATTTAATATCTTTCAATCTTTTAATAGCCATCATTACTTCTCTTCTTAAATCACCTTCAACTTTATAGTTTTTATTAATAATCTCCTGAATGGTACTGATTTCTTTTGGACTAAGTTCTTTAACTTTTTTAGTATGATCAATCTTTGCCTCGTTTAAAATTCTTTGACTTAAAGAACGACCTATTCCGTAGATATAGGTCAGGGCTA
>JAGGVA010000063.1 GCA_021158195.1 bacterium | reverse complement strand
GCTGGGTCACCCTTTCGGGCATTGCCCAAGATTCTCGACTGCTGCCCCCCGTAGGGGTAGGGCCCGTGTCTCAGTGCCCTTGTCGGCGGTCACCCTCTCAGGCCGCCTACCCGTCATAGCCAAGGTGAGCCATTACCTCACCTTCTAGCTGATAGGCCGCGGACCCCTCCTCATCCGGCCGAAGCCTTTACCCTACGGAAGTTACCCTTCCATAGGGACCATCGGGTATTAGCCCACCTTTCGATGGGTTATCCCCGAGATGAGGGTAGGTTATCCACGTGTTACTGACCCGTTTGCCGGTTACGCCTCGCTACCGCTCGGCGTAGTCAATTAGTGATGAGTACGACGCTGACGCGCCTTTAGTAGATGAGTAATTAATTATCTCATCTGCTCATAAACTCATCAACTAAAGACCACCGAAGGTGATCGTACTAATCAACTGCGCTGAGCGGCAGCGAAGCGCCCCCTGACTTGCATGCCTTATCCACGCCGCCAGCGTTCACCCTGAGCCAGGATCAAACTCTCAAAGAAAAGTTTGCCCTGTCGCAAGACTGGGACAACTCTAAAAACTTGTCTTTTTTTTAATTGTCAAAGGACTGTTTGCATTATCTATTTTATGGTTTCAAATATTTTTGTCAAGTGATAAAATAAAAAGGAAGAATTAAACTTTTCTATGAAAAGATTTGCTATTGCAATAGATTTAGGAGCAACGAATCTGAGAGTTGCTTTAATATCTCGAGAGGGAAAAATTCTTGGAAAAAAATCTGTTCCAACCCCCCAATCTCGATCTTCTCAAGTTATTATAAATGAGATTGTCTCTCTTATTCAAACAACTATTAAAGAATCAAGGATTACAGTTAATCAGATTAAAGGTATAGGTATAAGTGCTGCCGCCCCTGTTGATATCAGCAAAGGTGAAATTGTCAATCCTCCTAATATTCCTTGCAAAAAAATTTCGCCAACAGAAACTCTAAAGAAAAAATTTCATCTCCCAGTAACTCTATATAATGATTGTACTGCTGCTGTTTGGGGAGAAAAACATTTTGGGAAAGGAAAGAAATATAAAAATATTGTATATATTACTATCTCTTCTGGTATCGGCGGAGGTATAATTAGCAACGATCGTCTTCTTCTGGGCAGAAGTGGAAGCGCCGGAGAAATTGGCCATTTTAATATAGCCGCTCCTTATAGGTTTCCTTGTGGTTGTAAAAAAGGAATAAACCATTGGGAAGGGTTTTGTTCTGGAAACAACCTCCCTCGATTCTTCAAGTTTTGGCAAAAAAAACACAAAATCACGCCTCCTTATTATGTCCATAATGCCAAAGAAATATTTGCCCTAGCCAAAGCAAAAAATAAAATTGCTCTTAAATTCTTAAAGGAAGTTAATAAACTCAATGCTTTAGGAATTAGTAATGTCATTGTGGCTTATGATCCAGAAATTATTATTTTGGGCGGAGCAGTAGTGCTTAACAATAAAGAAATTATTCTTGCAGGCATCAAAAAAAATGTAGAAAAATTTCTTCCTATACCTAAAATTGTAGCCACCTCTCTTAAAAGCGATGTCTCTCTTTTTGGCGCTGCCGCTCTTCTTTTCTGGCCACCAAATTAGAACGGTCAAAATATGACCAATTCTTCAAATAGCAAATTTCGTAGATTATTTTTTAAGTTTTCTTTTATATTTCTTGGTTTTCTTTCTTTAACAATTCAAACAATTTTTTTGCGTGAACTTATTGCCACTTTCTATGGCCACGAATTTTTTGTGGGTATTATCTTGGCCAGTTGGCTAACCTGGGTAGCAATAGGTAGTTTAGTGGCCAATCGTTACGTTTTAAAATCTTTTACCTTAAAATTATTAAATATTTTACCTCTTTTAATTTCTTTTATTTTGCTCGCAGAGATTTTGCTTTTACGCTATCTAAAACCATTTTTGGGGTTTGCGGGTGAAATTCCAAACCTCTTTAATGGAATCTTAATTGGAGTCTTTTTGCCACTACCTATATGTTTCCTTCTTGGCAACTGGTGGACACTAGCAACAAGATATTTTTCAAGTTCTCTTAAAACTACTATTGGTGTAAGTTCGGGATATTTTTGGGAGACATTAGGATTTATTTTAGGGGGAATTCTTTTTAGTTTTGTCCTGGTTCATTTTTCTTCTTACTTTGTAATTTTTTTATTAATATTTTTAAGTTTCATCTTTTCTCTTTTTCTATTTAGGCGTTCCATTTTTCAAGTAGGGATTGCCTGCGTTTTAGGTATTTTATTATTTGCATTAAATTTTTATGGAGTCCAAAACCTGGAACTCAAAACTCAATCTTTCCGATTCAAAAATCAAAACTTACTTGCATCTTTAAATTCAAAATATGGTAACCTTTCTATCACTCAGAGAGAAGGTCAAATTAACTTTTATCAAAATGGAGTTCTTGTAGGATCTACTCAAACAGATGAATTTATTGAAGAAAAAATTCACTTTCCTTTATTGGCTCACCCAAAACCTGAAAAAATTCTTTTAATTGGTGGTGGAATTAATGGTGCGTTGCATCAGGCTTTAAAACATCCTATTAAAACTATTTATTATGTAGAACTTGATCCAAAATTAATTAAAATTGGTAAAAAATTTCTTCCAAATGAGACAAGGCAAGATTTTGAAACCAAAAAAGTAAAATTAATATTTCAAGATGGTTTTTATTTTTTAAAAACAACAAATCAAAAATTTGATGCAATTATTTTAAATCTACCTGAACCATCTAACCTGTTGATTAATCGATTTTATACAAAAGAGTTTTTTGAAATTGCAAAGTCAAAACTAAAAGAAGGGGGAGTTTTTTCTTTTACTCTCCCCTATTCTCTTACCTCCCCTAACCCGAACTTGTATTTCTTAAACGGTTCTGTCTATCACACCTTAAAAAATGTTTATCCAGAGGTAAAAATTCTTTCTGAATATTCAAATCTTTTTCTGGCTTCAAACAATCAAATAAATTTGGATTTCGAACTTCTTCTTAAAAGATTTCAAAAGCGAAATCTTCAAACCAGATTTTTTAAAAAAGAGTATCTAAAATACCGCTTAACCTCACCTCGCAATGCTATTGTTGAGAAATCTTTAAAAAAGTTTCAAAAAATAAATTCATTAACCCATCCTTTGGCATATTTCTATCAAACTTTATTCTGGCTTGATCGGCTAAATCCAAAAATTACAAAAATTTTCTCTTCAATTGCCTCCTCAATATTTTATATTTTGACCGCAATTTTTTTCTTGATAATTATTTGGCTTTATCAAAAAAGAAAAAAATTCGGACAAAAACTAAGTTGTCTCTCAATGGCTATTGCTGGTTTTTCAATTATGAGTTTAGAAACAATTCTTCTCTTCTCTTATCAATCATCTGTCGGATATCTTTATGCAAAAGTCTCACTTATTACCTCAGCGGTAATGTTGGGGTTGGCTTTAGGCACTTGGCATGGCAAGAAGGTTCTTTTGGCAAACCAAAATAAAAATATTGTGAATTTATTAAAAAAATTCCATCTTTCTTTTGCAGTCTTTGGCTTAATTTTGATCTTTTTATCTTCTTATCTCTTTACTCTTCCAGCCTCGTTAATTGAAGTTTTAATTTTAATCTTGGGCATTATTGCTGGCTACCTTGGAGGGTCTATTTTTCCCTTAGCAAACAAAATCTATCTTGACTATCATAAAGAAAAAACCGGCACAATTTATAGTGCTGATCTAATTGGCTCTGCTTTTGGAGCGATTCTGCCTTCTTTAATTTTAATTCCTTATTTTGGGTTTTCTACAGCTTTGGGAGTTATAATTATTCTAAATTTTCTTGGAGCAAGCATTATTTTCTTAAGCGAAAAATAATCAATATGAGAACCGTTCTCAATACATCTTTAAGTTATTCTTGTTATATCCGATAAACTCAATGAAGACGGATGGCTAAATTTGTTTTTCTTCAAAAATTAATAATCACTCTAAATTAAATTTTAAAATAAAACCCCCGCTTTTTACGCAGGGGTTATCACTTCTTCAATAAAGCCCAGTTTCTCTGCCTCGTACGCGTCGAAAATATAATACGTTCTCAAGGCATGATGAAGTTTTTCGGGTGAGATCTTTGTCTCTGTCAGAATAATTTCCTCTGCTTTTTGTTCCATGATTTTAATCCACTCAACTCTTTCCTTGTATCGTGTCGGTGCAAGAATCCTTAGCAGCTTCGATCCATAGTCCCATTTCAATCCCCCACCTTTATGAATACAAAACCAACTATGGGAGGTAGCTTTCCTTTTCCTTCCGGCCAACAAGACAATGAGAGCTGCTGAAGCTACCTCTCCAGCAGCAATTGTAGTAAGAGGAATTTTTTCAGTTCGCACCCATTCATAAAAATGAATTGCGCAGGAAAGGACACCTCCTGGGCTACAAATAAAAAGAGTTACTTCATCTGAAGAATTCTTTAGACATTTTGAAATTTTCTCTTTTATCCTTTCAATATTCTCCGGATTAACGCTCCCGGGTAGGCTTATCATTTCCATAATCGCCCCCTTTTTAAAGTTCTAAAGGCCAAATAAATTATACTTTATTTTTTTCTTTTGTCAAGTATTTTGAATGGTGATACTCTATGTCCAACAAAAATGTCTAACGAAAACTTCAAATGGAACGAGAATAAATGGAACGAGAACTGCTCTCGGTCCATTTTTAAACATAAAGCATTAATGAGGACAGACTTTGTTGGATTGGATTATTATTCTGAAAAAACTTGGGCGGTGAAAATATAAATTTCTGTATTTTTGTCTTTATAGCAATCTGGGGGTAGGCCTGCTTTCTGGGAGCAAAGTTCGGATAAAAACTTTTTAAGGGTCCAGCCGGTTTCGTCAGCAACTTGTGGCAAAAATACTCCTTGATTTAAACCTTGTTTTACGATTACCCCATGCTTTCCAAGTTCTATTTTCCTCCAATTATCAATTTTTTGGGGTTCTGATAAAACTGAAATTTCGTATTCCAATTCATCTAATTCCTCCTCTCTAACTGGTAAAAACCTTATATCCTTTGTTGCGGCAGCAATTGCCATTTTTGAGACAACTTTATACAAAGGCTCTTTTGTTGGCGAAAATTCACCTATACAGCCTCTCAATTTACCATACTTTTTAATTGTTACAAAGGCTCCTAATTTTTGATTAAGCATTGGGTTATCTTCAGAGAATTCTGGAATTTTGCCCTCTTTGATATATGTCTCAACAGACTCTCTTGCTATTTGAAGAAGTCTTTCTTGTTCTTTTTTATTTAAAAGATGGTCACGCCTTTCTG
>JAGGVA010000030.1 GCA_021158195.1 bacterium | reverse complement strand
TTTGTAAAGAAAGAAATATTCCTTTTCACTTCACATCTTTTGAAGATTTTTTTGACATTGAAGATATCAATAAATTTTTCAAAGTTGCCAAAAGGCCAATTTGTGCCACCTGCGGAATGCTAAAAAGAACCCTTTTTAATAAATTCGCCAGAGAAAACGGGTTTACCAAAATTGCCACCGGTCATTGTG
This sequence comes from bacterium, assembly GCA_021158195.1. Classification (GTDB taxonomy): domain Bacteria; phylum Patescibacteriota; class Minisyncoccia; order Minisyncoccales; family PEYH01; genus JAGHAC01. The sequence goes on along the minus strand of JAGGVA010000030.1, from coordinate 3,582 downwards.
CAGATGATATTGTAAAATATTTCTTTAAAACGATGCTTGCAGGAGACAAAGATTCAATTTTATGGCTTTCAAAGTTAAAACCGATTACTCCATCTTCACATCCAAAAATCGTTACAAGAATTCGTCCCTTATTTGAGATGCTTGAAATTGAAAATTTAACTTATACAAAATTTAGAAATATTGTTGTGGCAGGTTGCACAATGTGTTCTTACTTTCAAAGAAAAGATAAATGGACAGAAATTTTAAGAGATATAGATAAACGCATTCCTGATTTTAAAATAAAAATAGCAAAAACCTTAGAGAGAGTTAGGGTTGTTTTAGAAGGGGATAAAGAGGAGCCGGAAGGAGAGATCAGTGAGTGTAAAATTTGTGGTGAGCCAACCAGCGGCGACATTTGTGCTATCTGTAAAATTAAGAGACGTCTAAAAAACACTTGACAAAAATTTATTATGGGTATATATTCAAAATATATATAATTAATAATTTAATCCGATGATTTGTATTACTTCTCAGGGAAAAACAAGAGATTCTTTAATAGATCCAAGATTTGGAAGAGCATCCTTCTTTATTTTTCTTGATGAAGAGGGAAAGATAAAGAAGGTTGTAGAAAATTCCGGAGTTAATTTAGTTAGAGGAGCGGGAATTGCTGCGGCTCAGACAGTAGTAGATGAAAATGCGAAAGCAGTAATTACTGGCAATATAGGGCCAAATGCTTTATTTGCGCTTAACCAGTCAGGAGTGGAGGTGTTTGTTGTCCCTTCAATAGTCACAGTAGAACAAGGGTTTTTGATGTGGAAAAATAAAGAACTTTCACCGGTAACAGGAGCATCAGTGTCAGGATGGGGAAGAGGTAGAGGAAGAGGTAGAGGAAGAGGTATGGGTTTTGGTAGAGGATTTGGAAGAAGAATTTAAAAGGTTTAAAAAGTAAAACTAAATAAATGGAGTTATCTCCCAAAACAATTTCTCTTATAAGTGTTTTTTCTAATCTGTGCCTTGGTATTTTAAAGGTGGTTTTTGGATATTTGTTTCAAAGTATTGCTTTGATGGCAGATGGAATTCATTCCACTCTTGATGTTTTCTCATCTTTTATCACATTTTTGGGACTTAAGATATCAGAAAAGCCAACAGACGAAAAGCATCCATATGGATATTTAAGAGCAGAGAATATAGCAGGCTTTATTGTTACTATATTTTTGTTTGCCACAGGAGCCTGGATTGTTTATGAATCAGTGGAGAGGTTTTTGGGCGAAAACCCGGTAATTTTTTCTCTTTCAGCGATTTTAGTAACTATTTTCTGTATTATTATTCAAGAGATAGTAGCAAGATTAAAATTTTCCGTTGGAAAAAAATTTCAAAGCATTGCTCTGATTGCTGATGCAAAGCACTCAAGAGCAGATGTTATTTCTTCTCTTGGAGTTTTAGTGGGTTTGGCTTTACTTAAATATTTTCCTTTTGCTGACGCAGCAGTAGCCCTAATAATAGGTCTCTATATTATTTTTGAAGCCATTTTTATAGGAAAAGAAATTACAGAATCTCTTTTAGATGTGGCAAACAAGGAAATAGAAGAAAGAATAAGAAAAATTTGTCTTGCTCACAAGATTGAAATAGATAGTTTAAAGACAAGGAAAGTAGGGAATTATAATTTTGCTGAGTTAAAGATTAAACTTCCCTTAAAATTAAAGTTAGACGAAGTTGGGAAAATAACTAAACAATTAGAAGAACGACTTTTTAACAATATTCCTGAATTAAAATATGTTGTGATATCCGTAGAGCCCTATGATGTGAAAAAAAGCACAATAGTAGGGTTTTTGGGAAAAAAGTTTTGCGAAGAAGAAGGTTTGGAGAGAATTGGTCCCAAAAAAGTGGGGAGAAGGATTGTTATCCCGGTTAAGGACAATAAACTCTTTGATAAGTTTGGATCAGAATTTTATCTTCTTGTAGATATTAAAGAAGGAAAAGTACAACGAAAGGAAATAATGAAGAATCCATACTTTGAGAAGGATTCGCCAAAAGGAGTAAGATTTGTTAAGGCAGTGAGGGCAGATGAGGTGGCAACTCCAATAATAGGCCCTAACGCTAAGCAAAATTTAGAAAATCTTGGTATTAAGATTCATCTCGTTAATCCCCATCAGTCATTAGAAGAGATTTTAGAATTAATCACGAAAGAACAAGAAAATAAAATTTCTAATGAAAAACAAAGATAAGTCACTAATGATAGAGGTTTTCAGAGAAAAGGAACATATTTTAGTCTGATGATATACATTGTCTTCTGAAGCAGTAATGATAAAAGCGCATCTTCGCTGGCAAACAACTCAAAAAAGAGGGCTAATTTCAGCCCTCTTTTTTGGTCGGGGTGCCGGGAATCGAACCCGGATTACAGGCACCCCATGCCCGCGTCCTACCTTTAGACTACACCCCGCCCTTTTCTTTATTTTATCAATTTATAAAGATTTTTTTTACACCTTGCACAAACCCTGATAGTTTTACCTGATGGAAGTTTTGCTTTTTGAAGGTTGGGATGTTGTCTTCTTTTTGAGGGATTGTAGCGGGACATCAGTTTTTTGTATTTTTTTCCAACCGTTGGTTGTTTACCGCAGATATCACAAATTTTTGCCATAGATTTAAGTTAAGTGTGATTAAGTGACTAAGTTACTAAGTGACTAAGTTACTGAGTGACTAAGTTATTAAGTGATTATAACTCGATCACTCGATCACTCAATAACTCGATAACTTGATAACTTAATCACTCAATCACTCAATAACTCAGCCACTCAATAACTCAGCCACTCGATAACTCGGTCACTCGATAACTTAATATATATCTTATTTTTTTTGATTTGGCAAGGTTTTTTTGTTATAATTGAGCAATATGGCAGGAATAGAAACAATTGCCATTATTCTTATTTTGATATTTTCGGTTATTATTCACGAGACCGCACATGGTTGGGCGGCTTATTCTTTGGGTGACCCAACAGCCAAACTGGCAGGCCGTCTTACCCTAAACCCAATAGCCCATCTTGATCCAGTAGGATCAATAATTCTTCCTTTGTTTTTGATATTTTTATCAAAAATTACCGGAGGGGCAGTAATAATTTTTGGCTGGGCAAAGCCAGTGCCAGTTAATCCTTACAATTTTAAAGATAAGAAATACGGAGAACTAAAAGTCGCTGCTGCTGGTCCTTTAAGCAACATTCTGCTGGCAGTTATTTTTGGTATATTAATAAGATATGGATCATCTTTTTTAAACGAGCAAGCATTGTTTTTAGCGGGTTATGTTGTCTGGATAAATCTTATTTTAGCGGTTTTTAACCTAATGCCTATTCCTCCCCTTGATGGCTCTCATATTCTTTTCGCTCTTCTGCCGTCAAGCGCAAATAAAATAAAATTTGTGTTGTCTCAGTATGGAATGATATTTGTTTTGATATTGATTTTCTTCTTCTCCCCGGTTATATTTTATATTGTACGATTTCTTTTTCAAATTATTACTGGTATAGGATTTAATTTTTAATTCTTATTGACAAGTTCATTCTTATTTGATAGTTTTGATATTACTTAAGGCAATAATATGCCCACTTTTAATCA
>JAGGVA010000065.1 GCA_021158195.1 bacterium | reverse complement strand
ACAGATGTAAAACTGCATGTTCAGCGCCCCCAACATAAAAATCTACCGGCAACCAATATTCCATTAATTTTTTATCAGCCAAAGTTCTACTGTTTTTGGGATCTACATATCTAATAAAATACCAGCAGGAACCTGCCCATTGAGGCATTGTATTTGTTTCTCTTCTGGCAGGCGCTCCACATTTTGGACATTTTGTTTCAACCCACTCTTTTATTCCTGCCAAAGGTGATTCTCCTGTTCCTGTTGGTTGATATTTTTCTACTTTTGGAAGAGTTAAAGGAAGATCTTCTTCTGGAATAGCGATCCATCCGGGATTTAAAATTTCTCCCAAAGAATATTCGTAGTTTTGAATTGTAAAAGTTTGATTTTTTTCTAAATTTTTAATTTTTAATTTTGCATTTTGAATTCGTGTTTTGCAGTTATTGCAAAACACGAGTGGTATTGGTTCTCCCCAATATCTTTGCCGTGAAAATATCCAGTCGCGAAGTTTGTAATTTATAGCAAACTCTGCCAGCCCTTTTAATTTCAGCCTTTTTACGATTTCTTCTCTTGCTTTTTGCGATGGCATTCCATCAAACTGTCCCGAATTTACTAAAATTCCTTCTCCTTCCCAGCATTTACTTTCTATATCTTTTTCTAACTTCCCCCAAATTCCCGGCTCTCTTACAAATGGATGAGGTAATACTTCGGGTGGCTTAATAACTTTTACGATTGGTAAATTATACTTTTTCGCAAACTCAAAATCTCTTTGATCGTGAGCCGGTACTGCCATTATTGCTCCGGTTCCATAGTAAGGTAAAACATAATCGGCAACCCAAATAGGTATTTTTTTTCCTGTGGCTGGATTTATAGCATATGCTCCAGTAAACACTCCTGTTTTTTCTTTTTCTTCCTGTCTTTCCACATCTAATTTCTTTTTTGTTTCCTCAATATATTTTTTAACCTCTTCTCTGTGCTCAGGCGTAGTGATTTCCAAAACCAATGGGTGCTCTGGTGCCAAAACTAAAAATGTTGCCCCAAAAACTGTATCCGCTCTTGTTGTAAAAACCTCAATAAATTTTGAATTTTGAATTGAATTTTTGAATTTTGAATTTTGAATTTTGAATTTAATCATCGTTCCTTCCGACCTCCCTATCCAATTTCTCTGCATTTCTTTAATTCTCTCAGGCCAATCCACTTTATCTAAATCTTCTAATAATCTTTCGGCATAAGCAGTAATTCTCAAAACCCACTGAGGGATTTCTTTCTTTGTAACCTCTGCCCCGCACCTCTCGCATTTTCCACCAACCACTTCCTCATTTGCCAGCCCGGTTTTACAGGAAGGACACCAATTAATTGGCAGAGTTTTGTTATAAACTAAGCCGGCGTGAAAAAATTTAAGAAAAATCCATTGTGTCCATTTATAATATTCTGGATCAGTTGTGTTTATCTCCCTTGACCAATCATAAGAGAGACCGATCATTTTCATTTGCTCTTTAAACCGAGCAATATTTTGTTTTGTTGAAATTTTGGGGTGAATACCAGTTTTTATTGCATAGTTTTCAGCAGGAAGACCGAAAGCATCCCATCCCATTGGATGTAAAACATTATATCCTTTCATTCGCATATAATGAGCAATAACATCGGTGGCAATATATCCTCGAGGGTGACCAACATGAAGCCCGGCTCCGGACGGATAGGGAAACATATCTAAAATATAAAATTTGGGTGATTTTGAAAAATCCTCACCTTTAAAAATTTCTTTCTCTTCCCAAAACTTCTGCCATTTTTTTTCTATTTCTTGAAAATTGTATTTTTCCATATATTTTTCATTTTAACCACAAAAATTCAGGTTTTCAAGGAAAAATATAAAGAAAAAGCCCGAGCCGTACGGCTCGGGCTTTTATACTCTTTAAGCCATAGAATCGGTAAAGAGTTTGCTCACTGACCCTCTTTCTATGGAGATTTCTCTTATCGCGGCTGCCAATAATTCATCAATTGAAACTATTTCTAAGGGCAACCTTCTTTTTACTTTGCCGGGTTGAGGCACGCTATCGGTAACAATAATGCGCTTCACTTTAGGATGGCGTAAGTTTCTGATAGTTGCTTCTGTAAAAAGACCGTGAGTTGCCACAATAATAAATTCTTCGGCTCCAATCTTAGTAAGTGCGTTTATTATACCTCTCATTGTCGATCCTCTTACAATTTTGTCGTCCCAAAGAATAACCCTCTTGCCGGGAATCTCCTCTTTTCCATATATCTCGTGAATTTTTACCTTTTTGCCACTTATCCGTTCTTTGTCTATTTTGATAAGCGGCAATCCCAATCTATCAGCAATTTTTCTCCCCATCTTAGCAAAACCCAGATCTCCTGCAACTAAAACTGCGTTTTTGTGCCAATCATTTTGCTCTACAGCGCGAATTAAAATAGGCGTTGCTACCAGGTGATCTACTATACACGGAAGAGGAAAGAAGCCCGGAAATTGAGGAGAATGAAAGTGAAGCCCGACATATCTATGCACGCCAGCATAATGAAACATTGCTGCAATTAATTCTCCAGCAATAGGCATCCTTCCGGTCCATTTTTTATCAGATTGATCCCATCCAAGATGAGGAACAATCAGATTTACTTCTTGGGCAGATGCTTTATATGCGGCATTAACAATAAAAACTGTCTCCAAAAAATGATAACAAACCTTTTCGAGATTAGGCAAAAAAGTTTGAATAACAAACACTATCTGTCTTCTAACATTAACCGGTATGCGTACCTCGAAATCTCCTGTGCCATATCTGTAAATTTTGGGAAGAACACATTCCTTGCCAAGTTTTTCTGCCACCCTCCTTGCCAAACCAAAATGAGAAGTTCCTGAAATTATTACTACTTTTTCCATCCCTACTCCCTCCTTTTTAAAATGTTCTATATTTTACTAACAATGTTATAAATTTCTGTCAATAAAAAGAGTGTAAGCATTATTTTCTGTTCTTTGTAAAACTTCCCGAAAATCCAATGATTTTACCTGTGCAATTTTTTTGGCGATAAGAGGTAAGGACATCGGATCATTTCTTTCTTTATAGCCGGGAGGTGCCAGATAAGGACAATCTGTTTCAATTAAGATTTTATCTAGAGGTATTTTTTTAATAATATCATCTAAGTTGAGTTTGAAAATTATTCCGTTAAAGCCGAGAAAAAACCCCATTTTTAAATATTCTTCTGCTTGCTGGTATGTTCCGGTAAAGCAATGAACTACTCCTTTTATTTTTTGTTTATTGTTAACAATCTTTTGTTTTAAAATCTCTATCATTTCTTGGTGTGCCATTCGACAATGAAAAATAACAGGCAAATTTAACTCCTGCGCCAATTCGATTTGTTTTAAAAATATCTCTTTTTGTTTGTTTTTGAATTCTTCTAATCTTCTTTTTGTCTTTGGTTTACGGTAATAATCCAAACCTATTTCCCCAATTGCCACCACTTTTTTATCCTGAGCGAGTTTCTTATATTCTTCATAATCAAACTTTTCTTCTAAGATATCTTCTTTATTATAATTTTGAACTTTGAATTGCAATTTTGCATTTTTAATTTTGAATTTTTCATTTATTTTAATGTTTATCGGGTGCAACCCGACACTCGCATATACTCCTTTTTCATATTTATTCGCAATCTCAACTGCCTTTTTTGAACTTAAAAAATTAGTGCCTACATTTATCATCCAGATGTTCTCTTGTAGGCACTTTTGAATTACTTTTTCGCGGTCTTTGTCAAACGCCTTAAAGTTAAGATGGGCATGAGTATCAAACATAATTAAAAATTCAAAATTAAAAATTAAATTTAATCTCTAAAATTGATCAAATTCGGGGAAATAGTGGGGTAAGGGTGTCGGTTTCTAATTGTTTTACAATTTTTTCTGATGTTTTTGGTAAAAATGGTTCCAAAAGTTTTGCTATTACCTTAATTGTTCCTATTAAATTTTCTATCTCCTGCTTATTCTCTTCCTTATCTTCCCAAAGTCTTTTTTCTTCAATGTATTTATCGCAAAAGCCGATTAACTCCCAAATTACTGCCAACGCTTCATTTAATTTATAATTTTTAATTGCCTCTTGATAGTCTTTTTTGACTTTTTCAAGTATTTCAATAAATTTTGAATTTTTAATTGTAATTTTGAATTTTGAACTTTGAATTTTGAATTTAAGTCCAATAACCCTCGCCACCAAATTTCCCAACCCCTTTGCTAAATCGTCATTATATCTTTTTTCAAATTTTGAATAGGAAAAATCACCATCTTTTGTAGTAGGAATTTCTCGAAGCAAATAATACCTCACCGCATCTTGGCCGTATTTTTCAACCAGCCCGAAAGGATCTACTACATTTCCTAAACTCTTTGACATTTTCTGCCCATTAGCCGTAATAAAGCCGTGAACCAAAATGCTTTTGGGAAGAGGAAGGTTCAGCGAAAGTAAAATCGCGGGCCAATAAACTGCGTGAAATCTTAAAATGTCTTTGCCAATACAATGCACATCTGCGGGCCAAAACTTCTGAAAAAGATCCGAATTAGTAGCAAAACCTAACGCTGAAATATAGTTGGTTAAGGCGTCGCACCATACATATATAACTTGCTTATCATCGCCAGGCACGGAAAACCCCCACCTTAATCTTTCTTTGGATCGAGAAAAACTAATATCCTCCAACCCGCGGGCAATAAAAGAAAGTATCTCGTTTTTTCTCTCCTCTGGAATAATTTTTAGTTCGTCTTTTTCAATAACTTCTTTTAACTGATCTTGATATTTAGATAATCTAAAAAAATAGTTTTCTTCTTCAATAATCTGAGGTTCTATTTGGTGATGGGGACATTTACCCTCTACCAGATCTTTTTTTGTAAGAAAGGCCTCGCATCCAGTACAATAAAAGCCCTTATACTTCTGTTTATAAAGATCATTATTTTCTTGAAGTTTTTGCCACACTTTCTCGACAGCGGGCAGATGTCTTTTTGTGTCGGTAGTTCTAATAAAATCTGTATTTGAAATATTTAAAACCTTGGTTAATGCCTGAAATTTTTTGGAAATCTCATCTACAAATTCCTGAGGAGTTTTTCCTGCGTCTTTGGCTGCTTTTTCTACCTTTATCCCGTGCTCGTCTGTTCCAGTTAAGAAATATACATCTTTTCCTTGAATCCGATTATATCTTGCCAAAACATCTGCTTGAATTAATTCTAAAGCAAATCCAATATGGGGTGGAGCGTTTGTGTAGGCAATACTGGTTGTAATGTAAAATTTATTCATTTTATAACACCCGCCCGGGGACACCGCCCGGGGACAGTCCCCCGTTTTTACACCGCCCGGGGACAGTCCCCCGTTTTTTAACTCTTAGAAACCCTTGATTTTAAAGGCAATTCGAGGAGAAAATTTGTAAATGGCATATTTTTGTTCAAACCAGTTTTCTGCTTATAAAATCTGGCGTTTTCTTTATCTGTATTCCTGCTTTTACATATTCAATATAATTTTTTCTCGCCTCTTCCAAATCCTCTCCGCCAAATATTAAAAATTTTTCCATATCTAAAAGGTTGTCCTTATCCTCTTTATAAAAATAATGTCTAAAACTTCCCCATTTCCACTCTTCTGGACTCTTCGCTAGATTGGCTCTTACGGGATTAAGATCAATATATCGTGCTGCCTCCCAAAAATAAGACTCTTTATTGATGGGGCTACTATAAAATCTGTCTTGAAACAAATGTCCAGATCGCCTGTATCGTTTTTTAAAATAAATCGCATACAAAAAGTTGATACGATGCATAATTTTTGAAATAGGAACTTCTTTTGTTTCAATTTGAAGATGGTAGTGGTTTGGCATTAAGGAAAAACAATAAAAATAAAAAGGGAATTTGTCTTTGGTGTCTTTTAAAATAAGAATAAACTTTCGGTAATCACGGCTCGATCTAAAAATTCTTCTTTCATTATTTCCCCGAGCCACAATATGATAAATTTGGTTTGGGGCAACAATTTCTTTTCTGGCTCTTCTCGCCATATTACTTTATTTTAATCAAAAAAATGCCATTTTAAAAATTATCGCCCAGAAGCCCTTATTTTACAAGGCCTCCCGGATCAACATTTTAGGGGGACTGTCCCCAAGAAAATTGTTTAAATGAATTCTTTGGTTTAAACCCGATGAACAATCACCACAAACTCTCCTTTAATTTTGTCTTGCCTTATTGAATTAATTACTTCTTTTAATGTTCCCCGATAAATTGTTTCAAATTTTTTGGTCAGTTCTCTGGCAACCACTACTTTCAGATCGGGCTCTAATTCTTGAATTTTTTCAAGCGTCTTTATAATTCTATATGGCGACTCAAAAAATATCACCGGGTATTTAGAGTTTACAATCTCCTGAAAAAATTTTTTTTGCTTTCTTTTGGGAACAAACCCCAAAAATAAAAATTTTTGCATTGGTATGCCAGCAATAGATGCTATTGTTGTTAAGGCAGATGGTCCCGGAATGGGAATAATCTCAACTTTGTCGCCAAATTTCTCTATAACTTCTGCAATTAATTCATTGCCTGGATCAGAAATTCCCGGAGTGCCTGCCTCACTTATTAGAGCAATATTTTTCCCTTGCTTTAACAAATCAAAAATTTTTGCTCGTGTTGTTTTGCCCGAACCCTGAAAGTAATTGATAACTGGCTTTTTGATATTATAAAAAGAGAGCAAATTCTTTGCCTTATAAGTATTTTCTGCCAAAATATAATCTACGGCTTGTAAGGTCTCAAGCGCTCTTAGAGTAATATCTTTTAGATTACCAATGGGTGTGGCAACAATAAATAATTTAGGCATTTTTTTCTACTCGAGACAGTTCCTTTTCTGTTTCTTGACTTCTTTTTTCCAACAGACCCTTTGTAATTTCAAAAATCATTCCAACTAAAGGAATGGCTAATATAGCGCCCAGCACTCCCCAGAGCCGCGATCCCACAAGAATAGAAATCAAAACAAGAGATGGCGGCAACCGCAAAAACTTTTTTGTTAAAACCGGTAAAAGAATGTGGCCTTCTATTTCCTGTATTATAATGAAAATAACCACAAAAAATAGTGCTTTTGGGAGAGAGTTTAGGGCTATAATGATTGCTATTATGCCGCCACTGAGCAATGGACCAATAGTAACAATGATATCTGAAAGACCGGCAAAAAGCCCAAAAAATGCTGCATATTTAATATTAAGGGCATAACAGGCGATAGCAGTAGAAACTCCCACAAAAATCATTCCTAAAATTCTTGTGGCAAACCACAGAGATACCTTTTTCTGTGTTTTTGTCCAAACTTTCAGAACCTTATCTTTGTGTCTTCTTGGCGTAACCAGATAAAGTGTTCTCTCAACTCCTTTTTCTTCTAAAGATAAGAAAAAGGCAAGAGCAAAAATAGTAATTGAGGCAGAGACTCCTCCAAAAATTGAACCAACAGCAGTAAAAATATTAGTCGAAGCATTATAAAGAGTATTCTCTATTGTCTCTATAAAGGCATCAAAGCTTTCTAAGGCTTTAATATTGAGTCCTCGCAAAAAAGGGCTTGCTTTATTAAAATATTCTGGAAAGCGTACGCTGAACTCTTTTAGTTCTAAAAATAAAAGAGGAGCCATTTTAAAAATGAGAAAGCCAAGCAAGGCGAATATGCCAACATAAACAATAATAGCCGCAAGAACACGTGGTATTTTTAATTTTTGAAGAAAATTAACGGCCGGGTTAAAAAGCACAGAAATTACTAAGGCAAAAAGAAACCAAACCAAGAGATCTTTGACAAGATAAACAAAATAAAGAAAAGCAAGGGCTGCAATAATTCTTATAATCGTTGCCCACGAAATATCTAATACTCTTGGCTGCTCATAATTAGGAGATTGGCTTTGTTTATCCATTTTAGAATTTGTTTAATAATTTTTGAAAATCTTTTCTATTTGAATGAGGGCCAATTAATGCCAAGTTGAGTTTGGCTGGAACAAATAAATCTTGGACTACTTTTAAAATATCCGATTTTTTGATTTTATCAATCTTCTGAAAGATTTCTTTGGTTTCTCTAATTTTCCCTGTTAAAATATATTGAGTGCCATAAAAAGAAGCCAGGGCGTCTGAGGTCTCTAAAGAAAGAGCCAAACGACCTTTTAAGTGCTGTTTTGCTTTTTCTAATTCTTCCTCGCTTACGCCCTTTTCTCTTATTTTTTTATATTCTTGCAAAATCACCTCTATTGCCTCTCTGGCTTTTTGATTATCAACCCCGGCGGCAGTAACTAAATATCCAGTATCCGGGTTAGCTTCGTAACTTGAATGAACATAGTATGCTAGACCTCTCTTCTCTCTTATCTCTACAAACATTCGTGAAGACATCATTCCGCCCAATATTTCTGAAAGCAAAGAAACCGTATATCTTTTACGATGAAAAATATTATATGCCCGAAACCCAAGACAAAGATGTGTTTGCTCGGTTTCTTTAGATTTAACAATCGTAGCCGGACGACTCTGGCTTTCTTTTACAGCAGGCTTTTTAAGTGGCGTTCCTTTTCGAATATTTTTGAAATATTTATTTAATATTTTATGAACCGCGGCTTCTTGAAAATTTCCTGCAAGAGAGATCAGAGTATTTGAGGCAAGATAATTTTTTTTAAAATAATTAAGAAGATCTCTTTGAGAAATCCTTCTTACAGTAGTTTTTGTACCAGCAATGTCCCATCCGGCTGGTTGATTTCCGTATAAAACCTTCTTCCATAATCTCTGTACATCTGCAGCCGGATTATCGTTGTACATATTAATCTCCTCAATAATTACGTTCCTTTCTTTTTCTACTTCTTTTTGAGGAATAAGAGAATTAAGATATATATCCGAAACCCAGTCAATTGCTAGTTCTAAATGCTCAGAAGCCACCTTGGCAAAATATCCTGTATATTCCTCTCCTGTAAAAGCATTAAATACTCCGCCCACTTTTTCTAAAGTTTCAGCAACCTCAATTGGGGTAGGTCTTTTTTTAGTCCCTTTAAAAAGCATATGCTCAAGAAAATGAGAGATGCCACTAATTTCTTTCTTTTCATATTTACTGCCCACCTTCACCAAAACCAAAACACTAACCGTAGCCGTGGTTTTATAAGGAATCAAAAGGGCTTTTAGCCCATTTTTAAAACTTATTATGCGATGCATATTTTTTCTTTCCGAAACGGCCTTTCTTATTGATGCAACTCTTTTTCCCAAAGATAGGCAATTTTTACATTAACTTTGTATTCTACAATTTTGCCATCCTTAATTTCTACTGTTTGGCCAATTATTTTTGCCCCGGTAATATTTTTCTTCTGTTCAGCCGCTTGAGCAATAACATTGCGAAGGGCTTCGTCAAAACTATTTGGCGAGGTCCCGATAAGTTCTTTTACTTTTATTACTGCCATAGGTTAGTGAGTAGTGAATAGTGAGTAGTGGGTAGTAGAACGACCTTTATTTGATAATTTGAATAAGAGAGTTTATTTCTTTTCTTGGGGGCGGAGAAGGAATTTTTTCAGGAAATCCCACAGGAACAATCGCTACCGGCAAAAGATTTTCCTCTAGGTTCAGGATTTCTTTAATTTTCTTTTCGTCAAATGCACCTATCCAACAAGTTCCCAAACCCTGCTCTGCTGCTACTAATAAAAGATTTTGGACGCTGGCAGCAACATCGCAAAAAAGATAATTCTCAAGCCCCCTTTCGCCGTAATACCTTTCAATGTTTTTGTCTCCGCAAGCAACGATTACAAGCGGCGCTTTTTCAATAAACATCTGGTACAAAGAAGCCAGGGCAATTTCTTTTTTAATTTCGTCATTAAAAACAAAAAAGAATTTTCTCATCTGTTTATTTCCGGCAGACGGCGCCCAGATTAGTGCCTCAACCAATTTATCAAGCACCTCTTCTGAAATTGGATCTGGCTTAAATTTTCTAATACTTCTCCTTTTTTTAATTACCTCTAAAACTCCCATATTTTTTATTATAACATAAATAAAAATCACAGAGGAAGAATCTTCGCAAAATAGAACGAGAACAGTTCTCGTTCCATTTTTTACCTCCTCCAAGCTTTAGTGTGAAAAAGCTGAGCTAAACATAATATCAACGAGGCCTGGTTTCGTGGAGGATTATTTTTTCTCAAAGCTACAGGTATCTTTCTTCCAATAAAGATCGAAAAGGTGTTTGGGTTCTCCTTCTGTAGGAGTTACTTCTTCTGGCGTAAAGTGGGGCAAATATTCTTGTAATTCATACACAGAGAGTCTATCCTCCTGAGCTATCACTTCTTTATACGCCCCTGGCCATTCTCCATTAGGCCATACTTGCTCAAATTTTCCATTCTTTACCCTAAGAAGCTTGAGAAAGCTTGAAAACCATCCTTGACCTGCAACTTTTCCGTTAAAAAGAATGTAGGTGCTATCCTTGCAGTCATAAAAAATAACTTCACCCGAATCAGCAATTAAATGGTCGTTCCTTTCTGACCAGAATAATTTGTCGTTTATGTCGTTAAATACAAAAGGCTCTGTCAGAAGTTTTTGGCCTTTAAGATCAAAAAGTGCTAAGAAAGCATGGTACATGCCCATTGCATGAGCGTTGATAGGCATTGTTTTTTCTCTTAACCTATTTACACTATAATCAGCGTCAACAAATTCTGTGCCAAAACGAACAACTAAAAGTAAGGTTTCTTTGTCTTTTCCGGTAAAATATCCTTCAACTGCTTTCTCTATGCAATAAATATTGAAATGGCTATCAAACTGCGATTTTTTATCAAAAAAGCAATCTTCTCGATTTTCTGTTTGAACCAGTTCTTTGCCAGGGAACATCTGCTTAAGTATATCTGCATAATTTATTTCTTTTTCTTCTCTAGGAAGTTTCCTTTCTGGTTTTGTTGTCTCAAAAGAAGATCGAAAATATTTCCAAATCAAAGGACCTCCTCCAGCCAATATTATGAGAATTGTTAGAACAATAATAAGCTTTCGATTTTTCAGAACAAGATTATTATGCATAGATAATCTAAAAATAATCAAACGTCTCGTCTTAAGAAATTTAAGAAGGAAATCAAACTTATCAAGGGTTTTTGGAACTTATTTTTCAAGGACTGTTTTTTATGGAGAATAAAAACAAAAATCTTTATTAAAAATTTTTGGATGGAATTTGTGGGGATTGTCCTCAGGCGGTAAGTCCCCAATAGAATTTTCTTGACTACAAATCTCCGGCAGACGGCGCCCAGATTAATGCCTCAACCAATTTATCAAGCACCTCTTCTGAAATTGGATCTGGCTTAAATTTTCTAATACTTCTTCTTTTTTTGATAATTTCCAAAATCCCCATATTTTTTATTATAACACAAATAAAAAATTGCAGCAGAAGAATCTCTGCAAAATGGAACGAGAACAGTTCTCGTTACATTTTTTATTTTAATAAATCACAAAAAGGTTGACAAATTGTTAATTTATGGCTATAATATAATAAACTGGCTTTGGAGGTGAGAATATGCTAGAGGAGCTAAAGGAATGGGAAGAGGCAGGACGAAGAGCCGTGGAGATGGCTCTTCGAAAAATCGGGAAGACGCACGGAGTTTTCGGAAGCATCACCCCTACAAGCCCCTTTTTTGAAGAGCCGCTAACCCCTGAGGAGTTGCTGGATGAGGCTAAAGAAACAATCACTGGATTTTTCTGGCTAGAAGGATGTTTTCGGGGGAGAGCAAGAGTTGAACTCACTCATGTTCCTCGGCAAGGATGGACACATGCCACCGTAGAACTCCAAATTGAACAAGAAAGGTTTCAAGTTAGCGTAGACTTAGCCCCGTCAAAATAATTGGCGGGGTTTATTTCTTTTCAGCAACCACGATTAATCTGGGAGATTTTTTTCTTCTGTAGGGATTACCGGAAAAGTCTCCGAAAATTTTTGTTATCTTAAACCCGTGCTTTGACAAAAGCTTTTTTAATTCTGAGAGAAAATACAGGCGAACAGCTAGAATATAAGTATATTGTTTTCCGTCTTTTAGATATAATGTGCGCTTAATGATCACTCTTTTTTGCTGCTTTACATAAACACATCCTGTCCAAACCCTCACTCCTTTTATTATCTCTGGGTTTTTATAAATTTTCCCCTCTCTTAATCTTCCCGGATTTCGGAGATCAACTAATAACTTGCCTCCGTGTTTTAAAAGGTTTGTGAGAATCTCTAAAGCACGCTCATTGTTTTTATCAGACATTAAGCCAAAGGTATTTAACATCATTATTGCAGCATCAAATTTTTCTTTAAAAGAAATTTTCAGAAAATTCTTCTGGAGGAATTTTATTTTACATCTCCTCTTTTTCGCTCTCTCTTTTGCAATTTTTAGCAAGCTTCTTGAAATATCCACTCCGACTACCTTCATTCCCTTTTCAGCTAATTCTATTGAGTGTCTCCCAAAGCCACAGCCAAGATCTAAAACTTTACTACCTTTCTGGAGATTTAAAACCTTAACAATAAAATCTGCCTCTTTTTTGGCAGATTTTTGAGTGGAAGAATAAATTTGATAATAAATCTTTGCTCGGTGAGCGTCCTTGATATTGTCTATAGTTATAAGTTTTTCAATCACCGAAGATTTAGTTTTCATCATTTATCGGCGCCTTATTTTTAAAAGGCTTTGTCGTTAAGTTTCTCGCTCAAATATTGAGTCAAGTTTTCTATCCCAACCCTCTCCTGTTCCATTGTATCTCTGTCTCTAACAGTAACATCATTTTGTTTTAAGGTGTCAAAATCAATTGTTACGCAGAAGGGTGTGCCAATTTCATCTTGTCTTCTGTATCTTCTT
>JAGGVA010000064.1 GCA_021158195.1 bacterium | reverse complement strand
CAGTTCATGGAATGTTACCCCTTTTATTACCATTTCTCTCTCTTTAAGGGGAGATCCCACCAAGATCCCTTCTAGTTGT
Organism: bacterium; assembly: GCA_021158195.1. Taxonomy (GTDB): domain Bacteria; phylum Patescibacteriota; class Minisyncoccia; order Minisyncoccales; family PEYH01; genus JAGHAC01. The sequence continues at coordinate 2,934 of JAGGVA010000064.1, read as the reverse complement.
TCCTCTGAAAAATTTTTAAAATTTATTTCGTTGTAAACTTCTTCGTATGCTTCGCTTAAATAAAGAACTTCGTCTAAAAATGAAACTAAAAGAGAAGGTAAATCCATCCCCTCACATTTAACTTTGCGCTTTAGAATCTCTCCTTCGCCAACATAGCCGGCCGCTTGAAACATTGCAGTCATTGCATTTTTAAAAAGATCTCTTGGGTCTTTGCCAAAAACCTCAATTTTAAGATCTGCAGTGTGAGGGAGAATTCTAAATTTTTCCATAGGTTTGATTTAATTTTTGGAACGCTTCCTTAACAATTTCTCTATCGTCCCAGGGAATTTTCTTGTTACCTTTCACACACATCCATGGTTCAGAACCCTTACCTGTAATAATTACTATGTCGTTTGGCTTGGATTTTTTGAGTGCTTCTAAAATTGCTTTTTTTCTTTCAATAATTTTTATAATATTATCTTTTTTCTCAATTCCTTTGGCGATGTCTTCAATAATATCTTTTGGGTCCTCGTCGTATGGATCTTCGTTGGTTAAAATGATTTTGTCGCAATGTTTTTCAGCAATCTTTCCCATCAACGGCCTTTTCCATTTGTCTCTCCCTCCACCGCATGAACCAAAAACACAGATCAGCCTTCCTTTTTGAGATAATTCTTTTTTCAGGGTAGTATAAACTTCTTCTAGGGCATCAGGGGTATGAGCATAATCAACATATACTTTAAAAGGAGCAGAAATTACCTCTTCTAATCTTCCAGGCACTTTTTCTATCTTTTTCAACCCCTTTTTAATTGTTTTTATATCAATCCCTTGAGAAAGCCCAACACAAATTGCTGCTAAAGCATTATAAATGTTGAATTTGCCCTTCAAAGACAATTTAATTTTTTCTCCTTTAACCGAAAATTCTACCCCCTGATTCTGAATCTGAATATCTTTTGCTTGAAGAATTTTTATCTTTTTTCTATATTTGGCGCTGTCAAAATTTATTCCATATCCCCATTTTTCTTGCGCGGGAAAACTTAAAAAATATTCTGATTCCTTTTCGTCTAAATTTATAATATGAATTTTCTTTGTAGATTTAAAAAGTTCTCCTTTGGCTTTTTTGTAATTCTCATAACTCCCGTGACTTTCAATGTGTTCCGGTCTTAAGTTGGTAATAAGGGCAATATCAAAATCTATAAATTTATGACGAAAAAGTTTAATCCCCTCTGAGGTAACTTCTATAATTGCGTATTGGCACCCTGCTTTTTTTGCTTTTCTCAAAAAACTCTGAAGAAAAAATCTGCCCGGCATTGTCATTTTAAATTTGTTCTGCCAAACACTCCTTCCTATTTTAAACTCTATTGAGGAGGTATAAGCCGTCTTAAACCCTGCCTCTTCTAAAATTTGAGAAATCATTTTTACCGTAGTAGATTTGCCGTTGGTTCCTGTAACCCCTATCACAGTTAAACTCTTTGAAGGTTGTCTATATATCAAAGAACCCAAAAAAGCCAATAAATAATGATATCCTCGCAAAATTCTTTTGGGAATCACTCTTTTTATTATCTCTTTTAGAAACATTTAATTTTGAGAAAGGATTTTAAGAGCCTCTTTAACCCGATCTTCTGTCTTTTTTATCTCTTTTGGAATTAAAGACAACGCCTCTTTTGCCTCTGCTTTACTAAAACCCAATGAAATTAAAGCCTTTAGCGCTTTTTTATTTACCTCTTGATCTTTCTTTTTTGAAATTTCTTTTAACTCTCCTCCTATCTCCAAAATAATTTTTTGAATTTTCTTTTTACCTATTCCTTTTATACCTTCAAAGAAACTAAAATTTCCCTCCTCAATTGCCTTTTTAAAATCTTGAAGGCTACCAACAGAAGCAAGGGTTAAAGCACCTTTGGGCCCTATGCCTGATATTCTTTCAAAAATCTGATAAAGATATAATTCTTCTTGGGAAAGCACCCCATAAAGCTCAATCTTATCATTTCTGAAAGCGAGATGTGTATATATTGTTTTTTCTTCTCCTTCGCGCAATCTCTCTAAATTTTTTTCTGAGAGATAAATTTTAAAACCTATCCCTTGGCGTTCTAAAATAATATAATCTTTCTTTTTGGTAGTGATTTTGCCCTTAATAAAATGAATCATATTCTATTTATCATAAGTTGGTTTCTCTGTTTTTTCAAGCATAAAAAAACCTCGCCAAAGGCGGGTTTTTATTCGTCGTCGGCTTTCTTTTTCTATCATTCTAAAACTTCAATATAAGTTTTGTGAACCCCAAAATTTATTGCTTCTTCTTTTGTAGGGAACCACACATCTATTTGAAACTTTTTGCGGGGATTCATTCTGTCCTCTACAACAAAGATCTCGTCTCCAAACAAAGAAGGAATTCTGATTTTTGTTCCAAAAGGAAGAAAGTTGGCTGCTATCACTCCTTCTCTAACAAATGTTCCTGAAGCGGTAATAAATGGAGTATCGTCGGTTTCAAGAGGATCTGAAGAATATCCTGTAACAATTACTAAAATTTTTGCCGATGGCTTACTATAATAATGAGTAGCATTGCTCAAAACTGTGTTGTTCTGAACAATAATATTCTCGTCTTTTGGAGGCGTTTTTACAAAGTTCATTATTGGCTTTTCTTCATCAGCAAGAGCCTTTCCAATAAAAGGTAAAATCGCTCCTATTACAATAAAGAGGAGGAAAATCCCAAAAATCAGTTTTCTGAAAATACTCATAAAGTTGTTCTATGATATAGCATAACATCTCTTTTGTCAAGAGTTTTGCCCCTTTTTTAAAATAAAAAATTGCAAGGTTCAACCTCGCACCATTTTTGTTGGGGACAGTCCCCAAGAAACCACCTCTCGAAAACCCTTGATAAATCTATCTTTCTGGACCTAAATTTCAAAAATGGCACATTTTTGATTAATTTCATAAAATCAATGTAACGAGAACAGTTCTCGT
>JAGGVA010000003.1 GCA_021158195.1 bacterium | reverse complement strand
TCTCCTGATGGTGTAGATGTATAGAAAACCGCAATCGCTCCTATTACCGCTATTACTGCAATTACCAAAATCGTTATTCCTAAAAGCTTTTTGTCTGCCATAAATTTAAATGGTGAAGGTTACCACAAAAAGGAAGATTTAATCAAACCAATGTTACAATTTCTCTAAATAATAATTTTGCCGTTTTCAGGTAAGAGCGGTTTTATACAAATTTAATTAAAAAGTAGATATTTTTATTCACTTTCTTAACAAAAAAGTTTTATATATTAAAAAACAAACCTTGTATTTATGTACGAACTAAAAATCTTGGATCACTTTAAAAATGTTCCCACATTTAGCCTGTCTGATGTACTGCAGATAATAAAAAGCAAGGACTATGCAAAAAAATTTCTGAAAAGAGAAGTTGAAAAGGGGGTTATTAAAAAAATAATGAGGGATGTTTATACTTTGCATGATGATGCATTTCTCGTAAGCACCTTTGCTTTAAGGCCGAGCTATATTTCCAGCATTTCAGCCTTATCATTTCATAAATCAATAACCCAAATACCAAATTCCGTTTTCTGCTTTACTACAAAAACAAAAAAAGAGATAAACTTTATCCAAAAAATCTGCTATTTTCCAACAAAGTATTTTTTTGGTTTTGAACTAAAAAATTATAGAAATTTTAAGATTCCTATTGCTACAATAGAAAAAGCAATAATAGATTCAATAGGAGTTGTTCCTTTATCAATAATTGAAGAGGCATTTTCTGAAGTAGATTTAAATAAACTTATTTCCTACCTGAAGAAAATAAAAAAAAGCTCAATAATAAAAAGGGTAGGTTTTCTTGCGGAAAGAAACGGATATAGGGTCTATGATGAATTGAAAACATTCATCAATAACAGATATATTTTTCTTGATCCGTTAAAAACAAAAAGAGGGAAAAAAAATAAGAAATGGAGGTTGATTGAAAATGGATAGGGAAATGCTTTTAGAAATAGGGAAGAAAAAGGGATTGAAAAATAGAGAGCATATAGAAAAGGATTATTTTCAGGATAAATTGCTCTATTACATTTTTAAGGCTACCAACAATCTTGTTTTTAAAGGAGGTACAGCATTGTATAAGCTTTATAACATGCCAAGATTTTCTGAAGATCTGGATTTTACTCTGCTTGATCCGAAAGAAAATATAGAAGATAAAATCATAAAAATAGCTGAAAAACATGCTGAAATAAACATAAAAAAACTGAAAACAAGCGTACTCTTCAAGTTAAGATTTAAGGGAATCCTTACTTCTTACAATACGGTAAGAATAGATGTGAGTTTGAGAAATAAAGTTTTGTCAGGTTTTGACTTGAAAAATTATGTTTCGGATTACATAGACATTAAACCATTCTCCCTTAAGATTTTAAAATTAAAAGAAATGATAGCAGAAAAAATACATTCATTACTGGCGAGAAAAAATGCGAGAGACCTTTATGATTTATTTTTCTTGCTAAGAATTTCAAACTTCGATAAAAAACTTGTGAAAGAAAAATTAAAGATATTTGGCATGAGTTTTAATTCTAATTTGATAAAAAAACAGATCAATGAAATAAAACCGATATGGGAAGTTGAATTAAAACCTTTTGTTCTGGAAGAATTACCGGATTTTGATGTAGTGAAAGATTTTGTAATAAAGAGATTAGTTAATTCAAGATCTTAATATAGTTTACACCATAGACTTATCTTTCTTTACCTCCAATTCTTCCATTATCCTTTCTACATCCCATACCTCTATTCCTTTAAGCTCTTTTTCCAATGCTTTTTCGGAAGGCACAATCAAAATCTTTCTGCATCCTTTAAACTTTCCTAATTTTTCTTCTATCTCCTTCATTTCTGCTCTACCAACCCTTTTCTTCCATTTAACTTCTCCAACAATCTTAAGTTTTTGAAATCCCACTAATGCTATGTCCACTTCCAGATTCGGTTTATTTATGAGAAAGACTCTCATTCCAAAGATTTTGCCCAAAAGTTCTCTCAGAAAATCTTCAACATGCATGGGAATTTTTTCAATTATATACTTTTCCTCAAGATCTCTTTCTGAAAAGTTATACTTCTCGTCAAGATAGTAATACAAATCTACTACGGGAGAGGAAACAAAGTAATAATATCTTTTTCCGAAATATTCCGGGATTCTCTTTACCAGTCCTATTTCGAGCAAAGTATTTAGGTATGGCTTTACAGAGGAAACATCCTGCTTCGGTATGAGTTTATTGGAGTAAAGGGTAGAGGTTATTTCTGAAAGCGTGGTTTTTCCGGAGCTTAGAGCCCTTATTATCCCTTCATATCTCGTTGAAAGTTCTTTTTCTTCTTCTGCAAAAATTTCTCCTACAAGAGAAGGTATAACTAATTTTAAGTTCTTCAGCATGGAAGTAAGGCTAATGCCAAACCATTTTAATAGCATCGGCTCTCTTAGGTAAGTTGAAAATTCAATCAATCTTTTATAATCTCTGATTTTTTCTTTAAGATTCAGCAAGATATCCCGCTCGTCTATCAAATCCATCCTAAACTCTAAAAACAAGCCAAGAATCGGGGAACTCTTTTCCAGCAAATTTTTTGCTAAGTGAAGGGTCGATGTTACGAGCACAAGGTTTTTAGGAGACTTTATATGCAACCAATCTAAAAACTCTTCCGGCAATCTGTGAAACTCGTCAACTATTATCGTTTTTTCCTTAAATTCATCTATAATTCTTATTAGCTCCTTGTAAGTAATTGATTCATTTCTATTCTCGAAGTAAATACTTCTGTTTCTTCTTACAAAAAAATAATAAGCATCACCAAAAAAATCTTTCACAAAGAATGTTTTTCCGGTTTTTCTCCTTCCATAAACAAGTATTGGCGGCTTGAGTTTTTCTATCCTCTTTTTATCCGTAGTCCTATTTACTATAACCATAATTATAGTAATTACAATTATAGTATTTAAATTTTTGCAAAAAGTTGCTATCTTCTATTTTCCCGCCAATTCTTCCATTATCCTTTCTACATCCCATACCTCTATTCCTTTAAGCTCTTTTTCCAATGCTTTTTCGGAAGGCACAATCAAAATTGCTTAAAACTTCTACCTATTTTTCTCTATTTTTCAATTTTTTATTAGTACTGGTTAGTAAATTTCATAATGTTATTTAAATAATAATCTTCCAATTTCTTCTTTTAAATTAAGAAAAGTTTAATCAATAATTATGGAAATCTCTCATCAGATTGAAACATTAAAAAACATGGGGCTGAAAGAAAATGAAGCAAAAGTGTATTTAACTTTGCTTACTCTTCAAGAAGCTACTGCAAGTAAACTTGCAAAGGAAATGAAAATAGAGAGAAGGACAGCATACGATTTATTGCAAAGGCTTTCAAAGTTTGGATTGGTTGGATGGATAGAGAAAGAAAGAAAAACATTTTACAAGGCTTCAACCCCTTTAAAACTGCTTGAAATTCTGGAAGAAAGGGAAAATTCTATAAAGAAAGTTAGGGAAAAATTGATCAAAATTTTACCAACTTTACAAACTATTTCCGAAAGGAAAGAAAAGCTAAATGCCCAAATCCTTTTTGGAAAGGAAGGGATAAAAACCATTTACAACGATGAGTTAAAAGAGAGAAAGACGGTTTATGTTATATGTACTGCAATAGACAGAACTGAAGATCTGCTTAAGCATTTTTTGCCACAATTCACAGAGAAAAGGATAAAGCTCGGGATAAAAATAAAGATGCTCTCGGTAAAATCACAGGAGAAAATTCTGAAGAAATATAAGCTTTTGGAAGTTAAATACCTTCCAGAAGAATATCTTTCTCCGGCGAGTTTAACGATTTACTCGAACAAACTTGTAATTTATTTGTGGAGCGAGAAGCCCATAACAGTTTGGATAGAGAATGAGGAAGTTGCGAAGCAATTTTTGAAGTATTTTGAGTTGATGTGGAAGATTGCAAAGAGATGAAAAAATAGAAAAATTAAAAAAAATGGATGAGATTTCTTTTATTTGCTGTTAAGTAAGTTAAGTAACTTTAAGAAAGCATTGCAAAACTCTTGTTCATCATATACTGAAAATCAAGTTGCAATGGCCCTTCTCTTGTTACTTCTCCTCTTACAGAATCTACCATCCAAAACTTCTCATACATCTCCTTGCGGAAGTTATAGTCAAAGGCCTCAAACCACTCTGTCCCTTTCCGTTCTTCTTTCTCTACTACTTGCTCTTCTTTTGCCAAATCTATTAACAACTTTGTTCTGCCAGATACATTTTCTATACCTTTTTCTTTAATTTCTTGAATAGCTCTCTCCACTACTTTATATGGAACCTCCCATACAAAGCCTCTACGTTTTGCAATTATCTCACCGTTGTTAATAATAAAACACTCGTAACGTGATGGTTTTCTAATTCCTATCGTAGGGTCTTTTTTGTATTTACCTCCCGCCATACAGCTTGGTATCTCTTTTGGTATATAAAACCCAGCAAATTCGTCTGGTGCTTCTTGTAAATCTTCATCTCTTACTTTGTACTCTCCTATTGCCCTTCTGTACTTCTCTTTCTCGCTTAGCCCATCATATCCTTCTCCAACCATCTTCATCACCACACTTTGTTTTGCCTTTAATACTATTTATAACTTTGTGGTGATGAATGTTACCACACCGCTAAATATTCAGCAACCACTTCCACAAAGGAATAAACTTAATCCTCTTGCCTTTAATCTCTTCTTTTCCTTCGTAATCCCAGGTAATGCAAAGCGGGTTTTTGGATTTTAACTCTTTGCTTGCTTTTACTAGATTTTCCACTTCTCTTTTTTTAATTTCATCTCTGGAAGCAGCATAGCTCACCTGAACAAGTTCTTTTATCCTTTTCCCTTCTTTAACCACAAAATCTATTTCTGGATCATAGTGGTAATATACTTCCTTCCCGGCCTTTTTAAGCTCAAGAAAAACCACATTCTCCATCAACCTACCAAAATCCTCTGAAAATCTGAACCCAACAGCATTTGAAAGTCCCGTATCTATAGAATAAACCTTTTTCGGCAACTTTTCTTGGGTTTTTAATGAATAAGAAAACGCTGGCAAGAAAAAGCAGGCAAAAGCTTCCTGAAGATAAGAAGAATATCTCTCTACAGTATGCAAAGGCATTTCAAGGAATTTTGAAACAGAGTTATAGGTTATCTTTTTTCCGGAATTAGAAAGATAAAACGAAGCAAGATTTCTTAACTTGTCTATTCTCTTTATCTCATGTCTTTCAGCAACATCCTTTACTATTATTGTTTCAAAATAAGAGCGAAGCAAGTCTATATCCCTTGTTAAAACATACTTCGGGAACCCCCCGACCTTTATGTATTCATTGAGTTTGCTTAAAATTTTCCTTCTGTTTGCTATAATTTCTTTTTTTGAGGTAAAAGAAAGATTTTCAAATATCAAAAATTCTTTGAAAGAGAGCGGATAAATGTTTAACTCTATGTATCTTCCAGAGAGTAAAGAAGCGTATTCCTTGCTCAATAACTTCGAGGAGGAACCTGTTACTATAACACAAGATTTGTCTCTCTCACTCAAAGTTCTTACAAATCTTTCCCATCCTTCTATGGAATGAACTTCATCGAGAAAAATATAGGGTTTTTTCTTCGGGTGCATGTACTCTAAATAAGTATTCCATATTTCTTCAAGTAATTTTAACTTCCTGCTCTTCCATCTGTAATCCTCAAAATCAACAATTAAAATTCTCTCTTTATTTACCTCGAGAGATTTTGCAAATTGTTTTAGAATTGTGGATTTTCCGCATCTTCTTACCCCAGAAAGAACTAAAGTTTCTTCAGTTCTAATCTTTTGATTTATCAGAGAAAGATAATCTTCTCTCTTTATCCCAGTTTCAATCTCCTTAAACCAGAAATTTGTGTCTGCCAATATCTCAAATATTTCCTCTTTTCTCATAATCCATATATGGGTCGAAAAATATATAAAAGTAACCCATGCATAATTAAAAATCAAGTAGCCACTTCCATAAGGGAACGAATCTAATTTTCTTTTTGCCAACTGCCTCAACGCCTTCATAATCCCAGGTAATGCAAAGCAAGTTTTTGGATTTTAGTTCTTTGCTTGCTTTTAGTAAGCCCTTTATCTCCCTTTCCTTTGTTTCGTAATCTGAAATATCATAGCAAACCTGAATAAGTTGCTCGATCTTTTTGCCTTTTGCAACGACGAAATCGACCTCGTAATTGTTAGAGTAATAATAAACATTTTTACCCCTTCTCTTTAAATCTACCAAAACCAGATTTTCCATCAGCTTACCTCTATCTCTTACTCCGTTAATATATAAAATTCCATTGTCCACCAAATAAATCTTTGGCAGTGTTTGCTCAGATTTCCTTGAAGAATAAGAAAATTTGTGCAGGGGAAAAACGAAGAAAACATCTTTTAACGCTTCTAAGTACTCGTAAAGAGTTGTTTTGCTCGCTTTAATTCCCTGGGATCTTAAGAAATTGTAAAACTTGTGGACAGAAAAGTTTTTTGTTGCAGAGTTTATTAGAGTAGTTATAAGCAATCTCAACGCTTTAATGTTTTTAACCTTGTATCTTTCAACCACATCTCTATAAATTGTGGTTTCCACAATTTCTGTGATTATTTTTTCCCTTTCTTCTGAATAAAGAGTTGCTTCTGGATAACCCCCAAAATTGAGATATTCTCTCAGCTCTTTCATTATTCTCGCTTTTTCTTTTGAAGACAGATATTTTTTGGGTTCTATTTTCTTGGCTCTCAAAAATTCTGCAAAGGAAAATGGAAGAACAGTGTATGTTAAGGATCTTCCTCTAAGTTGGCTTGCTATTTCCCTGCTCAAAAGTTTTGAACTAGAACCGGAGATAAAGACATTTATATTTTCTTCAAGCAAAGTTCTTACAAATGTTTCCCAATCTTCAACATTTTGAATTTCATCCAGGAAAAACCAAATTTTTCTGTTCTTATTCTCCGGATATATTTCAAAATAGGTTTCTTTAATCAAATCCAAATCCTCTAAAGATAAATTTTTAAGAATCGTTAGCTCAAAATTCAAATGTAGAATTTGAGTTATTTCATACTTTTCCAAAAGTTTTTTCATCAACTGAAACATTGAATAGGTTTTTCCCGCTCTTCTGGGTCCTATTATTGAAATGGCCCTTTTTATCGGGATTTCTATTGGTATTTGCAAATCTCTCTCTACAAGCCACGGAATTCCCTTTTCGTGAAAATCTTTTATTATGGTTGCTATTCTTTCTTTACTTATCATAAGTATTATATAGAAGGAAACTTTTTAAAAAAGTTTCCTCATTTATTTAACATC
>JAGGVA010000045.1 GCA_021158195.1 bacterium | reverse complement strand
TGCCCCCGTAGCTCAACTGGATAGAGCGTGTGGCTTCGGACCACAAGGTTGCGGGTTCGAGTCCTGCCGGGGGCATTAAAAATAAATTTAATTTATGAGAAAAATTTGGTTATTTATTTTCTTTATAATCTTTGGCGTGCTTTTTTTTAACTTTTCTTTAGCCCAACATTGCAACCCCAGTGTTGATTGTCCTAATGGAGAATTTGTTCCTAGGTGTTGCCCCCAAAAAGGACTAGTCCCTTGTGGAACCCCATGCTGCCCCTGTACTCTTTGTCATTTTCTTGTCCTCCTTGACAATATTATAGATTTCTTTATTTTTAGATTGGTTCCGCCTGTAGCACTCTTAATGATAACAATCGCTGCTTTAATGTTTATTTTTAGTATGGATAATCCCGAAACTATATCTCGGGCAAAACGAATAATAAGTTCTGTAATTATTGGGATGGTGATAATATACGTATCTTATAGTTTAGTAGGGTGGTTCTTAGTAAGTATTGGGTTGGCAGATTGGGTAGAAAATATATATCGAGACTGGTGGACAAAGGGTACTTTCACCATTGTCTGCGACTAAACAACTTTCTATAGTTTAGAGTTTAGAGTTTAGAGTTTAGAGTTTAAAATACGCGCCCCGTTAGCTCAATTGGCAGAGCAGGGCCCTCTTAAGGCCAAGGTTGGGGGTTCGATTCCCTCACGGGGCACAATAACCTTGTGATTATTCAAAAAATAAAAAATACAGGCCTTGTCAAAAAAAAGATCTTGGTTTATAAAAAACAAGAAGGCAAAATCTTGGCTCTTTTTTTTATTTAGAAATTAAGATATAATAAATCATAATATGCTTACCCAACAAGAAAAGGAAAATATTATTAAAAAATTTCAATTGGGCAAGAAGGATACTGGCTCAGTTGAGGTACAGGTTGCTATTTTAAGCGAAGAAATTAAAAAACTTTTGAGTCATCTAAAAAACCACCCAAAAGACCTTCATTCAAAAAGAGGGCTTTTAAAAATGGTAACAAAGAGAAGAAAACTTTTAAGATATCTTCAACGAAAAAGCACCAGGCGCTACAATTCTTTAATCAAAAAATTAGGACTAAAAAAATAAATGCCTTTGTCGGTTACGGCTAAAGCCAAACATAAAGACCAACGAGTAGCTGTTTTAATTGATACTCAAAATTTATATTATTCAGCAAAAAATATCTTTGGCGCGAAAGTAAATTTTGGAGAAGTGTTGAAACTAGCAGTTGCCGGAAGAAAATTAATCCGGGCTTTTGCTTATGTGGTGCAAACAAAAACAGGAGAAGAAAAACCTTTTTTTGATGCTCTAACAAAACTTGGAATAGAAACCCGTATTAAACCCTTACAAGAATATTATGGTGGACTAAAAAAGGCGGATTGGGATGTAGGCATCACTGTAGATGCAATAAGGGTCGCCTCAAGTGTTGATGTTATTGTTTTGGCTTCAGGTGACGGTGATTTCCTCCCCCTTGTGGAATATCTAAAAAACCAAGGAAAAAGAGTAGAGGCAATTGCTTTTTCGCATTCGGCTTCTTCCCGACTCAAAGAAGCCGTAGACGATTTTTTTGATTTAGAAAGCGCCCCCAAAAAATACTTAATTCTTGAATAATTCATATGAAAAATATCTACTTTGAAAAAGAAATCAACGGTAAAAAACTTGCTTTTACTATCAATAATTTAGCCGAACAGGCAAACGCGAGCGTTTTTGCTCAACTGGGAGAGACAGTCGTTTTGGCAACAGTAACTATGTCAAACCAAGAAATCCAAGGTCAGGATTTTTTTCCTTTAACGGTTGAGTTTTTGGAGAGATATTATGCTGCAGGGAAAATTCTTGGTTCAAGATTTATTAGAAGAGAAGGAAGGCCCTCAGAGGAATCAATTTTAACCGCTCGACTAATCGATAGAGCAATTCGCCCGCTTTTTCCAGATCATTTAAGAAGAGAAGTTCAGGTAATTGTTACCTGTCTTTCTTGGGACGAAGAAAATGACCCAGACCTCCCCGGCCTCTTAGCCACCTCTCTGGCTCTTTCAATTTCTGATATTCCTTGGAATGGTCCAATTGGAGGCATAAGAATTGCTAAAAAAGACAATAAGTTTATTGTTGCTCCCAGTTATCAGGAAAGAGAAGAATCTGAATTAGATATTATTGTCACGGGCGTGGAAGAAAACAAAGAAATATTAATAAATATGATTGAAACAGAGGCTTTGGAGGAAAATGAAACAGAAATTCTGAAAGCAATTCAAAGGGCTGAAATAATTATAAAAGAGTTGATTGAGTTTCAAAAAGAGATAACTCAAAAATGCGGAAGGAAAAAAGAAGTCATTCCTGAGCCAGAAAAACAAAAAGAAATCAGAAAAGTAATTGAAGAAAAGTTTGGTAAAAAATTAAAAGAAAATCTTATTGCCAAACCAAGCATTGAGAACAAGAAAAAAAATCGCCAGTTGGAAGAAGAAATTTTAGATTTTGTCAAAGATAATTTTGGCGAGGAAAAGATTGGCTATGCAAGAACTGTTATTAAAGACATTTTAAAAGAAGCACTTACAAAATTGGTGCTGGAAAAGAAAATAAGGCCTGATGGTAGAAAATTAGATGAAATTAGGCCTATTGAGGCAGATGTCGGACTACTTCCCCGCACTCATGGGTCTGGGCTTTTTATCAGAGGAGCAACTAAAGCACTTTCTATTGTAACTCTCGGCTCTCCTAGTGATCAGAGGTTAATTGAAGGAATGGAATTTAGAGGCAAAAAAAGATTTATGCATCATTATAACTTTCCTCCTTACTGTTCAGGCGAAATAAAACCTTTAAGAGGACCGGGTAGAAGAGAAATAGGACACGGAATGCTCGGAGAAAAAGCCCTCCGCCCTCTTATTCCTGATTTTGAAAAATTCCCCTACACTATAAGAGTAGTAACCGAAATTCTTTCTTCAAACGGCTCTACTTCTATGGCTTCTGTTTCTAGTTCTAGTTTGGCTTTAATGGATGCAGGTGTTCCAATTAAACGACCAGCCGCGGGAATTGCCATTGGAATTGTTCAAAAAGATGAGAAATATAAACTACTTACAGACATTCAAGGACCAGAAGATCATTTTGGTGGAATGGATTTCAAGGTTGCTGGAACAGAAAAGGGGGTTACAGCGATCCAATTAGATGTTAAAATAAAGGGGGTGGGGCTTAAAGTCATTGAAGAAGTCCTGCAAAGGGCAAAAAAAGCAAGATTAGAAATTCTAGAAAAAACAAATCAAGTGTTAAATAAGCCACGAGAAAAATTGTCTCCTTTTGCTCCCAAAATTTTGTCCTTAAAAATCGACCCTGAAAAAGTAGGACAGGTTATTGGACCCGGAGGAAAAACTATCAATAGCATTATTGAAAAATATGAAGTTTCTATTGATATAGAGCCAGAAGGACATATTTATATTACTTCTCCTTCCGAGGAAGCAAACAAAAAAGCAGCCGAATGGATTAAAAATTTAACCAGAGAATTAAAAGTAGGAGAGGTATTCCAAGGAAAGGTAACAAAGATACTAGATTTTGGAGCAATTGTAGAACTTTTCCCTGAACGAGACGGTCTACTTCATATTTCTAAAATCAGTAATAAAAGAATCAGAAGGGTAGAAGATGTGCTGAAGGTAGGAGATATTATTCCTGTAAAAATTATTGAATTAGATGATCTGGGACGACCCCGCCTGGCGTTGGTCAAAGAAAAACATCCCTTCTCCAATTCAAAGAAATAAGCCACCTATGGCAAAATTTACCTCATCATCAATTCCTAGAGCAGCAATCCGAACTATGGAAAAAGACTTAGCCGGAGTTGTTTTTGAAGATTGGGAGGCTACCTTAGCCGAATCAGAAATTTTAGAACTTATAAAAAAATTTAAAGAAAGACAAAAGTATGGAGGTGAAGCAAAAGAAGTGCCAGAAAAAATAAAAGAGTTTATCGCTCTCCAAAAGAAACGGAAAGAAGAAAAGGAAAAAACTGCTCCTCCTAAACCGACTCCTGCCAAAAAAGAGGAAGTGCCTGCTCCAACAATCAAAGAGCGCTTAGAGGCCCAAAAGAAAATTGAAGAATACCAGAGACAAAGAAGAGAAAAAGAGAGAGAAAAGGCAATAGTTGAGGAAATTCGTCGAAGGGCTATGGAAAGAGAAAAAATGGTTCAGGAAAAAATGAAAGAACAATGGTTTAAAACTGCTCTCAAAGAAGAAGAAAGAAGGTTTGTTGAAGAGAAAAAACAAACAGAAAAAGAACTTCTTCAAAAGAAAAAGGAACTAGAAGAAGCCCTAGCAAAACTGCCTGAAGAGAAAAAACCGATAGATAAAGAAAAGGAATATTTGATGAAGGAGCGTCGTAGGATTCAAAAAATCTTGGAGCCAATTTTAGAAAATGAAAGAAAAATTGAAGAAAATATTAAGTTTATTGAGAAAAGAGAATCTATTGTAGTAATTCCCAGTGAAAAAAGAAAAATAGAGCAAGAAAGGCAATTGGCGGAAAAAGAAAGAGAAAAGATAGAACAAGAAAGGTGGCGGTTTGAAAAAGATCTCTTTAAAGTCGAGGAGCAGTTAAAAGAAGTAGATTTTAAATACAAAGAATTAGCCGAAAAAGAAGCAAAAATTAAGCAAGAACTGGAAGATGTTAAAAGAGAGTTGGAAAAAATTGCCAAAGAAAAAGAGGTTAAAGAGAAAGAAAAAGAAATAGAAAAAATAAAACACCAAAAAACAGAAATCCTAAAGGAAAAGGATAAGGTTGTTAAAAAAAGAGAAGAAATAGAAGAAGAACTGGCGGAAATCAAAAACGAAGAAAGCAAACTTGAAAGGGAAATCGCCTACATTGAATCAGAAGAAAGAGTAGCCCAACAAGCCGAAAAACAAAGAATTGAACAAGAAAGGGCTAAGTTGGAAAAACAAAGAGCCCTTATAGAACAGAAAAGGTGGCGCTTAGAAGATCAGAGGAGAAAAATAGTTTTAGAAGAAAATCGTCTTAATGTAAAGTATCAAAACCTTTTGGAGAGAGAAAATCTTTTGCGAGAAACTATTGACAAGATATATCAATTTTTGGGATTAATTCCAAAAGAAGCACCCTCGCCCGAACAAATAAAAAGTGCTGAAGATAAGCAAAAAGAGGGGGCAATTCCAACAAAAAAAGAGTTTACCCAACCCCAAAAGCCAGAAAAGGAGCCTATCAAGTCTAGCGTTACTCCTCCAAAACCAGAGGCCTCTCAAAAAGAAACACCTCCTCTAAAAACAGAAGAAAAAGAGAAAGCGCCTCCTCTAAAAGAAAAACCAGAAGAAAAAACAGCAAAAGAGTTAGAAGAGGCAGAAAAAGCTTTGAAGAGATTGGCTGAAAAAAGAAAGCAAGAAGAACTTCTTAAAAAAATAGAAAGAGAAAGGCAAGAAGAAGAAAGAAGAAAAGAGGAAGAGTTCTTAAAAAGAATAAGAGGTGGATTAGAAGATAAAAAAGAACAAAAGGTTCCTTCACCTGAATCTCCTTTAACGCTTAAACGACCCTTCCAACAACCTACTAAACCACCTTTTCAGCCCCCTACACAGTTTGTAAAAAAATCAGGAGTTTCCAACCTACTTCAGCAAAAATGGGTAAAAATTGGTCTAATAGGACTAGGGGTTTTATTAATTCTTGCTGTCGGATTTACTTTAATAATAAAACAGCGTGTCTCGCGTCAGCAACCAGCACCAACATCTACACCTTCGGCCCAACCTTCACCTCCAACTCAACCTTCACCTCCGGCCCCAACTTCTACACCTACCACTACTCCTGAAGATCATCCCACATCTACACCAACCACTCCTCCAACAATGCCCAGCCCTTTAATTCCTAATCTCTCAGAGACAAAATCATTAGAGGTAAGTTCTCTTGCAGACGTGCCAATGGTATTGAATAATTTTTATTTAGAAGAACATCCCCAAGGAAAAATTATAAGAATAGTTATTTTAGACAAATCTCAAAACAAATATCTGGGCGCGAAAGAAATATTGACCTCTTTGGGATTTCGTGTCCCAGAAACTTTCTATGAAGCAATAGATGACAATTTTACCCTTGTTTTTTATGCAGACAAAATAGGCTCTATAAACTTTAAATCTTTTGGTTTTGTTGCCAAGAAAAAAACGCCTGGTACTTTAGAAATGATTACCGGAAAAATTCCTCCTCCTATAAGTAAAGGTGTAACTGATTGGCAAAAAAACTTACTTGAAGACATAAAAAATTTAGCCATTCTTCTTGGAAAAACTCAGTTAATCTCAAACCCTCAATTGAAGACGACAAATTATAAAAATCTTCAGGTGAGTTACTTTGATTTGGTAAACAAAGATTGTTTTGGGGCGTGTTATTCTAATCTAAATAATGAATATTTTGTTTTCAGTACTTGTTGCGGTACCACTTTAAAATTAATTGATTCGCTCTCTCAATGAAAAAAGAATTTTTAGAACAACAAGAAAAAAGATTAAAAGAGTTAAAAAAAGAAGTAGAAAGCCAACTTTCTCAATTTGCCACGAAAGACAAACAGTTGAAAAACAATTGGAAATCAAAGTTTCCAGAATTTGACGGAACAGAAACAGGAGGTTCTCGCTTAGAGGTTGCCCAAGATGAAGTGGAAGAATATCTTAATCGTCTACCTGTTGAGCATATTTTGGAGTTAAAACTTAAAGATATTAACGATGCTTTGAGAAAGATAAAAACAGGGAAATATGGAATATGTGAGCGTTGCGGCAAAAAAATTTCTCAAGATAGGTTAAAAATTTTTCCCGAAGCAAGATTTTGCCTAAAATGTCAAAAACAATAAAGTTTTATGGTTTCGTCAGTTTATTCTGGAGCAATAGAGGGCTTAAAAGCCAAACTTATAGAAATTGAAGCCGACATCTCCTCGGGCTTTAAAAGATTTGATCTTGTAGGATTGCCAGATAAAGCGGTTGAAGAATCCAAAGAAAGAATAAAATCTGCTATTAAATCTTCTGGATTAAAACCTCCTTGCTCTCGCGCAGAAAAAATATTGATTAATCTTGCACCAGCAGATCTTAAAAAAGAAGGGGCGCTTTACGACTTGCCTATTGCTATCAGTTATCTTCTAGCATCTAAACAAATTACGACCGATAATCTCCAAAAACGTCTAATTTTGGGGGAACTTTCTCTCAATGGAAAATTAAGGCCTATTAAAGGGGCTCTTTCTTTTTCTCTTCTCGGCGAAAAACACGGTTTTGAAGAGATTATTTTGCCTCGTGAAAATGCAGCCGAGGCTTCATTAATTTCTCTTCTTCAAAAATCAAATATTAAAATTATTGGTGCCGACAATTTAAAAGAAGTGGTTGAATATCTTGAAGATGGTTCTTCAATTTTGCCCTTCAAGGAAAAACTATCTTTTAAAAAACCTTCTTATGATTTTGATATCGGATGGATCAAAGGTCAGCATTTTGCTAAAAGGGCTTTGGAAATAGCAGCCGCTGGGGGTCATAATCTTTTAATGATTGGTCCTCCGGGAGGAGGAAAAACTCTTTTAGCAAGGGCTATGCCAACTATTTTGCCTGAACTTTCTCCTCAAGAAATTTTAGAAGTCACCAATATTTACAGTATTGCTGGATTGCTTAATTCTAAATATCCTATTGTTTTACAAAGACCTTTTCGCGCACCTCACCATACTGCATCAAAGGTGGCTATTGTTGGAGGAGGTAATCCTATTAAACCTGGAGAGATTACTCTCGCTCATCGGGGCGTTTTATTTTTAGACGAATTCCCAGAATTTCATCGAGATGTCATCGAAAGTTTAAGACAACCCTTGGAAGAGGGCTCTATTTCTTTGTTAAGAGCAAAACAGAAAGTAACATTTCCCTGTAGATTTATTTTAGTTGCTGCTTCAAACCCTTGCCCTTGTGGTCATCTTAACAATCCTTTTAAAGAATGCGTCTGTTCTCCTAGCCAAATTGCCAAATATCGAAGAAAATTATCAGGTCCTATTATTGATAGAATTGATCTCTTTGTAGAACTTCCTTATGTTCCTTTTGAAGATCTTATCTCCCCAGAAAAAGAAAATCTAAGCGAAGAAATCCGACAAAAAGTAGTTTTTGCAAGGAAAATTCAGGCCCAAAGATTCAAAAAAGGAAATATCCTAACTAATTCTGAAATGGGACTTTCTCAGATCAAAAAATATTGCTCCCTGGAAGAATCTGGCTTGGAGGTTTTAAAAGAAAGCGTAAGAAAAGGGACTCTTTCTCCTCGCGGCTTCTATAGAGTTTTAAAAGTAGCGAGAACTATCGCCGACCTAGAAGGTTCAGAAAAAATAAAAACCTCTTATTTACAAGAGGCATTAATGTACCGAACTAATTATCTTGTTTAACGTAAATATTATTTGACAAAAGGGTTTCTTGCTCCTCTTACATCAAAATGTAAATGACATCCCTTTGGCCCCGCAGGAATGGTGTATCCTGAATATCCTGTATATCCAATTATCTGGCCTTGGCTAACCTTTTGGCCAGGAGTTACTAAAATTTTAGAAAGATGGCCATAGAAAGTAATCACGCCGTTGGGATGTAAAATGCGTATATAATTGCCCGCAATCCTATTATATCCTGTTCTCTGGATTGTGCCACCTGCTGCAGCATAAACAGGTTCTCCACACTTACCATTTGAAAAATCTACAGCATTATACCAATGAAGACCTTGAGTAATCCGACAAGGAGAAGGAATTGGACAAATAAAATAAGTTGCTGGAAGTGTGGAATTGACAACCTGAGAAGAAACGTATGTTTTCTTTGGCATTTTTCCTCCCGGAACAATCAAAAGATCTCCAATATAGATTTTACTTCCGTCTTCTATGTGATTAAAACTTAAAATTTCTTTTTGATCTACCTGATAGGTTTTTGCAATTGAACTGATGGTATCGCCTTTTTTAACAAGATGTAAAACCCCCGATACTGGGAGAATAACAAGTTTTTGTCCCGGCTTAATAATTGATCTACTTGAAAGATTATTTGCCCAAAGAATAGTTTCTGTGCTGATATGAAACTTTCTCGCAATTCCAGATATAGTATCTCCTTTTTGGACAATGTATTCTTTTATTTCTGGCTCCGGATTATACGATCCAACCCCTGAGGTTTCTATGGCTAAACTATAATTGGTAATATTTATCGGAGAAGAAAAACCAAAAAAACTATTTTCTTCCACCAGGGCTTCTTCAGGGAAAACAGCAGAAGCATCTTGTTGGAAAACAAAAGAGTTTGAAAAATTTTGCGAGAAACTTCCAAGAGTTGTGGTATATAAAACAGAATGTCTGGTAAGAGATAATATTAAAACAAAAAGAAAAGCAAAAAACAAGACAAGGGTTTTTTGCTTGGCTAAACTAGATAATAAATTAATAAAACCGTTTTGGCTTCTACTAGGAATAGATAAAAGGTTAATAATTGAATAATTGGCAGAATATAGAGATGTATTTATTATATAACCCTTTCTAAAAGATCAGTCAAGAAATTTATCCCCAAAATGAAACCCTCTCAATTAAAAAAACTTTCTAAAGAATTAAAGTTCTCTCCCAAAAAAACTTTGGGTCAGAATTTTCTTATAAACAAGAGTGTGGTTGAGAAACTAATAAGGACTGCTGAAATTCAAAAGCATGAAATTGTGGTTGAAGTAGGACCTGGATTGGGTTTTATTACAGAAGAACTTGTAAAAAAATGTAAAAAAGTGATTGCCATAGAAATTGATAAAACTCTTTGTTTATATCTTAAAAAGAAATTTCAGAACCTCAAAAATTTAGAAATTATCAACAAAGATGTTTTACAAATAGATTTTTCTTCTTTAGGGATAAAAAAATACAAAGTAGTTGGAAGCCTACCTTATACTGGTGCTCTTCTTATAATCCGAAGATTTTTAGAAGAAAGAATTCAGCCTGTATCAATTACAGCGATTGTACAAAAAGAAGTGGCTAAAAAGATTTGTTCAAAAAAAATGAGTTTGCCAAAAGCAGCCATAGAAGTTTATGGAAAAGCAAAAATTGTCGGCTATGTACCTAAAACCTGTTTTTATCCTCAGCCCAAGGTAGATGGAGCCATTCTGTCTATTTTTAACATTCATATCTTCCCCTCTCAACTTAATGAAAAATTATTTTTTAAACTTTTAAAGGCAGGGTTTGCCTTTCCTCGAAAAACTCTTGTTAATAACTTAACTAGAAAATTGCCTTTAGATAAAAAGTTGCTTGAAAAAATTTTAAAAGAAAACCACATAGATCCTCATTGCCGTCCCGAGAATCTCTCTCTTGAAAATTGGATAAATCTTAGTTTTATTTTCCAAAAATTTTATGATACAATTATCAAAGAAACAAAAAAAGATGCGGATTAATATTAAAAGATTTTTAAGAAAGTTTAGTTTTCTTGGAGGAATAATAACAGGTCTTTTTGGCTTTGCAATCAAGGCATATGCTATTTTTGATACTTTAGCAACACCCGTTAGAATTGCTTTAGAAATTATTACCTGGGCATCAATTATCTTTGGAGCATCTTTTGCTTTTGTTTATACAAGTAATGCTATTTTGGGCTGGGTTACTACCCCAGGGTTTATAAGAGTGAAAGTTGTTGACAATCCCTTAGTATTAGAAGGATGGCAAGTAACAAGAGATTTTGTTAATCTCTTTTTTATTTTAGTGGTAATATGGATCGGCATTTCTATTGCCCTAAGAATAGGAGAAGGACAAGCAAAAAAAGCCTTACCTCGACTTGTCATTGTGGCTCTCTTGATTAATTTTACACCTGTAATATGTGGAGTTATTATAGACGCCTCAAATATAGTGATGAATTTCTTTTTGTCTGCCGGAACCTCTGGATATAGCAATCTTTTAAATATCTCAAGTTTATCCGGTGGTGTGCTTTTGAGTAGCTTTGAAGGACTAAGAGGAAATTGGTTTGATGGATCTGCCTGGTCTGCTGCATTTTTTCAACTTTTATTTGTACTCGCCTTTAATTTTATTGCTGGGCTAGTAATGCTTCTGATGGCTGTCTTATTTATAGTAAGGCATGTAGCGCTGTGGGTATTGGTAATTTTATCGCCCTTGGCTTTCTTTGCCTGGATT
>JAGGVA010000054.1 GCA_021158195.1 bacterium | reverse complement strand
GCATCAGTATTGACAACAAGATTTGCATTATTTGTAGCAATTATAATTTGTCTTTTCTTTTTAGCTTCTCTGAGAGCATTAACAAGCTCATCATAAATAAATTTATTATCTAAACTCTCCTCTGGTTGGTCCACAATCAACGGATAATCTCCCTCTGCCAAAAATAGCTTTAACAAAACCATGCCTTTTTGTCCCATTGACAGCTTGTCAAGCGATATTCCTTTAAAGAAGATCTCAGTGCTTAATGAAAAATAATTACCGAAGGCCCATTTATAGAAGTCGTAAGAAGTTCTTGTTCTTTTTAAGAGTTCCTTATTCTCAAATATTTTCTGGATGGACTCCTCAATCAAGGCAAACATTTCCTCTTTGGTAGTCTTAGTAATTGCAGTCTCCAGTATTTCGGCACATTTTTCTATCTCATCTATATTGATTCTTCTCTGATCTAAAATTTCCAATCCAAATTCTATAAATCTGTCCTTGTCAAAGTAGACATTTGATTTAAAATCAATACCACCCATTATTTCACTTTTACCTGTTGAAAACACATCAATAACTTCTTTATAATATCCCTTCCATTCCCAGTACTTACTTAAAAGAGTCTTGTATTTTTTTACCCTCTCATTTTCAAAAGATTTTATTTTTTCTTTTTTCTCCTGTAACTGCTCTAATTGTTTCTTTAAAATGTCAATTTCGGCTTTTATCCCCTCTATATCTTTTAGAAGCTCAGCATGTGTCTTTTCAATTCCAGAAAGTTGACTTAATTGTCCTTTTTTCTTTTCAATCTCTTTTGTAATCTCTCCAACTTTTGAAGGGATGAGTTCGAGTGTTTTTTTAATTGCATCAAGTTGAGGTTGGAAATCCAATCGCGGAATTGCTAGATTGATCCCTAAATCTAATAATTCCTTATTCAAATCGCTTATAGTTTTATCTGAAGTGTTCAAAAATTCCAATAGTTCACTTGCGAGTTGATCTAACTCGTTTTTAACACTTTCAAGTCTGGAATGCATTATTCGTAGTTGGGTTTCTTCTTTCTTAAGTCCTTCAATTTTTTCCTTGATACCTTTTTCCATACTCTCTGTGAGTTCTTTAAGCTTATCTTCTTTATCTTTTAGCTCTCCTTCTTTGATCCTCTTTTTACCTTTAATTTCTGCTATAATTTCTTCCTTGGTATCTTCTTCAAGTTCGTATATCTCTCTATTAATTTTGTCGATTTGTTTTGTAATCTCATCCACATCGTGTTTTAACCCGTCAAATTTTTGCTTATATTCTCCGTCTATCACCTTTTTATTGGTGAAAATAATTTCCTCTATCTTCTCATCCAGTTTTTGTCTATCCCCGCTGTATTCTTCTATCTTACCTTGCGGAAGATATGTAACCTTTGTATCTTGGAAAAACCTTTGCTCTGTAAGTTTCTTGGAGAATTCTTCAATATCTTCCCCGATGAATTCTATTTTTACTTCTAAATCTTGTTTCTGGTCTTCAATTCTTTGAACAAAGGAATTTCTATCTTCTCCTGCTCTTCTACATCTATCTTCAAAGCAGTTTGCTATCAGATCCAATAGTGCAGTCTTTCCACTTCCTTTTCCGCCTGTAACAGCAACCAAGTTTCTGTTTAATGGTATCTCCTGCTCCTCGATTGATAGTTCATCACTTATCCATGAATTGCTGATTTTTATTGGATCTAATGTGTAGATATTTTTCCTATATTCTGGATTTTCTGGTTGGATCCTAACTCTTTCCTCGGGTTCGTAAATTATTTGCTTTAGTCCCTCAAAAGTAGGATCTGCTTTAATCCAGCAGAATCTATCTTCATCGGGTTTACAGAGTTTTTCAAATGTGTGGGCATCTGAGTCATGGATGCAAGGTTTTAAAGAACCAAATTCTCTTATAAAATCTTCAGGGCTTAAATCTCTTTTTCCCAATGCCCAGTTCCGGGTATTTGGGTTTGAAGAAAATATTGCATGCGATTGCACAAGAATTGTTTTTCGTGTTAGATGATCCTGGCCAGCCCAATTGATTGAGTCCCATCCTCCCTCTTCCAACACCAGAAGATATTTACCGGCAAATATTGATTCTTTATTCCTCAAAACTTTTATTATTTCATCTAAGGATACTGTGATGTTTTCACACCCAACGATGTAATCAGATTTGCTCCTAAAAGTTTCTTGATGCTCTTTTAAAGTTCTCCCTATTTCCTCTATATTTTCTCTAGTAAGTTTTCTTGTTTCTCCAGTATGAGTTTTTATATGAAGTTCCTCAAGAAATTCACTCTCAATTCTATCTGCACCTATTTCGTCGCTAAAAATTACATGGTAATTTAGTCTTCTTCTATCTGCAACAAATTTGTCAAGCCTAAATTCAATATTCGGTAGAATTAAATCAAAATTTTGGAGCTTGCCTCTCCCTCTATACTCTAATACTTTCTTGTAGCCCTCAATACTGAAATAATCAGTTATACCTATTACAGAGACATCTGATACTTTCTCAAGTTCGCTAATGTACTTTTCCCATATATTGAGTTGATATTTTTTCTTCTCCTCTTCGCTGAGCCTAAATTGATGATGGAAAGAGGCTGGTGTATGGACATGCAAATCCCATTTCCTCCATATGGACCCTCTATTCATTCAAATATCCTCCTATATCTTTTAACAAGGCAATGGCAGATAACGTCGGTATATCCGCATTACTGCGTAAATAACTCCTATTTGGTATTATATCCGCAATATTGCGGATATAATACCAAATAG
>JAGGVA010000020.1 GCA_021158195.1 bacterium | reverse complement strand
CATCTTGTCCACAATCTTGATAAGTTCTCCATTCCTCATTTGCATAACATTGAGCATTTGAGCATCCTCTATTTATGTATTTTCTTTTAAGATAATGAGATGAGCATTGATATTGGTTTGTCCAGCCACTCCTGCCGCATTCTGATGCTTTTTCCTCTCTATTACCACATGAATCATACCAGTAAACATCATTGTTGTAACATTGTTTATGATGGTGAGAAGTACATCGTGTTATACAGTTTCCTCCGGAACATACTTTTCCTTCTCCACAACTTACAGGAGAAGACCATTCTAAACACACATCTGAATCATAATCTCCGCATACTTGATAAGATGAATTGTCGGCGCATCTTTTTTGACCTACATAAGAGCATTCGTCGGTACACCCTCTAACACATTTGCCGTTTTGGCAAACTTTACCCTGATCTTCACAGTTTTGATAGTTTATCCAAGAGGACCATTCAAGACATGGGTCAGAATCGTAATCTCCGCAAATTCTTTTTTGAATATAGCTACCAGAGCATCTTTTTTGAGTCTGGCCAATATATGAACATTCATCAGTACAAGAAGGAGGTTTAGGTGAAAGTTGAGGACATTCTAAACAAGGATCTGAGTCATAATCTCCACATACTCCCCCACCCGGGCAGGGCTGGCCAATATAAGCACATTCATCAGAACAAACAGGCTCTATAGTAATTCCTGCATCAGCTATATAGGATTTTTCAGAAAAACTAAAAGTGGGTTTTGATTCAAACCAAAGCTGAAAATAGGGCTGAAACAATGAGCCAATTACGATTAGCGAAAGCCAAATGTAGAATATTTTTTGTTTTGCCATAATCTTCTTTATCTTCTAAATTGTAATATAATTATACACTTTTTATGTATTTTTGTCAAGTATAACTTTATTCTTGGAAGAAATTAGCATTTTTTAAATAATCTGTCAAGAAAAAAAGGGACCCTTATGGGTCCCTTGGGGGCGGAAACTAAAAAATGATTAGCTCTACCCTGACCGGCTCGGGTATGAGCGAAAGCTCTCGAACTCTTGAGGCTTGGTAAGGATCAAGAAAATATAGGCGGATTATTCCACTGTTATCAAAAGCAAGAAAAACCAATGCCCAAGCCGGAGACCCCTGCGTCATCATTAATCCTACAGACATGAACGCATCCCTTTCCTTCAGTCTTCCTAGCAGTGTAATAACCGCGTCGTACCGGCATTCGGGCAATGTAATCCCACATCGAGTCTCCTCAATAAGCCGTATTGTCGTCTCAAGCGAGAACACATGAAACTCATTTTTTGTAACAACAAGCCCTCCGCAGGGTCCGGGAGATAAACCAGGTGTCTGAGATTGAACGATTTCCATCAACTCATAACCTGTCAGCACCTGGCTTGCCTCAGTCTCGATTTCCTGGTAGCAACAACAACCTACCAGGAACATCGCCCCGAGTCCTACTACTAGCCCTACAAACTTTTTCAATGTACTCACCTCCTTTTAAGGATATCAGAATTATAGCACTCATAACATTTTTTGTCAACCAAAAGTGCGAGGTTGAACCTCGCACTTTTTAACAAGATGAATGTTTTCATTTAAAAGCCGGGGATTTCTATTGAAGGAGACCCAGTTTCAGGTTGTGGATAAAACATTTCATTTTCTGAAGAACTTCCATAATAATCCATCAATAAATTCATAAAAATTTCCATAATACTCTGACTTTTTTCTGGTCTTTCAATTTTCTTTTCTTTATTAAAATCAGAATAACTAATGTCCCAGGTTGATTCCATTGAAAAATTTTCCGGCTCACCATCTATTTCAGATGTAAATTTTTTTATGGTCTTCATTCCTTTTATCTGATGAATAAAATAATCGTTCTGTCCCACAAGAAGATAAACTTCTATCTCTCCTGCCTGATCAAAGAACTTATCAATATTTTCATTTAACTTTGCTATCTCTTGTTCATCATATGATGCCCCTGGTAAAAGATTGTATTCTTTCACGATCTTAAACAGTTCCCCAAAACAAAGTTTAATATTCTCTTTATCTAAAACAGTAAGAATCTGATACATTTTCTGTCCATCTATTGTTTGGTCGGGCAATTCTTTTTTAATTTTAACCGGCGGATATTTAAACACTAAATCCTGTATCTTTTGTTCTATCTCTTCTTTTTCTTGCGGGGTTAAAGAATTAATTCCCATACTCATCCCCAAATCTTTTGGATTAAAACTAATCCATTGATTCTTTAACTTATCAACAATTTGATTAAGGTTAGGAAACTCTGTTTGAAGTTCCATCAAAAGAGGTGCCGGCAAACTATTAATTTTTATATATGTTTCTTCCCCTATCTGAATTGTTTCGCCACCTAAAATGAAGTTTACTCCTTGAGCCCCTATATTAAAGGTGAAAATACTATGACTTTTTGGCTCATTTTTATCAAATCTATCAGTGTCGCTGGTTATCTGGAAAGTAGTTTTAAGTTTTTCTTGCGTGTCTAGATTGGTTACATCTAATTTTGCCGTGGTTTCGGTATGATATGCTTTCAAATCAAACATATTTTCCGTTGCTCGAGCAAGTACTAACTCCGGCGAGGGACGAAAAGGATTCCATAAAGGATCCCAAATTCTTGCTGCCAAAACCCCAATAACCCCTATGGCAATCAGTGAAAATACTATTAACACAATTGCAATAACTTTTTTCTTTTTCTTCTTTTTTTCTGGGGTTGGAGAAAAATCAAAATTTCCAAATGATTGTGGTTGAGAGAAATTTTCTTCCATATTTACTTTGATTAATTATAGTTATTGAATTTTTTAGTTGTCCAAAGTCATTTCCGAGTTTCGACCTTTTTATAATATCTCAATAGAAAAATCTTCTGGATTAATTTGAAACTTTGTGCCCGGTGTAATTTCTCCTTTTAAAAGCGCTTGGGCAATGGCATCTTCTACTTTATCTTGAATTACTCTTCTCATATTTCTTGCTCCAAAGGTAATATTGTATCCCAACTCCACCACTTTTTCTTTTAACGCCTCAGTAATAACAAATTCTATTCTTTTTTCTTCTAAACCTTTTTTAATTTTGTTGAGCATTAACTGGGCAATATCTAGAAGATTTTCTTTGGTAAGTGGCCTGAACAAAACCACAGCGTCAAACCTATTAACAAATTCTGGCCTGAAGATTCCTTCTTGAAATAAGTGATCAAGTAAAGGTTGTTTAATTTTTGCTAAATCATTACCTTTTTCTAGCGCCTTCAAAATAATTTTGTATCCCGCATTAGATGTAGCAATAATTATTGTGTTTTTAAAATCTACTTTTCTGCCCAAGCCATCGGTAATATGCCCTTCGTCCAATACCTGCAAAAAGAGGTTTAAAATATTGAGATGCGCTTTTTCAATTTCATCTAATAATACTAAAGAAAAAGGATTTTCCCGCACAGGCGTAGTAAGCAATCCTTCATTTTCCGGGCTGCCAATTAAACGAGGAATATCTTCAATATTTTGAAATTCAGACATATCTAAACGAATCATTTTTTCTTCTGATCCAAAATAAATCTCTGCCAACGCCTTGGCTGTTTCTGTTTTTCCAACGCCTGTAGGACCAAGAAATAAAAACGAACCCATAGGCTTTTTCCTTTCAACAATTTGGGCTCGTGCGCGCCTTAAAGCCGCCGATACTTCCTTTACGGCTTCATTTTGGTTAATGATACGCCTATGAATGAGTTCTTCTAAGTTAAGAAGTATCTGTTTTTCTTCTTTCTCTAATTTACCAACTGGAATTTCTGTTTTTTGAGTTACAAGATAAGCGATGTCTTCAGGCATTAT
Source organism: bacterium (assembly GCA_021158195.1). Taxonomy (GTDB): domain Bacteria; phylum Patescibacteriota; class Minisyncoccia; order Minisyncoccales; family PEYH01; genus JAGHAC01. The sequence continues at coordinate 21,852 of JAGGVA010000020.1, read as the reverse complement.
CCATTGTTGTTTTTTAGAAGCGGTTTTTACAAACACTTCTTCTAAAAGTTCCTGGGCTTTTTTAGGAAAAGGTACATTAGTAATAAATTTCTCGGAAAGTTTAATAAGATCTTTAAGCGCCTGATAACTTATATATCTCTTATATTTACTTTCCAACTCTGGAATTTCCATTTCTAACATTTTTTGAGTTTCTTGAGCGTTTGGCTCTTTCACCTCTATTTTTACAAAATAATTAAGCAAAGAGGGGTTTTGCTCTATGTCTCTATGAAGTCCCATATAACTGGTAAGGGCTACTAATGGAAACTGCGGCATTCTTAAATAAGGGACCAATAAACTAGTAATATCTAAAGCGCCTGCTCCTGTTTTCTTTCCAACATAATTGTGAAATTCATCTATTACCAAAATAACATTTCCTGATGATACTACCTCATTAAAAATTTTTTGAAGTAATTCCTCTGCTTCGTCTAAACTTTGGGCTTTGGCAAGAAGAGCAGACATTTGAAGTTCTACTACTCGTTTATAGTTAGTTTCGGGCAAACCTAACCCAAGAGCGCTTTTTGTTGCCAGGGCTTGAATAATGTTCTTTGTTCCCACTCCTGGCTCGCCAACAATTAGAGCATTGTTTAATTCTGGACTGGCTAAAATATGCTCTAATTGATCTATTTCTTCTTTGTAACCTATAATTTCAGGATAATTAGATTGTTTGATAATTTTGGTCCAATCTAGGGCAAACTCATCAAGGGTAATAGTATATCCTGCTGCCCAATCTTTTGCTAAACTCCCTTTCTTGAGAAGGTTTTTATAAGACCAAAATTTTTTGCTCTCGTTTTGCTTTTCTTTTAAAAACTCATACCACTCGATGAGATTTCTTATATCCTCTTTGCTAAGTTGGAGTTGATCTAATATTTGATGGAAAATTCTATCAGTTTCACAAAGCGCAATCAAAAGATCGCCCAAACTAATTCTCTGGTGTTTTCTTTCTTGGGCAATCTTGAAAGATTGATTTATAGTGTTAATAAAATCTTCAGAAAAAGTCTGTTCTGCTAAAGATTTTTGATAAAAGCCCTGTTTCAAAAACCATTCTATATGCTTGATTAATTCTTTGGTGTTCAAAAGAAGACGGGCAGAAACAAAATTTATTAAATCATTTTTGGTTTTTACTATTGAATAAAATAAAAGCGTGGCGTTAAAAGGAAATATTTGAAATTTTCTCTGAAACTTGTAAGCCAAGTCAAATACCTGAGCAGCATCAAAATCAAGAAGGTCTGCCAGATTGCTATCTGGAGCGCTGCGAGGGATGGGCGGATTTTTTATCTTTCCTTGATAAAAACCATCTAAAAGGGAAAAAAGAAGGTAAAAAGCCAAAGAAAGACATAAAAGCCCTAGAGGAATTTCTATGGCATATAAATCAAAATGCGTAACAAAATCTAAAATTATCCAAAAGAAAAATAGAAGACAAAGAGCCAAATTGAAATATCTGAAAAGTTTAGCGTTTCTAAATAAAAGGTTTTTTGATAAGCGAACCGATTTGTATGGATTAGAATTTTTGAAATCAAAATTTATCATTTACACCGCTAAAATCAAAATAAATAATTAAATCCCATTACAAACAAAATAATTATTATGACGGGTAGAAAAAACCAAACTAAATAAAACCCTGCCCCAAAAACCAAGACAAATAAATCAACTATTATTCCGGTAATAATTAAAAAGGTGCGCACAATCATTCCGATGATCCTTGTAGACATATTAGAAATAAATACCTCAAAATATCGCGAAAAACTAAACCCTCGTCCATAAGACCAACTATATCTTCTCCACGGAGTAAAAAATGTCTTAAGTAAAATGGGAACAGAAAAATAGTTTAAATAAAACTTTAAATAATTAAACCAGCCCCTCCGAATTTCTTTGGGCATCTCATAATAATGCCATTTGATATATTCTCCTAAAACGCTGTATCTCATTCTGTTCTTATTATATCAAACAATTAAAAGAAATAAAAAGACCCGCTCTCAACGAGACGGGCCAATCACCTCCACTCTGTAAAAACTATGCCTTTTTCTATCATATTCAATAAATTTCCATTAATTTCTACAAATTTCAATAAGTTTCTATATTATATCTCTTCAAAATTATTCTACATTCTAGATTCTAGATTCTACATTCTACATTCTAGATTCTGTGGGCGTGGGTGGACTCGAACCACCGACCCCTGCCGTGTGAAGGCAGTGCTCTAGCCACTGAGCCACACGCCCAAGTCCAGTGAATAGTGAATAGTGAGTAGTGGGTAGTGGGTAGTGGGTAGTGGGTAGTGAAATTATCAGGGGTTTATTATTGTTTATTATAGCATTATAATAAAATTAATGAAAGTCTTTGAATTTTATTTTAACCCAAAACTTAAAAACGAATATCAGTTTCAATCATTCCATTTTCGTCCCCCAAACAACGAAACTCTTTTTTTGGGAGATTTATATATCCTTTTAGAACTTTATCACCCTCAACTAGAGGATCAAGAATTCTTTTTTCAGATTGCTGAAACTATCAAGGATAATTTTTACAAAAATACCAAACTATTACCTGAAGAGAACTTCCATAACGCTCTCAAAAAATTAAATGCCTTACTTGGTAAAAGATTAGATGCTGGAGAGACAAGATGGATGGGAAACTTTCATCTAATTATCATAAATGCCAATAATTTTTATCTTCATTTTTCTTCTTTTGGCAACAATAAAATTTTGCTTTTAAGAGACGACGAACTTTTAGATTTAAGCCAACAATTAGAAGAACAAAGAAACGAACACTTCTCTTCCAAACCCTTTGTCAATTTTGGTACAGTTAAAATTATCCCTCAAGACAAAATCTTTGTTTTAACAACTCAGGTTTTTGAAAAAATATATGGAGAGATATTAGAAGAGATCGTAAACTTAGAAGAAATTGCACCCAAAAAGATTAAAAAAATCCTTAAAGATAATAAAAATCAACTTGGAAGAATTTCTGGCATTTTAGCCCTTATTCTTCCCGAAAGAGCCCAAATCAATTCTTGGTGGGAAAGAATTAAAATGACTTACCGTCTTATCAAAACTCATACAAAATTGGCGCTTATTCTTTCTTTCTTAATTCTTTTATTTCTTAGTTATTTAATTTTTCACTAAAAAGTTAAAAGCCCCTTTTTGGGGCTTTTAACTTTGAAAGATTAAATTTTTATTGAAGTTCTACAGTTGCACCGGCTGCTTCAAGTTTCTTTTTCATTTCTTCTGCCTCCTCCTTCTTTACTTTTTCTCTAATCGTTTGAGGCTCGTTTGCGGCTGCGTCTACCAAATCTTTGGCTTCTTTTAATCCTTTGCCAGTGATATCTCTCACTACTTTTATAACTTCTATTTTTTTATCTCCAATTGATTTCAATACAATATTATATTCGTTTTTTTCTTCGCCACCTCCTGCTGGTGCTCCCTGTTCTCCAGCAACTGGCGCGGCTGCAACAGCAACTGGAGCAGAAGAAACACCAAATTTCTTTTCTAAAATCTTCACTAATTCTGCCAAATCAGCAACTTTCATATTTTCAATCTCCTCAACAAGTTTTTTAAATTTCTCCGGAACTTCTACCTCCTCTTCTTCTGTGTTTTTGTCCTCTTTAACTTCTTCCTTTGCCTCTTCTTTTGCTTCTTTTTTAGTTTCTTTCTCCTCTTTGGTGCCTTTAGTTTCCTCCTTAGATTCTACTTTTTCTTCCTTTTTTTCTTCCTGTTTTTCTTCTTGTTTTTCTTCTGCCATAAGTTTAAACTAATAATTAATTTTATTTAATTAATTTTATTTGCTGGCAAGAGCCTGAAGAGCATAAACAAGACCTTTAATATTTGCTGAAAGACAATAATGAAGGTTTTGCAAGGGCGCAGAAAGAGAAGAAACAACTTTCGCCAACAATTCTTCCCTTGAAGGCATTTGAGCAAGAGAAAGGGCCTCTTCTCTAAAAATAATTTCTCCTCCGACAAACCCTCCAAGAATTTTTAAATTTTCGTTTTTCTTTGAAAAATTGTAGGCAATCTTAAAGGGTGTGATCTCATCTTTAAAACCAAAAATAAACGCTAATTGTCCCTCCCAATCTTTTCTTTTAAAATTAATATTATTTTCCTTGAAGGCAATTTCTGCTAAGGTTTTTTTAAAAACTTTAAATTCGGCATCATTTTTCTTTAACTCCTCTTTCAATTCTTTAATTTCGTCTGTTTTCAATCCTCGAAAATCTACAAAAACTAAAGATTTTTGTTTCTCCAATAGTTTTTTAAACTCCTCCACTTTTTCCTTTTTTTCGTTTTTCTTTTTGCTCATATTTGGTATTAATTAAAAAATGTCTGCTATTTGCCGCAGACATTATCAGAAATTTCGAAATATCGATATGTCGAAATTTCGAAATATCGAAAAAAATGCCTCGATAGGCCTTATACCCACAAAGGGCTGCCTATTGTCTGCGGCAAAATTAAAAATTGACAACTGATTTCTAGTTTATCAATTTCAAAACTTTTGTCAAGGGTTACTCAATGCTTCTATAATCTTTTTAGCAAAATCTCTTGCTGCCTGGGGACCATTAAAGGACTAAGGAACTTCTTGGTCTGGTTAAAAATCTAGTTAATATGCTTCCAATTCTTTAACCTCTGTTACTACCTTCCAAATCTCATTCCCTTTCGTTGCCCCATATACAAGATATTTGCTATCCGGAGTAAATGTGGGGGGTGTAAGTACTGTCTTATAATGCAGTTCTATTTCTTTGTTATCGAGAATTAAAAACCAATTTCCTTTTTTCTGAGCTATATAAGCAAAATGTTTACTATCCGGGCTAAAAACGGGGAGGGGTTCTGTTTCCCAAATATTACCTTGAATGAGTATTTGTCCCTCAATATTACCTCGAATGACATCATAACGCTTACCTTCTTGATTGTCGAAGACCACGAAATATTTTTCTCCTTCATTAGCTACATAAGCAAAATGTTCGCTATTGGGACTAAAAGTAAGATACCAAATGGAGTCATAGTGTTTACCCTCTTGATTGTCAAAAATCACAAAAGCTTTTCTTCCCTCCTTGGCTACGTAGGCAAAGTGATTGCTATTGGGACTAAAGGTAAGAAGAATCACAGAATCATAGCACTTACTCTCTTTGTTATCAAAAACTAGAAAATTTTTCCATTCCTTCTCTACTACATAAGCAAAATGTTTACCATCTGGACTGAAAGTAAGTTGCGTAATCCTATCATAGTACCTTTTATTTTCTTGGTTATCAAAAACTATAAATTCTTGTCCCTTCTCCTCAGCTACATAAGTAAAATGTTGGCTAGTTGGATCAAAGGTAAGATTCCATACAAAATCATACGGTTTACCCTCTTGATTGTCAAAGACCACAAGATATTTTTTACCGTCTTGAGCTGAATATGCAAAATGCTTGCTGTCCGGACTAAAGACAAACTCTTGAATAAAATTATAACGCTTACCTTCCTTGTGATCAAACACCTCAAACATTTTTCTTCCTTCCTTAGCGCTATAGGCAAAATGCTTGCTGTCTGGACTAAAGGTAGGGTCATGGACTGCATCATAACGCTTACCTTCTTGATTATCGAAGACCACGAAATATTTTTCTCCTTCATTAGCTACATAAGCAAAATGTTCGCTATTGGGACTAAAAGTAAGATACCAAATGGAGTCATAGTGTTTACCCTCTTGATTGTCAAAAATCACAAATTGTTTTCCTGCTTGGTCTTTCAGTACATAAGCAATGTGTTTACCGTTTGGACTAAATTTAAAATCTATCAATGTGTAGTTTGAGGGGATAATTCCGAGTTTTGTAGTAGATAGTGTAATTGACCTAGGCTTTTCAATTTCTTCTTTCGTCACTGTAACAACCTTTTGTGACTTAATTTCTTCTTCGGGTACTTTCAAATATTTCCAAAGAAAAAATCCTCCAATGAGAAGCACTATAAAAGCGATTACAACCCAAATTTTGAAAGGAAATCGAATATTCATGGTTGGCTTTAATAATGTTTTGGTATTAAAATTATTCGCTTTGTTTCTATTTCTTTATATAAAAATTGCAAGAATCTCAAATTAGTACAAAAAATAGATACATATTTTATCTAAATAAAAAATCTCAGACAGGGTTACTCAATGCTTCTATAATCTTTTTAGCAAAATCTCTTGCTGCCTGGGGACCATTAGCAGTTATAATTTTTCCATCTTGAACTACGGGCTTTTCTTCATATATTACTCCATTTTCCTCTAGAATTTTCACTGCGGATTTATCTAAAATATTTGACCAAACCGTTGCTTTTTTACCCTCCAACACTCCTGCCCGAGCAAGAATTGCCGGGGCAATGCAGATAGCCGCCAAAACTTTATTATGTTCTATTGCCTCCTTTGCTATCCTGTGTGCTTCTTTGTTATCTATATATTTATATGCCCCAGGGCCGCCAACAAAAACAATTGCATCATAATCTTCAACATTTAAATCTTCCATTAAAATATCTACATTTGCATCTCCCCCACTGGCTCCAATTGCGGTCCCTTTTTCGCTACTTACTGTAACAACCTCAAAACCACCTTTCTCAAATTCTTCTTTTGGAATAAAATACTCCTCATCTCTAAAACTGCGAAAAGCAATTATCATTGCTATCTTTTTGTGCACAGATTGCTCTGTTGTGGGCTGAGAAGATTGCATAGATGTTTTTTCTCTGAAGTTTTTTGAGAGAAAAACAAAACTCAACACGCCCACTATTATTATAACAATTAATATAACAGTAATCAAAAACTTGGGCATAGGTTTTTACTTTAAATATTTTGCCTTTTTTATATTATGCTCCTTAAGAGTTTTTGAGTAAAGTATTTCTCCTTCAGGAGTTGAAAGATAATACCAATAATCTGTTTCTCGAGGATAAACCGCCGCTAAAATGCTCTCCATCCCCGGGTTACAAATAGGGCCTATAGGTAACCCCTTATACTTGTAAGTATTATATGGAGAATCTATCTGAGTTTCTTTACTGCTAATTTTAACGCTTTTTTTACCAGTAATATAACTAATAGTAGCATCTACTTGTAGGGGCATTCCATACTTTAACCTCTTCCATAATATTCCTGAAATAATCTTTTTATCTTCTGGAGTTTTCGCTTCTTTCTCTAACAGAGAAGCCATTGTCACAATCTGAAAAAGGGTTTTGTTTTGTTTTCTAATTTCCTCTCTTAATTGAGAATCTATCTTGCGATCAAAATTATCAAGCATCATTGTAATTATTTCGTCTACTGTTACATCTTTGGAAATAAAATATGTGTCTGGAAAAAGATATCCTTCCAAACCAATGTTTGTGGGTTTTTCTTTTAGAAAAGAATATTTTTGAGAAAAGTCCCTTGGTTTTGGAAGATTAATATCTTCTTTATAAACTGTGGCTGGAAAACCGGCTATTTCCCATATTTCTTCTGCCTGAAACATCCCTAAATTTTCAAAATAAAAACCTATATCTCTTAAATTCCATCCTTCTGGAATAGTCACTCTAATCAAACGGTTCTTCCCCTGGATAATCATATCGGCGATTTCCTTTGCTGACATCTTTGGACTAATTTCATAATCTCCTGCTTTTAAAAGATGGGCTTTATTTTTAAAGGCAACATAAAGAACAAAAGAATATTTATTTTTTATTAGATTTTTTTCTTTAAGATTGTCAGCGATTGTAAAAAGATTTTCACCTTTTTTAACCTCAAAGATTTTTGAATCCTTTAAATTTTCATTTGGTGAATAAATTCCAGAAACAAGCCAGGCTAACGCCATCAAGATTAATACAAAAAATATAAAAAAAATAACTTTTATTCTAAATATCTTCATTTTTCTTTTTTAATTAAGGGAACAAATACAAACCCCGGATATTCTTTTGAGATAAATTCCCTTTCTTTTTTCTCAAACACCCAGATAGAATTTCCTATTGGAGTTACAATCTTTCCTCCTATCTTTAATTGCTTTTTCCATTCATTTGGCAATTCTTTTGCTGAGGCAGAGCACAAAATTTTATCATAAGGGGCTTCTTTCGGATAGCCTTTTGTACCATCGGCACAGATAAATTTAACTATTCCCTTTTCTATAAAATTATATTTTGCCACATTTTTCTCGCCAAATTCTTTTAATTCTGGAACGATTTCAAGGGCTACAACTTTGCCTTTTAAGTTTTCTTGTTTTGAATTTCGGACATTGAGATTTTGATATTGTTTATTATTTGAGATTTGGGATTTGGAATTTCCCTCTTTGCTTACTATATAAGCCAAGAGGGCTGTTGTCCAGCCAGACCCAGACCCAATATCCAGAATTTTTTCTCCTTCTTTTGGCTCTAATTTTTCTAACATAAAAGCCACTACCAAAGGTTGCGAAATAGTTTGTCCATAACCGATTGGAAGTGCCTCATTTAAATCAGCCAGATGTTTTAGATCTTCTGGCAGAAAATCTTCCCTTTTGATTTTTAAAAAAGCCTCAATAATTTTCGGAGTTTTAAGATAACCTGTACCTATAAGCTCTTTTACTAATTTTAAATTTTGATTTGTCATTTTGAATTTTGAATTTTCATCATTCAAACCTTCTAAGAGCCTCTGTTGCTCTCAATTTGGCTGCAGATCTGGCAGGAAGATAACCAGAAAGACATCCTAAAATAAAAGAAAAGATTAGACCAAATAAAATAATCTTCCAAGAAAGATAGGCTTTTAAGTGAAAAGTGGGGTGATTCCGAAAATAAATTTCTATTATTTTAGCAAACGAAATACCAAAAACAGTTCCTCCAATACCTCCTATAAGTCCGATCATTCCTGCCTCTAATAAAAATATCAAACTAATGGTATTGTTTGTTGCTCCTATCGCCTTCATAATACCTATTTCTCTTATCCTTTCTCTTACAGAAGTAAACATCGTATTCATAATTCCTATTCCACCTACTAAAATTGAGATAGATGCAAAGGCGATAATAGCGGCTTGAATGGTTCCTAAAATATTCTCAGCAATATCTCCCATCTTTTCGGATGTCAAAACCATCACTTTTCCTTTTTCTGAACCCCGCCGACGTTTTGTCCGCTCTTCTAAATCCTGCTTAATTTTCTGAGCCACTTTATCAGGATCATAACCATCTTTTACTTTCACTAATAGCATATTTGGCTCCTTTGTGCGTGTTCCCGTAATTTGCCAATATAAATTTTCATCTACATAAACGGCTGAGTCGTCTCTTTTACTTCCTAAAGAGTTTAAAATTCCTACTATCCTTACTTTTACTCCATTAATTGATGCTGATTCTCCAACTTTTATATCGTTCTTGAATAAATCTTTTTCTATTTGACTTCCAACAATTATTTCTCGCTTAAAAGGGTCTGGCCAATCACCACATTTTAAATCCCATCCGTGATATTCCTTTAATATCTCCAAACTTTTCTTAATGGGTAACCCAACTAAAAATACTTGCTTTGCCTCACCTTTATAGCGCATTACTCCCCCACCATAAGTCATTGGTACTATATTATCTACTCCTTTGTTCCTTTCAACTATTTTTACATCTTCTTCCTCCAGTTTTGATCCAGCCACCATGCTCGCAAAGAGATTAGATTCCTCTCCGGGCATTACAAAAATTATATCTTTACCCAATGATCTCAATTGATGATTAATATTTTCCTTAACGCCCTCACTTAAAGACAGAAGAGTAATAACTAAAAATACCCCAATTACAATTCCCAAAATAGTAAGCCAACTTCTTAACCGTCTTGTTCTAAGATTCTTTAATGCGATTTTTAATAAGAGTGTAATTTTCATATAAGTATTTATGAGATATATTCTTTTCTTGTTTGGTGATTACTAATAATTCGCCCATCTTGAATAATAATTTTTTGTTCGCCATATGAAGCAATATATGAATCATGGGTAACTACAACAATTGTTCTTTTTTTGTCCTGATGAAGATGCTTGAAAATTTCCATAATCATTTTTCCTGTTTTAGAATCAAGATTTCCAGTTGGCTCATCTGCTAAAATAATAGAAGGATCATTGGCTAAGGCTCTAGCGATAGCAACTCTTTGCTGCTCACCACCAGAAAGTTGATATGGTCTTCTTAACACTTTTTCTTCTAACCCAACCATTCTCAATAACTCTTTTGCTCTTTTTTGAGCCTCAATCTCTGAAACATTTTGAAAAAGCATAGGTAAAGTGACATTTTCAAGAATTGTGAGATGTTGAATAAGATTAAATTGCTGAAAAACAAAACCAATTTTTTTCCCTCGAATTTTTGCCAATTCATCAAGATCTAAGGTAGTTATATCTTTGTCTTCTATAAAAACCTTCCCTTTTTCTGGAAAATCTAAAAGTCCCATAATATTTAATAATGTTGATTTACCTGATCCAGAAGGACCAACAATACTTAAAAAAGAGCCTTTATAAATCTCAAGAGTAATACCTCTTAAGGCTCTTGTTTCTACTTCTCCTGAATGATAAGTTTTATATACATTTTCCAATCTTAAAACCACCTCTTTCATATTCATTTTTCGATAATAAGTTCGTCGCCCTCTTTTAACCCCTCTAAAATTTCCACTAGGTCATTGGAACCCCAAAGGCCGGTTTTTATATATCGTTTCTCTTTCCCTTCTTTTGTTTTTAACCAAACAAACTCTCTATCATTTTCTTTGTAAATAGATTCTGAGTTTACAACCAAAACATCATTTCTTTCTTCCGAAACAATAGTAAGATCTACGCTCATTCCCGGTTTCAAGCCAAGATTATTATTAAAAGAAATTTTAACAGGATAATAAACTATATCGTTAATGATTGTTTCTTTGGGGCTTATAAAGTAAACCTCGCCTGTTAATTGCTTATCAGGATATGCCACCGGCTCTATAATTACTTTCGATCCTATTTGAACTTTGGGTAAATCTTCTTCATAAATATTAACCTCTATATAATAATTCTTCTCAGGAATAAATATTATTACTGGCTCGAGCATTTGCACGCTTTCTCCTTCTTGTTTTAAAATTTGGGCTATCTCTCCGGCAACCGGAGCAATTATTTTTGTTTGCTTTATTTTATAGTTCAACAAAGCAATTTGCTGTTTTACACTGTCTATCTGGGCTTGGTAATATTCTATATCTTCTTTTCGAGGTTTAGCAGTAAGTTTCTCTAAATTTTCTTGGGCTGTCTTTAGGCTGTAATATGCTGCATCTAATGCCTGCTCCGCCTGAGAGATATTTTGATCATTGGTGCCTTTTTGAAGATCGATTGAAGAAATTGCGGCATTAATATTAGTATAAGCCACGGAAAGATAATACCGATGATTATCAAGTAAAGTTTTATCTGAACTAGAGATGAGATTACGATAGAAAGCATCCTCGCTTTTTTCTTTTATCACATCTAAATCCTGTTTTGCCTGGTAAATTTTTGACTGAAAATAAGGAAGATATTGATCTATTAAAGAAAAATCGTTCGCTTGAGTTATTTCTTCCTGATATTGAGCCAGTTCCTGATATATTTTGTCCAGATCTCTTTTCTTATAATCCACAATAATACTCACCTGATCGCCTCGAAAGAAATATGTTCTTTTATATTTATCAACAAAATTACGGGTATCAAAAAGCCTCAAAACAGCATTATCAATTTTTGAAATAGCGTCTCGATAGTAAAATTCCAATTGTTTTTCTGCTGAATTTTTTACTTTTTCTAAATTTTCTTTTGCGTTTTCGTAAGAAACTTTTGCGCTTTCAACATTGGTTTGAGCCAAAGCAATTTCTTCTTGGGTAGGTCCTGCCAATAGTTTATCTAATTGTGCCTGATAAGCATCTAAATTGGCTTGGGCCTGTCTGAGTTGAAGTTTTAGATCCGTATTGTCTAACTCCGCTAAAACATCGCCTTTTTTTACTTTCTTTCCTTCAGGAAATTGTATATTTTTAATTGTTCCTGAAAAATTAAAAGAAAGATTTATTTCTTCTCCTCTTTTAACAGTACCGGTTTCATAAACTGCTTTTATAACATTGTCTTTTCTTACTCTAAAAATTTCTTCATTTTGATTTTTATCCCCAGAAAAAAACAGCGCTTTTGCCAAGCCGCCCAAAATTATAATTATCACTATAGAAATAATTACAAAATATCTTTTTTTCATAAATTTACATTAAGTTTTTTAGCAGGGGCGGCGGGATTCGAACCCACAACCTGCGGTTTTGGAGACCGCCGCTCTAGCCAATTAGAGCTACGCCCCTAAACTATTTTGTTTCTTTGTGTAAAGTGTGCCTTTTACAATTCTTACAGAACTTTTTTAGTGCTAATTTTACCCCCAAGGCTCTAGCATTTTGGGACTTTGTCACATAATAGTTTATACTTCCGCATTCTGAGCATTTAAGTTTTACATTTGGTTTTTTCTTCTTTGCCATATTTTTTGAATTAATAAATTAATTTACTACCCACTACCCACTACCCACTATTCACTATTCACTATTCACTATTCACTACCCACTACCCACTAAAATGAGCCGGAGGTGGGAATTGAACCCACGACCACTTCATTACCAATGAAGTGCTCTACCACTGAGCTACTCCGGCAATGTTAGTAATTAGTTAATGAGCAGATGAGTTGACGAATAAATTTATGTTCATCAAACCATAGACTAATTTTTCGTCTACTAATTGTGGGTGCGGTGGGAGTCGAACCCACTGGGCCCTTCCGGGCAACAGTTTTACAGACTGCTCCCGCGCCGTACGGGACTACGCACCCTTAAATATTTAGTTCTCTTAAATATTCCTTAATCCATTTTTCAATTAACATAAATAGTCTTTTATCGCAATACCTAATATGTACTAACCCGTAAGGCATTTTGTTGTTTGCGTGAGAAGATAAGCTTTTTCTTATATAAGGTTTTAAAAACTGCTTACTAGGAATATTTGTGACCCTGCTCCAATATCTTTTAAGCTCTTCTATGTCTTGATTATCAAAGCAATATAAATAAACCCGTAATTTTTCTTCGCTTACTCCACAGATCTCTCTTAAAAATTTAAGAAAGAGTTTAATCATCTCTGGATTACTATTAGCAAAATCTAAAGTATACCATCTACGATTTGGATTTCTTTTTGCCCCCTCTGCCCAATATAGCATAATTCCTGCTATTTTCAACTTTTGATCCAACAATGATAATCTACTTTTTGGTTTAAAACTTTTTGCGCTTTTCAAAAATCTCACCAGGTTTGCCTCTTTATAATTTCGAAGTTTCAAATTATTTTTCCTCATCAGATGTATTACTCTCCACCGGCTTATATTCAGTTCTTCTGCCACCTCTCTGGTGCTTAGTTTCTTCTCGTAGTACAAACTTTTAATCTTCTGAAGAAGCAGATTTTCTGATAATTTATCCATAGATTTTTTATTGGAATACGATCTAAACTTTTGAATGTTTTTTTCGCCACTCTTGAATTTTTTGATGATGGCCTGAAAGTAAAATCTTAGGAACTCTCTGGGGCTTTAACCCTTGAAATCTTTTTGCCAAACTTTTCTTTCCTTTTGTGACTTTTTGGGGATCAAAAACTTCAGGTCTTGTATATTGGGGATATTCTAAATAAGAAAGTGTTTTTGAAAAAGTTTCCTCTTTTAAAGATTCTTTCTTTATAACTCCGGGAACTAACCGAGTGACCGCATCAACAACTACCATTGCCGGCAATTCTCCTCCGGTCAAAATATATTTACCTATTGATAATTCTCTATCAACAAACTTTTTCACCCTTTCATCAATTCCCTCATAATGACCACATATCAAAATTATTTGTTTTAACTTCGACAACTTTTTAGCATAAAGTTGAGTGAACTCCTTCCCTCTAGGAGATAAAAGAATTATTTTTCTCTCGTTGTCTTTAATCTTTGGATTTTTCTTAATAATAAAATTTATTGCTCTGAAGATTGGTTCTACCTTCAATATCATTCCTGCTCCTCCACCATATGGTTTATCGTCTACTGTCTTATGTTTATCGAAAGTAAAATCTCTTAAATCATGAATTTTAATTTTTATCAAACCTTTTTTTTGTGCTGCCTTAATAATACTTTGAGAAAAATAACTTTCAAAAGCCCATGGAAAAATTGTAATAATATCAAATTGAATCATATACTTATTATAACCAAAAAGAAACCGGCTCATCAACAAGTAACGAGCCGGCTTCTTTCTTTATATTTGAGGAATTATAGTTTCAAATCCTCATCAGTAATTTCTGAACTCTCTTTTGAACTCGCACTAGTAGAACCCCCTTCTGGCTCTTCAATTCTGAGATTGACCCGGGCATGATTCTTAAGCCCGACAATTCTCAGAAGATTTCGAATGGCTCTGATGGTAGAACCTTGCCTTCCAATAATTTGACCCATATCTTCTTTATTGACTTTAAGGGTCAAAAGGACTCCCATCTCATCTACTTTTCGATCAATTTTTACATCTTCGGGGTGATCTACTAATGCCTTAACTACAAACTCAAGAAAGTCCTGATCTGGTTTTCCTGCCATATTTTCTGAATTTCTTTATTAACTAATAAATCCGACCTTTTGCTCGCCTTCAGGGTAATCCCTTCAAGCGAGAATTAACTCAATAAAAACCATCTATCAAACTTTAGAGATCTGATTTATAGTTTAAACAATTTTTATTTGCTTGTCAAGAGTTGTTATTGTTGATGTTTTCTTTCTTTTCCTGTCCGGCTTCATTTTCTTTTTGTTCTTTAGATTCTTCTGATTTTTCACTTGGCTTTTCTTCTTCTTTACTCTCCTCTTTTGTCACTTCTTCTTTCTCTGCCTGTGATTCCTCTTTTTTCTTCTTTGTAGAATGGGCTACTCTTTTTGGGCCAGAAATAATTTTTTCTGTAATTAGCAGATTATAAACAGAGTCAGAAACATCCGCACCTGTCTTAATCCAGTAAAGAACTCTTTCTTTGTTTATTCTTCTTTCTTTTGTAATAGGATTATAAAAACCAATCTCCTCTACAAATTTCCCACTTTTTGGAGATCTATGTTTTTCAACCACTACAATTTTGAAAAATGGTTGATGTTTTTTGCCTTGTCGTAAGAATCTAATAGTAAGCATAAAACTAGTTCAAAATTAAAAGTTAAAAATTAAAAATTTAATTTTGAATTTTGAATTGCAATTTTGCATTTTTAATTTTGAATTTTGAATTTAATTATTCCCATCCTTTTTCTTGAAGTGCCTTCCTTGCCGCCTCTTCTTCTGCCTCTTTTTTTGAAGAACCCTCGCCTTTGGCTACCAACTCCTCGTTAAAGTATACTCCCGCGACAAAATGCTTATTATGATCAGGCCCCCATTCTTTTAGAATTTTGTAACTTGGTGTTATTCTTTCTTTCTCTTGGGCTATTTCTTGTAATTTGCTCTTTGAATCTTTGTATAAATTATTCTTAATAATATCTGGTAATTTTTTCAAGAGGTGCTTTTTTAAAAACCGCTGGCAAGCACTATAACCTTTATCTAAATAAAGAGCGCCTATAAATGCCTCAAAAGTATTTGCCAAAATCTCATAATATGATTTTTCTTTCTTTTGGGCTTCTTTTTTCTCTCCCTTTGATAAAAGAAGATAACTTCCAAAACCTAATTCCTCAGCCAATTCTGACAAAGACTTACTATTAACTAACGCTGCTCTCCAACTAGTTAATAATCCTTCTCTTTTGTCTGGATAATTCTCAAAGAGAAATTCACTAACAACAAGTTCTATGACCGCATCTCCCAAAAATTCCAATCTCTCGTTGTGATTGAGTGTAAATTCCGGATGCTCGTTCAGATAAGACCTGTGACAAAATGCTTGAACTAATAAATCTTTATTATCAAAAAAAATATTAAGTTTTTTTTCTAAAGTTTCAAATTTCCTATAATCTTTTTCATTCATCTTTTTTGTTTTGTTTTTCTTCTGAATTTTCTTTTTTCTCTTTTGCCTGAAGTTCTCTGAAAACCGTTCCCAAAACTCCGTTAATAAACCGCCCGGAAGATTCACCTCCAAAACCTTTTGCCAACTCTATCGCTTCATTAATAGCAACCTTTGGCGGAACTTCTTTTTTGTCAGCAAACAAAAGTTCAAACAATCCTATTCTGAGAACATTTCTATCTACAATAGAGATCTGCTCTATGGGCCACTCAGGGGCTGTCTTTTCTATAATAGCATCAAGATACTCAATCTTTTCTTTAACACCTTCCACAATTCTTTTTACAAAATCAACCTCGTCTAACCCTGCTCCAAATTCTTTTATATTCTTTTCTGTGATCTCTTCTAAATTCTTTTCTTTATTATAGAAATCCCATTCGTATAAAGATTGTAAAGCAATGCTTCTTGCTAAATGTCTTGAACCCATAACAACAATTAAAAATTCAAAATTAAAAATTAAAAATTTACTTTCTTGAGAGTTCTTCCATACTTAACTCTTTTTTGGGTGCTTTTTTTGTGCTGCTTTCAATTCCCTTTCTTTTTTCTTCTTCTCCTTTTTAGTAAGTTTTTTAAAAACATCAATCACCTGATTTCCTTTATAATAACCGCAGTTTTTACATACTCGGTGTGGCAGCATCGGTTTGCCACATTTTGGACAACTTAAAAGTTTGGGTGCTTTAATAAAAATATGCATCCTTCTTTGATTTCTTCTCGATTTTGTTTTTCTTTGTTTTGGAACTGCCATATCAAATCTTTCCAACTAAAACTGCTTCCCAATATAACAAATCTTTTAAATTAATGCAAGTTTATCTTGGCGGAACTTCAATCCAACCCGGCAGAGGTGCATTTATTTGAATATTGATTGTTTTCTCACAAGAATAACCCGATGCATCTGTTACGCGTAAAGTAATAGGTATATCTTCTCCTGTCTCATGAAAGATAACTTGAGGATCTTTTGAGGTTTGATCAGTTCCATTGGTAAACTCAGCAGTTGGAGGAATTGTCCAGAGATAAGATGAACAATTTACTTCATTGTTGAAATTATCGTAACATTTGCTTTGATTAATAAATAGAACAACCTCTTCTACTGCTGGTTCTTCAGGATTCCAACTAAACGATACATAAGGATAAGCATGAGGTTTAGTGGTAAAACTTCCTCCATATTGCCAATCAGAATTATTTCCTTGGCTATCCCAAACTCTTACCCACCAGTAATAGGTTTTGTTGTATTGAAGTTTGTCAGGTTGAGGTGAAGAAACAACAAAAACAGATTGATTGTTAGTAGTTGGTGAAGGGTTATTAAGTCCCGAAATAGTTCTATCTACTTCTGGGTTGGGATCGTTAACATTGTTTGTGTCGTTAATTCTAAAATCAAACCTTGTTTCTGGGTCTGAATCTGGGTCAGAATATGTCCATTCAAACACAATCCTTCCTGTTTGTTCAGCAACACAATAATTTTCTGAGGAAATATGCCGATTTTGTACTTCCGGAGGTGAATTGAAAGAGAAAGTAGTATAGACTTTGTAATCTGATTGAGTGCATACATTACCTGATTCGGGATTGTCGCAGTTGAAACTAATCCAGCCCATTACATCATCTCCCCAAGCCCAGCCATGAAATTGGCCAGTTGCAGGATCAATATAAACTCCGTAATCGGTTCCATTTTTAATAATTGGTCCTAATAAAATCCAACCATCCCAGCCACCATCCTGGTTTAAGGCTCTTGCCCATCCGGTTACTTTTCCAGAAATATCCACATAAGCCGAATAATCTGGAGATCCTCCCGGACAAGTAGTAGATGGACAATTCGGATATGGACCGCTAGGGTCAAAATCAATCCAGCCAACTTCATGCTCTGGTGTGTTCGGATCATCCATATCAAAATAGGCGTAACCGGAAAGATTTCCGTCTGGTTCGATATTGACACCGTAGTCAGCCATTAATGTTCCCGCAGGAGGACAACCGGCCGGTGATCCGTCCGAATGTTGATCATTATTAGCATCACAATTTGCGGAATTAAAACTAATCCAACCCAATCCCAACTTTTCTCCGCTTGCCTGCGGAACTCCTGCCCAGGCAAAACCAAAGACATTATGAGCACTTCCTGCCTTTACCTCTTCTGTAGGTTTTTTCAAATTTTGAAAGACAAAAACACCTAATACACATAGAATGCTTACAATTATCATTGAAGATAAGAGTTTCTTATTCATTATTTCTTTATTTAATTCTCTTATTATTTTAACACAAATTTGTTTATACAAGCAAAAAGTTTTCCACAGAAGAATATAAACTGACAGGGGTCTGACCCCTGCCAAAAATTGGCGCTTGACAAAAATTTTAAAAAGAATATTCTAAATGATAGAACATTCACAAGGGAGGTGAAACGAAATGCCTACTGAACTACATCAAAAGCAAGGCAGGAGTCGTGCTTCTCCTGAGATTAAAGCTATCCGTCACACTCAGGATCTTTTTGCGGCACTTATCTCTTGCCCTCAAAATCTTTCCGCACTGCTTGCAAGTTTTGACCTTCAATCTCGCAGGATTATCGAAGCCATCGTTTTCGCTTTTCGGCATCAATCCAAAACTTCTGACAAGCAATATCTCGCTATGAGAGGCGGGGTTCCATGGTTTAAGTTCTCATTTGTGGACCCAGAAGGTAAAACTTTCTCTCCTCGTCTTCATAATTTTCCTCTCTCTGGCATGCCAAAAAATGTTGATGTAGTAAAGTGCCGTAAGTGTGGAAACGATACTTTCTATCTTGCCATCACCATTCTTCAGCCCTCAAGATTCAATGGGAATCCAAAGGTCAAGATGGGATATCTCACTATTGAATGTGGTAATATATCTTTGGACCACATCACCGTAGAGGACTTTGGGTTTAGAAAGGAGTAAAAAAATGACAGGAGAAGCACAAAACAGAACCGAAAGAACCAAAAGGAAAAAACTAAGACAAAAGGGGCTCTCCGGATCCACTCGGAAAGCCCCTGTTTTTTTATTAAACACCGGGCACTAGAGCCAGATCCCGATAAGCTATTTTCTTAAGGATAATTCCCCTTTTCACTTTTAAACCATTTTAAAAAATTCTCTAAAGGAGTTTTTTGATGTGTTTTAAAAAAATCTCAAAATCGCCCAGATTGTTTTTAACAATTTCATACATTTCTTTGGGCGTTACTTCAAAATAAAAATGAGTAAGGCGGTTTCTATAACCTGCCATTTTAAAGAGTGTTTTCTCGGCAAAATCTTTAGGAATTATTTTTTGCTTTCCCATCTCGATTGCCATTTTTTTATACTCATCCACTTGAACTCCGGGAATTCTTGATAGAATATGCGCGCAGATATCAAAAACTGCCTCAAGAGCATATCTTAAATAATGTTCGGCAAGAGCAAAATTTTCCTCCCGCATAAACTGCCCCGGGGTTAGATTTTTCATTTGATTTAACTTTTTCAAAGAATTCTGGATAATATCTATCCTTTCCAAAATTATTTTTTTATTTATTTCTAAATTTTTCATATTCTTTCTAAGATAGCCTGGTAGCGCAAATTATGAAAATGTTTTAGGTCGGAGCATTTTTTCATCACATATTCTTCATAATCAAATCTCTTTTTCCTGCTTTTCTCATATAAAACTACACCCTTTTTTATTGCCTCAAACTGAAAACCAAAGGGCACAAACTGTAAAAAAACAATATCAAATTCATGCTCTTTTTTTTGAAAACGCTGTTTAAGATATTCTTTTGGCAGAAGATCGCTAAAAATCTCATATAATTTTAAATAAACTTTCATTGTCTTATCTTTATATTTTTCAGGATTCTCAAAAACCACTCCAATATCAACATCGCTCAAAGGATGAGTTTGATTTTGAGCATAAGAACCAAAAAGATAAATAACTGTAATTCCCATTTTCTTGAATTGCTTAATATGTTTTTGATGAAATCTAATCTTCATAAATTTACTTTTTTTATTCTATCCTCAAAAAACCTCTTGTGTCAAACAAAAAAGATAAAACCCCTCATTATACTTCCTTTTCTATAACTCACTGACAACCTTTCTCAATTAAATCAACTAAATCAAAAGTAGAGTAAAGATGCCTTTATTTTCAATCAAAATCATTTTCAATCAAAATTATGCCAAATTTAAAAAATCGGCTGGGAAGACCTGCCAGACAGGCCTTCTCAGCCATCCTTTCTTGGGGACAGTCCCCTTTTAAGTAGTCCCCTTTTAAGTCCCCTTTTAGTAGTAGTCCCCTTTTAGTAGTCCCCTTTTAGTCCCCATTACTCTAGACCATCTCACCTTTGAGGACTTCGGGTATAGAAAGGAGTAAAAATGACAGGAGAAGCACAAAACAGAACCGAAAGAACCAAAAGGAAAAAACTAAGACAAAAGGGGCTCTCCGGATCCACTCGGAAAGCCCCTCTTTTTAATTGATAATTAATTCCTTCTTTAATTTAAAAACTCCTTTTAACAGCTCTAACTTTCAATGCTTTTATTTCTGTTTTTCCTAACACATCCTCCTCTGTAACAACTACTACTTCATCTCCAACTTTAATCTCGGAAAAAGAAAATTTCTCTTCATTGCCAGGTAATACTTGACCACCTTCCTTTTTAAGTGTTAAAAGAGTAAATTCTGTCTTAGGAGTAATATAGACTTTAATTTTATCAACGCTCTCTGCAACTCCTTGAACTGTTTGAATAATCAGCATATTCTCCTTCTTTTCTACAACTTTTCCTAAACAATCATATAAAATTGAATCTTGGGGAAGTTGAACCCCTTCCCATGATTTTACTCGTTGTTTAAACTTATCATTAATTTTTACACCCTGTTCATTCTTTTTTTCTAAAAAACAAACTCCTGCTATCACTAATAATATTATTCCTAAAATGATAACTGTTGAAATTTTAAGTTTTTTCTCCATGTTTTTTAACGCCTTTAAATTATATTTGATTTTTAAAATTCTCTCTACATTTATTTGCAGTGACAAACTGTAGCTGCCATTATTCCAGGACAGCCTATACAACAACAAGAAGCGTATTGATCATATATAATAGTATTACAGTTAACTGCTCCTTTGTAAGTGTATGTACATCCTCCGCTATAGACCCATGCTCTCCATGCGTTGTTACTGGTTTTTGAATCGTAAGTATAGAGAGAAACATAATCGCACCCACTATATCCATTCCATTGACAATAAGTCTGACAACTTATGTCCATAGCATTTAAACAAAAAGCTGCGCCACTACTAGCACAACTTGAGTCATAGTTACAAGTCGGATCGTTGTCAGCACATCTTTCTGTAGAAGAACAATTATCTGCTACTGACCAGGAGGACCAACTTCCATAGCTTATTGCACCATTACATGAAGCACTCGTGCCTGAACAGTATCGTCTATTTGTTCTAGTCCTCACGCCTACATTATCACCGCAATCTGTTCCCCATGGACATCCATAATCAGTTTCTGTCCAAGTATTACAAACATAAGTTGAAGGTCTATAATGACAACCGTCGCAACAAGGACCCGAACTACACTCACAAGAAATATTAAAGGTTACTGTAACAGACTTATTAGAATTCATTGTTATGATACAACTTCCTGTTCCTGAACAATCTCCCGACCAACCGACAAAAGTAGAACCAGAACTAGGGTTAGCAGTTAGGGTAACTGTTGTCCCTTCGTTATAGTTCTCTGAACAATCTGAACCACAGTTGATACCTGAAGGAGAGCTGGTAACTGTACCTGATCCAGAACCAGTCTTTGAGACAGTAAGAGTGTAGGTACAGCTACTTAACTCAACACAACTCGGCTTATTACTTCTAAACTCTGCCCATTCTGAAGAAGTCCTTGTGGGAACAAAAATATCTTTAGCGCAAGCATTGGTTACTTTTACTTTTCTACAAACACCACAACAGTTAATTGTTTTTGTCTCGCCCACGGCTACT
>JAGGVA010000070.1 GCA_021158195.1 bacterium | reverse complement strand
TTCTTTTGCATATTTCTAATTTTACTTTATTGAGGTTTTATACTCGACCTTTTTATTTGCCCGACCTTTTTAATTTATAATAACTCGTTTTTAATCTTCTTCCAAGGATATTGCCTGAACTGGACAGCTTTCTTTCGCTGCTTTGATATTTTCTTCTGATTCTTCCTGCCAGTTTTCTTTAACATACGATTTCCCATCTTTTAATTCAAATGCTTTTGGAGCCATTGATTGACAGGCGCCGCAACCAATGCATAGGTTTTGATCAACTTGTATTTTTTTTATAGCCATATTTTTGTTTACAGTTTATCGTTTAAGATTTTAGATGCGACCTTTTTGATTTCTTATTAAAGAATTCTAACATTTTTGAAAGAGGCCAGCAGTTAACAATATCTTTAACCTCTGCCCAACCACGCCTTGCCTGGGCAATACCAAATTCAATATACCTTAACTGATCTCTCTGGTGAGCATCTGTATTAATAATCATCTTTACCCCTTCCTCCTTTGCTCTTCTAATATGAATATCATTGAGATCTAATCTCTCGGGAAAAGAATTTATTTCTAAAACAGTTCCAGTAACCTTTGCCGCTCTTAGTATTTTATCAAAATCGATCTGGTATTCGTCTCTCCTTTTTAAGATTCTGCCTGTTGGGTGAGAAATGATGTTAATATAAGGATTTTTCATTGCCTTAATAATTCTTTCGGTCATTTCTCTTTTTGACATTTTGAAATGAGAATGAATGCCGGCAATCGCATAATCCAACTTTTTGAGCGCCTCGTCTTTTATGTCAATCGATCCGTCTTTTAAAATATTTGCCTCGCAACCCCGCAAGATGGTGAATTCTAAATTTTGAATTTTGAATTTTGAATTTAACTTTTCTATTTCTTTGTCTCTTTCTCTTAATTCTTTTTCATTTAACCCGTGTTCAATTTTGAGGGCTTTTGTGTGACTTGCTATACCTAAATATTTATGTCCAATTTCCCTTGCCATTTCTACCATTTCTTCAATTGTGTTTGCTCCACCATCACGACCCCTCCATTTAATATGACAGTGCAAATCTCCTTTAACTGAGTCATATCCAATAACTTTAGGAAGTCGACCTGCAAGAGCCGCCTCGATTTCTCCTCTATCTTCTCTCATCTCCGGAGGAATCCACTCCATTCCTAAGGCTTTATAAATCTCTTCTTCTGTTTTCCCGGCAATCATTTTTTTTCCTTTAAAAAGACCGTATTCGTTAAGTTTTAATCCTTTATCAATGGCTATTTTTCTAGTAGCAATATTATGTTCTTTGGAACCAGTAAAATACTGAAGTGCTGAGCCATAACATTTTTTAGGAACAACCCTTAAATCTACATCTATACCTTGCTCAAGCCTGATAGAAGATCTTGTTTTGCCCTTACCCCAAACCTTGGTTACTCCGGGTAAATTCACAAAAACATCCATTACTTTTTCGGCATCCTTGGCAATAACCAAAAGATCAACATCTCCTATCGTTTCCTTCCTGCGCCTTAATGAACCGGCAACATCTATTCTCTCTACCTCTTTTAACTTTGATAATATAGAAGTAATCTCTCTTACTATTGGCAAAACCTCTCCTAAGAGAAATCTGCCGCCGCTTTTTTTAAGAAACCTTATCCCTTGCAAGATATTCTTTTCGGTTTTCTCGCCAAACCCCGGAAGATT
This sequence comes from bacterium, assembly GCA_021158195.1. GTDB lineage: Bacteria > Patescibacteriota > Minisyncoccia > Minisyncoccales > PEYH01 > JAGHAC01. Next base: position 17,216 of record JAGGVA010000070.1, on the reverse strand, counting down.
TCTTATCTTTCCTTCTTTCGCTGCCCTCTCCAGATCTTTGAGATCTCTTATACCTAATTTCTGATACAAAACTTTTACCATTTTGGGGCCCACTCCTTCTACTGCGGTTAATTCATCTATCTTGACCGGTACTTTCTTTTTGAACTCCTCATAATATTTAATTTTCCCTGTTTTGATATACTCTTCGATCTTCTGAGCAATGCTCTTGCCAATTCCAGGAATTTCCTCAAGCGCCTTTAGTCCTCCTCTTAAATAAATCTTATCTACCCCCTCCTCAAGGTTCTCCAATGTAATTGCTGCCTTTTCGTAAGCATAAGGCTTAAAGGGTACTCCTTCCATCTCAAGGTAATAAGCAATGTCATATAAAATGTTGGCTATCTCTTGATTAATCATTGTTTTTCTTGCTGCTAATGCTTTTAATTAGAGTTACATAGATCTCTCTTTTTCTGGGCCGATTGTCAAAATCTATAAAAACTACTTGCTGCCAAGTACCCAATGCCAAACTTCCATTCTCGATGGGTACTGCTAAAAATGGTGGAATTATTGCAGATCTTATATGAGCATATCCATTACAATCTCCCCATTTTTGACAATGTAAATAATCAGAAGACACCGGGGCAATTTTATCTAATGTCTTTTTTAAATCTTCAATTAGGCCTTCTTCGTACTCCATTGTCGTGATACCGCAAGTAGACCCCGGGCAAGAAATTAGACAAATACCTTCTTCAAGATTAGATTTCTCGACTATTTCTTTAACCTTTGGGGTGATGTCAATAATTTCATTATTGCCGTTGGTAGAAATAATTATTTTCTCCATATTTTTATTATATAACCTAATTAACTAAATTTATAAGTTCTTTTGCGTTATCAATTGCATATCCATAAAAATCATTATTAAAGTATACAAAAACATCTTTTCCTTGTTCTTTGTATTCTCCTATCTTTTGAGCCAATTTTTTTAAATCTTGTTTTGAATACTTAGAAGCAAACAGAGCTCCGGGCCCATGCATTCTTATATAGATAAAATCCGCTGTAGTTGTTTCTGATTTAGGATAATGAGAGGAATCAGATATTACCCAAGATGCATTATATTTTTTCAATAAGTCAAAAACTTTTTTGTCTATCCAAGTTTTATGACGGAACTCAAAAGCATATTTCAGTGGGTAGTGGGTAGGGAGTAGTGAATAGTGGGTAGTGGGTAGGGAGTAGTTGGCAAGGAGCTTTAAAAACTCTTTTAATCTCTGAATATTTTCTCTATTGGCTTTAAATGATGGAGGAAATTGGAACAAAATTGGCCCTAATTTTTCTTTTAAATTTAGGGCGTTTTCAATAAATTGACTCCACGCCTCTTCAACATTTTTTAGTCTCTTTATATGGGTGATAAATCGCGATGCTTTTACTGAAAAAACAAACCCTTTTGGGGTTTGTTGATACCATTTTTGGAAAGTAGCAGGCCGAGGAAGATGATAAAAGGAATAATTTATCTCTGTGGTATTAAACTGGCGGGAATAAAATTTTAGGTAATCTGAAGAAGACAATTTCGAAGGATAAAACACTTCTTTCCAGTGAGAATAAACCCACCCTGAAGTTCCTATATAAATTTTTTTCTTGTTTTTTCTAGTTGTCGGGACCATTTAATTTCAAAAGCCGATGTTGAAACTTTCTGTCTAAAGCAGCAATTACTTTTAAGAGGAGAGGGTCGTCCAACATCTCTTTAAGATGAATCCACCAAGCCACAATAGGAAAATTTTTGTCTTTTAGCCAATAATTTGTTGCCTGGAATAAGTTTTCTACTTTGTCTAAAAGATAAACAAATCTCCCTTCTTTGGTTAATCTTTCCTCAAACTCAATCCATAAATTTCTTATTTCTCTGGCAATGTTTGAGGGAAGAATTTCCGTGATTTTTTTAATACCCTGCCACTCTTTCTGTTTTTTCTTCATTAACCATTCGATTTTCTTATTTCTCGGCACACGAGGAGGCTTTTTTAACATTTCTTTCGTGATATTTCTCAGAGAATCGTCTAAATAGGGAACTTTATCTCCAGCATAAACCTCACATAAGTCGTGCACCAAGGCAAGCAATATCATTTTTAAATCTTCAAATCCTTTTCTTCTGCCCAGTACCCACGAAGATACCATAAAATGAAATGTGTGTTGGGCAACGGTTTCTGGATCTTTAACACCCCTCAGAACCCAGTCCCGTCTTTGAAAGGTCTCCAGATAAGATGTTTTAATTAAAAACTTTGCTATTCTTTCGAAATTATTTTTGGGAATCTTTTTTGAGTTTTTAAAGATCAACAAGGCTTTTGCCACTTTCTTTAAATCCTTGTTTCTGATTTTCTTTAGATTTTCCTGATAATAATAATGTGCTTGGTCTTTATTAAGGGAAATAATCTTTTCTATCAATATTATCTCCTTTGCTAGTTTGCTTGTTTGGGCTCGTTGATCTAAAAATTGTTTTTTTAAAAAAGAAAATTCTTCTTTTTGTTTTGGAGGAAGACAAGACAATATCTCCTTCCACTCTTTTTCTTTTGGAAAGCTTTTATAAATTTTTGCTACCAAAATCGTCTTTATTAATTTTTCCGGGTCAAAGCCCAATTCTCTTGCAAACAAAAAAGAAAAAAGAGCCTCTTGAAAGGCGTGGTCTGCAAATCGTTTCAAGCCAATTTCAGAATCTCTTATAATAATTTTCTCTTGCTTTTCTCTTATCTGACAAAGTTTGAGAAAAAAATCAATAAGTTTTGTCATAATAATAAAGGGGCTCTCAGCCCCCTTATTTTGTCTTGTAGGTAATTTTCTTAATTTTATACTCTGCTCTAACTGACGATTGAACAATTACCTTTTCACCAATAGAGCGACCTAAGAGGGCTTTGCCTACCGGTGACTCATGACTAATTCTCCCTGCCATAGGATCGGCTTCAATCGGTGTCACTATAGTAAATTCATCTTTTTGTCCATCTATTTCTACCTCTACTGTTGCTCCTAAATGAACTATATGTCTTTTATGTTTTGGAGGAGGTTTTAAAATCTCGCAATTTTTAAGAATTGCCTCTATTTCTTCTATTCTACGCTCTACAAAACCTAAATCTTCTTGAAAGGTAAGATATTCTGCATCTGGGCCATGCAAATCGGCTATATCAGGAGCCTCTTCCTCCATTATAATTTTCTTTTGCTCCTTTAGTTTCTCCAGTTCCCGCGATAATTTCTCAAATCCCTCCTTTGTAAGATAATATTTTGTTTCTGCTGCCATAAATTTACTCAATATTTTATAATAACCACCCCCAAGACGTTGTCAAGCAAAAATTTAAAGAAAAGGAACTTTTAACAAGTAAGGTGAAAAAAGCCGCCATCGCGCTAATTTTCTCTTCTTTTCAATAATTTCTCCTAATTTGATACTCCTTAATCCTTGCTGCCTAATTTAATGATTGTTATTTCTGGAAAAGAATTAAATCTTATAGGCAAAAAGGTTTCGCCAATGCCCCTGTTTACATACATAAAAAGTTTGTCTTTGCGAAATAACCCTTTTTTATACTGCTTATCATAAGCAAGAGGTAAAATAATTTTTGTTAAAGGAGGTATATCTATTTGGCCACCGTGTGTGTGCCCGCAAAGAACGAGAGCATTTTCGAGATCTAATTTTCTAAATATCTCTGGAGAGTGAGCAAGAATAATCTTGGGAGAAGTTTTAGAAAGGGGTAAAACTCTAGAAACATCATCGTGGTGGGTATGAGGATCGTCAATTCCCACTAAAACAATGTTGTTTTCTAATATTACTTTCTCGTTTCTTAAAACTTTGATGCCATTTTCTTCAACAATCTTTAAAAATTCCTTCATCTTCGGGTTTTTATACTCGTGATTTCCTAAAACCATTATCGGTAGATTCTTTGACTTATTTCTTAATTCTGAAACAAAAACTCGAAACTCTTCTAAATTATCTGTTTTTCTGTCAATAAGATCTCCTGTAATAAAAAGATAGTCCGGGTGAATTTCATCCAAAATCTTTAGCAATTTTTTTATTTTGGAAGAGTTTCTCTTAAAATGGATATCTGATATTTGAACAAAAGTACTGTTTTTTAGGTCGCAAGAAACGTTCTCAAGAGGAATAACAATTTCCTCTTTTTTAATTTTGTTTGGCTCAATTAAAAAACAATAAATACCCAAAGAAAAAATCAAAAGAATCAATAATTCTTTCATCATTATCCTCCCTAAAAATGATTAATTATTTTTAGCACTGCGCCAAGAATTAAAAATAAAGATAATAGATAAAAGGCTTTTGGCATTTTGCAAGAATGTTTCTTCTCTAATACTTTCTTGTATAAAGAAACGTCTATGATGCCCTCGATGCCAATGGCTATTGCCCCACTAAGGTCGATAATTTCTATAAAATTCTTAAAACCCGCTAGATAAAAAAGTAAGGGGAGAATTACAGCAATTGCCCAAGAGGTTGTATGAGAAAGTTTTAAATCGTACCAAAGGGTTTTTTTAAGAGTCAAGCCTAGGGTAAGGAAAGAAGTAAAACAAGTAATTACCCCAAAGAGGTATCCTAACTTAAGAATATTTTTCCCTAGATAATTATCTAACCCTAAAAACGCTTCTCTAGAAGTATCTTTTCCCATCACTCCTACAATAATAAAAGAAAAAAGGAGATAAACAAAAATAGCAATTATGATGCCTAAAACAATAATTCTCCTTAAAAGTTTTCTGTCTCCTTTTACCACTTCTTTTATTTCTGGCACTACTGCCGAACCCCACAAAGAGAACAAAACTACTCCATAAGGCAAAAATATATTTTGAGAATGAAAAGCAGAAAACCAAGCAAAAGAAATTTTTGGCAAGGCTTTATATGCTAAAAATGCCAGTAAAAGAAAAAAAGAGAGGTTGATTAGTATTTCGCTTAAAGAAATACTTTTAATGTCTTTGTAAATGAGAATGCTGCCAACCAGAAAGAAAATAAGAGTGTATAAAAATGGCGTTCCTCCAAAAATTGGCCCTAATAATTGAAATAAGAAATCACCCCCTACTAATAAATACGCCAACTGGGCACCAAAAAGCCCAACAAAGATAGATAAATAAGCAAGAGTTGCCCATTTTTTTCCTAAATACAATTCTGCATATCCCGGAAGCCGATGTAAAGATTTAGTTTCTAAACACACTTGGGCAAAAATCAAATGGACTGTTATCGCAAGCGCTCCTAAAAGAAGGAAATAAATTATCAAAGACAAAAAACCTACCTGAGACGCTACCCAAGGCAGAGCAAAAATTCCCACGCCAATAACAGTTCCAACAAAAACAAAAAGCCCTTGCCAAAAAAGAGAAATTTTTATCATTTTTTTGTTCTAAAAATAATCTTTTCTATCAGATAAAGGCCTGTTAGAGTTAAAACCCCAAAAAGGGTGGCAAAAGTTGCCAAAATGTATAATTTAAAACCTACAGCCACCCCAATGGCGGCAACCAGCCATAAACCAGCAGCAGTAGTTAAACCCTCGATATGATCTCTTCGGAAAATAATTAATCCGCTACCAATAAAACCAACTCCTATCGCAATTGCTTGAACCACCCTTAAAGGATCTAAATTTATTCCTTGAATCTTATCAAACCCTAAAACAGACTCTCTGGTAATGATAGTAAAAAGTGCTGATCCCATTGCTACAAGTATATACGTTCTCAAGCCCGCCTCTTTCTTTCCATATTCTCTTTCCAAGCCTAAAATTCCTCCCAACACTGCTGCTAATAACAATTGTAAAACAGGTTCTATTCCCTGAATCATAATTTATCTTTAATAAAAGACAAAACTTATCACCCCCGTTTAAAGTTTAAAGTTTATAAACCTTATATCCTTCTCTTGCTTTTTTAGAAATCTTTAAGCCTATTGCTTTCCCTTTCGCCGCCCTTTTAATTTTTTTATGGTTTATCTCTATTGATTTTACGGTTTGTTCAAATTCTCTCTCTCCGCCTTTAATCTTTATCTTGTCGCCAACACTAAGAGGTGCTTTTAATTTCACCACCGCTACTTTAATTTTTCCATAATAATGCGTAATCTTTCCTATCAACTTTTCCTTTCTTTTTTTGGTCTTCTTTGATAACTTCTTCTTTACGGCTTTTTTCTTCTTTTTTGAAACGGGGGCTGCTTTTTTCTTAGAAGACTTTTTTCTTGATTGTGTTTTTTTCTTCTTTTTAGGCATAAATTTTATAAGAAGACCTTTTTTATTATCTTAACATAAACAAAAATTGGTTCCAATTCGCAAAAATTTTTATTAAAGAAATTAAAAATTGTTTTATCAGGTTGTGGTGCGCCCTCCGCGACTCGAACGCGGATCTTTAGCTCCGGAGGCTAACGCTCTATCCTGTTGAGCTAAGGGCGCCTGTTTGTCTCTTTTGGTTTTTGGGCAATTACAAAAATATTGCTTTCTCTGCGAGATCGTTCAAGCAAGCCCGACTTTTTTATTTCAAAGCCTGCTTCCTTCACTAAAGAGACCAATTCCTTCTTTGAAAAAACATGAAAATAGCGTAGAGCCAAAACCTCACCTTTTTCGTTTTTCCAAGGCAAAAATAAGTCGCCGAAATCAAGACCCGATTTGCCAAAAAATCTCTTTAGGGTATATTTAAAAAGAAGATTCTTAATTTTTCTTTTTTTGCCCAAATTCCAAATTGTTAAAATAACTATCCCGCCGGGCTTAAGCACTCGTTTAATCTCTTGTAAAAACTTGATTCTAAATTTCTTTGAAGGAATATGATGAAAGACAGAAAGACAATAAACTTTGTCAAAAAAATTCTTGCCAAAGGGAAAAGAAAGGAAATCGCTTACAAAAAATTTGGCTTTGGGATATCGTCTTCGAGCAATACTTATCATCTTCTCTGAAACATCTATTCCCCAATATTTCGCTCTTCTTTGAAAAACCAACTCGCAAAATCTGCCATTAGCACATCCAATATCTAAAATTCTTTCGCCTGGCTTAATTAGGTGGGATAATTTTACCAAATCTTGGGTCAAAAATTTTCTTTTCTGACAAAAATGTTCAGCGATCTGATTATAGGTTTGGATATTTTGACAAATTAAAGATTCGGCTGTTTCTTTTTTCATAATTATGACTCCTCAGGAAGAAATTATTATAGCATTTAGTAAAACTTCTCAAAAAACAAGAAGTGTTTTAGATAGTTTAAAAAGAGAAATCTCAAAAAAATATTCTCTGCCCTTATTGAAAAACTCTCAACTAATAAAAGCTTATCACAAATTAGTAGAAGAAAAAAGAATTACTCCGAACAAAAAGATATTAGATGTTTTAAAAATCAGAAAAATCCGATCTCTTTCAGGTATTGTTATTGTCTCTGTTTTAACAAAACCATATAAATGTCCGGGGAGGTGTCTTTTTTGTCCAGCACAAAAAAATGTTCCTAAAAGTTATATTAAAGAGGAACCTGCTGTAGCGCGTGCTATTCTTTATAAATACCATCCCTATAAACAGGTTCAGGCACGACTCCAAGCATTGGAATCAACAGGCCACAACACAGACAAAATCGATTTAAGAATAATTGGAGGAACCTGGTCGTATTATCCAAGCCAGTATCAAACATGGTTTATTAAGGAGTGCTTTAGGGCAGCAAATGATAAAAATTCAAAATTTAAAATTCAAAATTCAAAATTGGAAGAAGAGCAGAAAAGAAATGAAAGAGCAAGGCGTAGGATTATTGGAATTACTATCGAGACAAGGCCTGATTTCGTTAACGACAGAGAAATTAAAAGATTAAGAAAACTAGGAATTACCCGGGTGGAATTAGGCGTTCAAAGCATTTATGATGATGTTTTGAAAATAAATCGGCGCGGGCATGGCGTTGAGGCTACAATTAGAGCAACAAAATTGCTCAAAGATGCTGGGTTTAAAATTTGCTACCAAATGATGCCAAACCTTTTGGGCTCAAACTGGCAAAGAGATCTTCAAATGTTTAAAGAACTTTTTGAAAATCCTCAATTTCAGCCCGATTATTTAAAAATTTATCCCTGCGCTCTTCTAAAAGAAGCCGATCTTTATAAATTTTGGAAAAGGGGGCTTTATAAACCATATTCTAAAAAAGAACTCATTGAATTGATTATTAAAATTAAACAAATCGTCCCTTATTACTGCCGCATTCAGAGAATTATCAGGGATATCCCCTCCAATTATGTAATAGAAGGAGGAGTAAAGATTTCAAACCTCAGACAAATTGTTCATCAAATAATGCAAGAACGTGGTTTGCGTTGTAAATGTATAAGGTGTAGAGAGGTAAAGGAGCGCTACAATCCCAAAGAAAAAATTTATCTCTTTCGCCAAGATTATTGGGCATCTGACGGCTTAGAAATATTTTTAAGTTTTGAAAATAAAAATCGCAGCAAACTTTTCAGTCTTTTAAGATTAAGAATTCCCTCATTCTATTTTCAAAAAGGGGAACCTTTATTTTCTGTCCTAAAAGGTGCTTCCATTGTTAGAGAATTACATACTTACGGATTACTGCTTCCTATCTCAAAAAAAGATATTTCTCCCCAGCATAGAGGTTTGGGCAAGAAATTGATGAAAAAAGCAGAAGAAATTTCCAAAAAAGAGTTTGGAGTTAAAAAAATCGCCGTAATTTCTGGCGTAGGAGTGAGAGAATATTATAGAAAATTAGGATACCGGCTTTACGATACTTATATGATAAAAAAACTTTAAGATAATGCCGCTAGTAATAAATAATCAGTGCTGCAATAATATAACCCAATATTGCAAATAAAGAAATTGGAGGTAGGGCTGGCATAGGTTTTCTCTCTTTTTGAAAAAGAAAAAGAAAGTTGCTAAAAATAATTCCCAAAAGAGAAAAAATGGCTATCAGTAATGCCATTAAATAATTTACCGGCAGGGCAGAAATAGTAAAAAGCAAAGGGAAGGCAATATCTCCGCCTCCTAAAATCAAAACTCCTTGTTGAGGTTTAACCTCTTTTGTTTTCAAAAACAAATCTTTTATTTTCTCTGGAATAAAAAAAGCGGTAATAACGCCTTCCTTCATCATTGTTTCAGCCATCTTTTGCATATGTTTTGTTTTGTAAACAGCAATATAATCGTATATGGAAAAAATTAACAAAAGAAAAATCATTGAGCGGGGAGTTAAACTTAAACCTAAAGGAACAGAGATTCCGGCAATAGCAAATATCATCAATATGTCGTGAAAAAGAACATTGCGGAAATAAAGCCAGCAAAGAAACAACAAACCCCCTAAAACAAGCGACCATAAATCATTAAGAAAACTTGAAAGAATAATCAAAAGCCCATAAAGAGAGGCGGCTATAAAAAGAAAACTATAAACTGCTCTTCTTATTTTCTTTATCTTTGGTAAAGAAGCCAACAAAACAATAAAAAGAACAAGAAATAAAAAAGAAGTTATAAATTGGGAAAGAGGCATCTGAGGAATTTCTATTTCTTGCTCTTTAATGATTTGAAGAAACTTGCGGGCAGAAAAAACCGCCAGAGAAAAAGTAGAGGCAGCAATCAATATCTCTCCGACAATATATTTTTTAGTTATCTTCAATGCGCTTTTGAGCCCTTCTTTTTTATCTTCCATACCTCTTTGCATTTCTCAATAATAAACCTTGATGGTGTTCTATAAGCCAACTTATACTTTTTGGCCCTTTTAGAAGAATATTTTTTCATAAAAAACTTGTTCTTAGTCGTTTGATTGCTCCTTCTTTTTCCTTTAGGGAAATTTTTGTTTTATTTATTGCTTTTTCAATAATTTCAATAGTTTCATCGTAGGCCGGGCGATTTACCGGATAAGGGGTACCGTCTTTACCTCCATGAGCGAAAGAGTATCTTGCCGGATCCTCATAAGAAGGTTTTTTTCCGTAAATCAGTTCGGCTACTAATGTAAGGGCTCTTAATGTTCTTGGTCCTACTCCCTTAATTGAAATTAATTCTTCAAAATTTTTTGGCTTCAAAAAATGAGCAGATTCTATAGTTCGTTTTAACCTTCTTAAATCAAACCTTTCTTTTAATACGGGGTGCCAGAAAAACTCCACATTATTCAATTCTACTTCGCAAAATCCCGGAATTCTTTTTTGCTTGGTTAAAAAATTTTTGGTGCTGTAATAAGAAGGCGATCGCCTTCTTATTACATCGCTTTTAAGGATAAGGTTTAGGTCTTTGAGAAAAGTTTTTGGTTCTTCTCTCACCATTTCTGCTGAAATCTGACGAACTTCTCTGCTTTTTTTGGCGATTAAATTTAAAGGTTTTGTTTTCTTTTGTGTAACAATTCCTGAATGTGGTTCTTCTACAAAATTTTTTACTCTATCTGATAACCAATGATATCTTCTGGCAGTTGAATTTTTCTCATTCATTCCCTGCTGAACCACTACCCATTTTCCATTTTTGGTAAAAATTAAGTTGTGATGGTAAAGGGTGTACCCATCTTGCAAGGCAGAGTTGTCTACTTTTGCAGAAAGTTTTGAAGCATAAATTAATTTATAAACTAAATCTTCTTTCAATCCCAACCATTCTCCCCATTTTTGAATCTGCTCAGGTGTTTTTAAAGAAGTTTTTCCTTTACCCCCACAAACAAATATTCCTAAATCTTTTTCCATTCCGCGAATTCCTTCTTTTAGAGCGCCGAGGGTAGTAGTGGTAAGGCCTGAGGAGTTCCAGTCAAACCCTATTACACATCCCAATGATTGAAACCAAACCGGATCAGCAACTCTTTTTAAAAATTCTTCTGGCCCAAATTCTTCAACAATAGCAACAGCAATTGCTCGTGAGAGCTTTTTCATTCTTTCAAAAAGCCAAGGAGGACATCTCCCTGTATCTAAGGGAACTGTAGCAATTCCTGTTCTCATATCAATTTCATCATAACAAAAAGCTGGGCTTTCAGCCAGCAATAATGTTAAGAATGTAGAATGTAGAATGTAGAATGTAGAATATAGAATATAGAATATAGAATATAGAGTTTAGAGTTTAGAGTTTAGTGTTTAGAATATAGAGTTTAGTGTTTAGTGCTTCTTGAGACTCTAATAAGGCCAGAGCAGGGAACAATTTCAATGCCTCTTTTTTCTAACTCGTCTAAGAAGATGTTTACTCCTAATGAATCTGAAGAAATATGCCCGGCTATTACTACATTAAGAAGAGCGCTTTCTGCCTCTTTTTTATGCTCTTCGGAAATATGCATACCTACAACAGTTCCAATACCTACCTGAGCCATTTTTTGATAGAGTTTTGGAGAACCCTCTGTGCCTCCAGTAATTTCTGTAAGTGCTATTTTGCCACATTTATTTTTTCTCTCGCCAACAAAAATTTTGGGACCAGCCCCAATTTTTCGGGCTTCTTTGTATTCGGGGATTTCTTCAAGTAAATCTATTAATTCTCCTAAATATTCTGGTTTTGCTTCTTCTATTTTTTCTTTCAAGAATCTCGCTGCTAAATTGTCGCATACCGTGTGCAAACACATCAAATTAAACCCTAAAATTCTTGCCGCATCTACAGTTCGTTGATGATTAACCCGATTTAGTCCTCTTGCCACTTCTGATATTCTTCCTCTCATCAATTTTTCGGCAATATTTATGGGAACACCGTACTGAGCCAAAACATCACACTGAAGTTCCATCACTTCATGCAAGGTAGCCAAGGCCTTACCAAGAGGATGGTGAGATATAATCAAATCTATATCTCCCAATTCTTTGGCAAGAAGAATTTCTGCAGGTTCAATATCAATCCCCACAAGCACTTTTTTAATTTCTTTATCCTGAGCAATATGTAAAATTCTAGAATCTGAGAAAGGATTTCTTAAACTTTCTAAATCAAAACTTTCTTTCTCTTTTGGAGAAAGTTTTCCATATTCTTCCTTTCTTTTTTGAAGCAATTTTTCTATTCCTTCTTTGCTCCGAAAATCTGCACTTGATCCCATCTCAATTGCTAGATTGTAAATATCGTTTATTTTCATACTTTAGATATAACCTCTTTTTGAGATTTCTTTTGAGGGGTTTGAATAATTGGCTTGGCCCGACCTCTTTCTTTTTCTGTCTTCTTATCTTTTTTATCTTTAACCTCTTTTTCCTCTCTTTCGGCCCCTTCTCCCAAGAACCTTTTATAAAGTTGATCTATTAATTTTTGCTGCTCTTCTAAGTTTAAAATTTCCCGTCTAATGCGGGCCTTTTCTTTTCTGATAAATTTTTTTACTGACTTGGGCAATCTTGTCTTTTCCTTCATAGATTTTTCTTTTAATTATTCTCCCTTAATAACTGCTAAAGGAACAAGTTTGGCAACTTTTTTGGAAAGACCAGCTCTTGAGACAACCTCCACTACATCGCTTATGTCTTTATAGGCCTGAGGTGCTTCTTCTGCAATTCCTTTAAACGATCTACATTTTACAATTATACCTTTTGAGTTTAATAAATTTACGATTTTTTGTCCAGAAATTGTTTTTATTGCTTGATGGCGAGACATAGTTCTTCCTGAACCGTGGCAATTTGCCACCAAGATTGGGGTAAAAAGATTACTAAAGACAAAATAGTTATGATTATCTTTGACTGTAATATTAAAGACAATCTGAGGAGATAGATGTTTAATTTTTTTCACCCTTTGCATTCTTAGGGGCGAGTCTATTAACTTTTTTATTTCTCCAAGAATTTTCTTATACCTTTCTCGATCAATCTTAAACCTTCTCTCAATCTCTGATTTCTCTCCGAAAAGAAATTTATAGAGCTTTTCTTTTGACATTAAATTATTTCTTCTTGCCTTAGCAGAAAAGGGCCATTTTACATCTGGAACTTCTTTAAATAATTGTCTTACCGCAAAGAATTTAGTTCCATATTTCCTTAAATGAGGAGTAACTTTTACTCTTTTTGTATATTTTCCTATTTCTGAGAGTCTTTCAGAAATTTGAATTATATAGCAATTTTTTCTTCGCTTGGACACATAGGGCAAAATACCTAATTTTAAACAGGCTGTTATAATTGCTCCGGTTATTTTTTCGCATCCGTTAAATATCTCAATAACTTTGTGAGAGGGGTGCCAAGTTCCATCTCCATCAATTACTCCGGCTAAGAAATTGAATGTTGCTTCTTCTGACAGGCCTAAAACCCACTGAGTTAAATTTTCTTTTATCAGGGCTAGTGTACTTACCGGAGGAGCCTGGGTGCAAACAAAATTAGTAGCAACCCCCTGGACTAACTTTCCTCTAATATAACCCTTGCTTTCTCTTTCTCTATATTCTCTAAGAGGAACATGAAAGACGTTTTGGAAACAGTCTTGAACATATTCTATGAAGGGTAATTTTTGTGCCTCCTTTTTTTGAATAAAAAGAATTTTTCTTCCTCGATAAGGATATCTTCCCTTTCCTGGACCAGTATAAATATATCCATCAGTAATTATTGCTCCCACCAAATAAGCCAATTGAGGATCAACAAGCTGATAATGAGGAGCAGACAATTTATCCAATAAGAAGAGTGTCTCCTTTTCTTTTTCTATTTCTATAATCTTTTTCTTGATAATCTTGGTTCCTGATAATGTATAAAATTTATGATCTTGTGTAACTTTTAGTCTATTCAAAGTTACATCTCCTCTTTGGGAAATTGAAATTTCAATTACCGGAGCTTTTCTTCTCATAACTCTCTCAACTGGCTTCCATTCAACTTGATAACTTTTTTCGTTGAAAGAAGGCACCAAGAAAGTCTCTCCATTTTTCGTTCTTTCATAGATTTCGGCGAAGGTATAAAATCCCTTATCTGTTAAAAGCTTAGTATCTGCAGTAAAGCAAGTTGAATAGAACGATTCCTCAGCATTTTTTGTGCCCACCAGAACATAAGATGCTGTTCCCATAGAGCCAGGAATCAAAACCGGCTGCCCCACTTTTCTATATTTTTCCGGAATTTCTGGGTGTAAGGGAGGAAATGCTCTTGTGCTTCCTTTTCTATGAACACACAATTTTCTTTTTTGTCCATTAATTTCGTGTTCTTCTATTTTGGCAATATTATGAGCCACATCATAAAGTATTCGCAGATGCCCAGCATTCTCTCCTAATATCTTTTTCCAAGATTTTCTAACATAATAAGCAATCATTTGACGGTTTGCCCAAGCGAAATTTGCCCCACATGCCATCGCACTAAAATATTGCCTCCCTTCAGAAGAATTAATTGGACAAGCGGCTAATTCTTTATCTGGCAGCCTGATGCCATACTTATCCATTGCCCGCACCATTGTCATTATATAGTCGCTTGCAATTTGATGACCTAAACCTCGAGAACCGGTATGAATCATTATCACCACTTGATCTTTAAATAAACCAAAAACTTGGGCAATTTCTTGGTCAAATATCTCTGCCACTTTTTGGATTTCTAAAAAGTGGTTGCCTGATCCTAAAGTTCCAACCTGATCTCTACCCCTGCGTTTTGCTTTTTCTGAAACTGCATCAGGATCTGCAAACTCTAGGGCTCCTCTTGCTTCACAATTCTCAATATCCTCTTTTTCACCATAACCGGCCTCAACCAGAGCCCTTGCTCCTCTTTTTAAAATTTTGTTTAAAGAAGCGAAATCTAATTTTATCTTTCGCCCCTTTCCTAGCCCGGAAGGAACTTCTTTTTGAATTTCTTCTGCTAAATTTTCAATATAATCTCGAATCTCCTGTTCCTTATAGTTAGAAACTAAAAGCCTCATCCCGCAGTTAGAAACAACAAAAGTATTAGCAATAAAATTGTGATTGGAATTATTGATCGTTAGATCATAAACAAAATTTCGATATGGAATTTTCTCTATTTTTTCAATTTTCTCCCAAACCAACCCTTGATTTCCGTAACTGTACTTCTTTTTAAAATCTTCGAAGGTGGAAAAATTCGAGGATATTCGGGGATCACCCCTCCTTCTCACTACACCGTGACTTTTTTCGGGAAAGATTGAATGATATAAAAACTGAGAAGTAACATATTCACTATTGTACTTACAAATTATCTGGGGGGCTAATTTTTTAAAATCTCCTTTTCTTTTATATAATCTTCTTATCTCTTTTCGCGCCCTTCTCCTCATTTCCTTTATCCTTTCTTTCTGTCTTAAATAAGCCGCTGCTAGACAAGCCTCTTTGTGTTTTTGAAGATTATATTCATAATTGACGGTCTCAAAAAATTTTAAAAGATTTGGGGCCCTTTGGACGATTTGCAGCCTAAAACCTATTGTCTTTCCCTTTTTACCTTGATATTGATATCCATCAACCTTTTTCACAGGATAAGTTTTTATCCCAAATTCTTTCAATAATTTAGCAATATCTTCCAAAAACAGTTTTGCGTTTTTCTCCAGTCTTTCCGATTTTTGCATATTTAACTGCGGTGCGTAAAAATTATATCCGTTTAAAGTAGAGGGTGTAGAAAGTTCTGCACCAAAAAGGGCTGCCAAAAATAATCTTTTTTGCCAAAGCGGACATTTAAAAATCCATTTAGGAACCCGGTAAGATTGATGGGCTTTAAAACCATAAGGAACGCCCAAAGAGATAAAAAGCACCGCTAAACTTAAAGAATTAACTCTGACACTATACTCTGTTCTCGAAAACTGATAAGTCCGGTAAAAAGTATTAATGTAATGATTTCTTTTTCTGGAATAAACCTTAGAAGGAGTAAATCCTAACCTTGCAACATCCCTTTGAATTTCTTTTAAATCTTCAGGCTTTCCATAAAACCAGATTTGGCTTTTGCTTCCAATACTTATGGAACCATCTCCGAAAATATAACCCATAAGTTTTAGAAGAACGGGTATATAAGAAGAGTTATATTTAAGGGGCAGAAGGTCTCGAGATTCTAACTCTCTGATAATCTGACCGCTGAAGTGACCTCCTGTATGGATTTTTCTTATCTTAGCTAAAACCTCCTCGATATTTGTTTTTGTTAAAATAGTCCTTGAGTTGGGTCTTTCATATTTTACTCCTTTGAATGGATAAACAAGAACATAATCTCCTTCTTTTAGGCGGCTAACCTCCTTCATTCCTTGTTTAGTTTGTATTGGATGATCATCTGTTGCTTCAATCTCATTACCCGAGGTTGTAACAATACGATAAATTGAGGGGTTGTTATATCTTTTTAGAAAACAAAGTATTTCTGTCTCTTTTATTCTTTTTCTAACCCTGTCAAGAAATTTTATTTTCTTATCTTTCCAAAAATTGCTCAGCTCTTTTATTGTCACATATGCTCCGTTTTCTATTAAAACCTTGGTGTTAGGAGAGAGGCAGTTGATATCGTAACCGACTCCTCCTGGAGAGATCACTCCTTCCTCAAAATCTGTTGCTGCCACGCCTCCTATGCAAAAACCATAACCCTCGTGCATATCCGGCATTGCCAAACTATATTTCATAATACCGGGCAAACTTGCCATATTAACAAGTTGCTCTAAGGATCTATCCTTAAAACTTTGCTCCAGCATCTTTTCTGAAAGATAAGCACGCGCCGGTACCCTCATATTGCTCCGAAAACTTTTTGGAACTTCCCACAAATAATCGTTTATTTTTACAAAATCTTGTTTGGAAATCTTCATAGGTTATAAAAAATTTTCTTTGCCCATTTTATTTGAGGAACATCGTCGGGCTCTAAATTTTTAAGTCCCGGGTCTACTTTTTTAAGAAGATTAAAACCTTCTATATCAAGTTCTAAAGGATTAGTGCCGGCTAGCATATATCCTAATTTTGCTTTTCTTCCTCCATGCCTTCTTTCTTGAGCACCGATCATTGTTTCAATCGCATCTACTATCCAAAAATCGACATTAATTAATTTATTTAACAAAACAATTGCCTTATGAATATTATACAAAGGGAGATGATATTTCAATTTATTTTTAGGAGACAAAACACCATATTGATTCTTTATCGCGCCAGTAATTTTACAAATTTTGTGAGTTTTTAAAACTGGTAGAGAGATAATAAAATCTGCTTCCAGAACTGGTTTGGCTATTTCAAAGGTCAATCCTTGAATTTTCTTTTTCTCTTTCGGGGCAGTGTTGAGATTAACAAATTCTACTCCAAAGCTGTCAGCTATCTTTTTGAGTGGGTGTTCTTTTATAATCTCTCGAGAATCTCCTGCATCAAAAGCCGGCCCATCTCCTACTAAAATACTTTCTTTGTTTTTATGTTTTAAAAGCAACTCCAAACACTTCTGAAGAGTAAAAGGGTGAGTAGTGGTTGGGTATTCTTCTGAGGAAACAATATTTGGTTTTATAAAAACTTTTTCTTTATCTTTAATAAATTCGTAAATTTTT
>JAGGVA010000068.1 GCA_021158195.1 bacterium | reverse complement strand
TGCCAAATTTGACGAGCAGGGCTTACAAAAAACGAGGGTTTTTTCTCGGAATGAAAAGGGCAAAGAGCCCTGTAATTGGCTCCTACTTTTTCAAGTTTAATGTAACTTGAAATCACCTCAACTATGTCGAGGCGATTTTTTATTTCATCAATAATTGAGTCCATAAATTTAATGAATCCTTAAAAGGATATTTACAATTACAATCTGGAGGATCATTTTTGCTCTTGCCCTAACCCCGAAAGAAAAACCGTGTTTTTTCTCTTTAATCAAATGAGAGACCCCATCTAGAATAAAAGAATGCGTTTTTAAATTATTCTTTTTAGCAAAATAAGTTAGAGCACTTTCAACAAAATATCCTTTTCTATATTCTTTTGGAATGCTCTCCCAAAACACTCTTTTTAAGGCTCTCATACCCGAAAAAGGAGATTCTACTTTTGGAAGAAGCCGGGCTAAAAATTTGTTTAAATTCCTTCGATCTACAGTGCCCACACACATATCTACTTTCTGCTGCAGGACAGGTTTAACTAACTTTTGAAAATGAGAGGGTTTAATTCCAATAAGATCGGCGTCCGAAAAAAGAAAAATAGAAGCATCGGTTTGCTCTGTCCCAATCTCCAAGGCCCTCCCTTTTCCTTGATTCTCTTTTAGTTTTATAACCTTTGCGCCTGCCTCTTTGGCTATTTTAGAGGTATTATCGCTTGAGCCATCGTCTACAACGATTACTTCATCCACAAAAGGGGTTTTCAAAAGGGCTTCTACCACAGCCTTAATTGTTTTTTCTTCATTAAAAGCAGGAACAATGGCGGCGACTTTTTCCTTTTTCATGTTCTCAAATGAATAAATTTCTGGTATAATTATAATCGAATCTTTTTTTAAAATCAACTTGGACCCATTAAGAATAAAAATATGAAAATTGCCCAAATCGCTCCTCTTTGGATTCCCGTACCCCCCTATACTTATGGAGGAACTGAATTAGTTGTCTCTTGGATTACCGAAGAATTAGTTAAAAGAGGGCATGAGGTTACTCTCTTTGCTTCAGGAGATTCTAAAACTTCAGCCAGATTAATTCCCATCTGGCCTAAATCTTTATGGAGGGCTCATCTTCATGCTCCTCATGCTATCTTCTCTTTGATGTATCGGAAAATTCTGGAAATGCAAGATGAGTTTGATATTATTCATGATCACTGTGAATTTTATACCGCCCCATACAGCAAATTTTTAAAACCTCCTATTGTTTCTACTATTCACCATCCAATGTATGAAGAAATAATCGCTCTTTTTAAAAAATTTCCTAATATAAATTATGTTGCCATCTCTAAAAATCAAAGAAAATCCGCTCCTGGTGTAAATTTTGCCAAAACTATCTATCATGGCCTCCCTCTAGAAGAATATCCTTTCAATCCTCATCCTAAAGATTATCTTCTTTGGCTTTCGAAAATTACTCCTGAAAAAGGTCCTGCTGAAGCAATTGAAATTGCAAAAGAAGCCGGAGAAAAACTTATTCTTTCGGGCCCTATCCTTCCGGGATACGGAGATTATTTTGATTATCGAATCAAGCCTCTTATTGATGGAAAGCAAATTCAATTTGTGGGAGTGGCAGATTTTCAAAAAAAGATTGATCTTTTTAGCAATGCCAAGGCTTTTATTTATCCAGTAAAAAGGCCTGAGCCGTTTGGGTTAGTAGTTATAGAATCAATGGCTTGTGGAACTCCTGTTATTGCTTACAAAAGAGGAGCGATGGAGGAGATAATTCAAAATGGAAAAACAGGGTTTCTTGTTTCAAACAAAGAAGAGGCCCTTGAGGCCTTAAAGAAAATTGACAAAATAAAAAGAATTGATTGTCGAAAACATATTGCCAAAAAATTCAATCTCAAAACAATGGTTAATAAATATGAGGCATTGTATTATAAAATTTTAAAAGAAAAAGATGAAAAAAGAAAAACTTAAAATTGCTCAGGTTGCTCCTTTGTGGGTTTCAATTCCACCGGAAAAATATGGAGGCATTGAGAGAATTGTCCATTATCTCACCGAAGAATTAGTAAAAAGAGGGCACGAGGTTACTCTTTTTGCCTCGGGAGATTCCAAAACAAAAGCGAAGTTAGTTTCTGTTTATCCCCGGGCTTTAAAAAAAGATAATATTCCTTGGACAGACCCTTTTTGGAATTTGGAAAATTTATCGCGTGCTTTTCAGATAGGCGACCAATTTGACATTATTCATTCCCATTTAGATTTGTGGGCTCTGTTTTTTCAAGAATTAACAAAAACCCCTTGCCTTCATACCTTTCACAATCCTCTTTATACTTCTTCTATTACAGACCCCAAAAGACTTCCTACACGTCTGAAGATGTTCAAGGTTCACCGAAAAACTACTTTCGGTTGCTTTATTTCTAAATCGCAAAGAAAACTCTGTCCAGTAAAATTTCCTCATAACTGGGTTGTCTACAATGGTATTGATATCTCTCAATTTAAATTCAACCCCAAACCTGAAGATTATTTTGCTTGGATTGCCAGAATTGATCCGTACAAAGGAATAGAAAATGCCATTATGGCAGCAAAAAAGGCAGGGGTAAAACTCTTTTTTGCCGGAAGGTTAGATAAATCTCGAAGGAGTTATTTCAAAGAAAGAATTAAACCACATCTTGGGAGAAAAATAAAATATCTGGGTGAGTTAAGTCAAAAAGATTTGTCTGATTTTTATGGAAACGCAAAGGCAGTACTCTATCCTATTGAGTGGCACGAACCTTTTGGTTTAATTATGACAGAAGCGATGGCTTGTGGAACTCCTGTTATTGCTTTTGATAGAGGTTCTGTTCCTGAAGTAGTAAAAGATAAAAAAACAGGGTTTGTTGTGCCAATGTTAGATAAAAAAGGAAGGAAAAACATTGATGGGATAGTAAAGGCTATCCACAAAATTGATGAAATAAAAAGAGAGGATTGTAGAAAGTGGGTAGAAAGAAAGTTTACTTACCAAAAGATGACAGATAAATATGAAGAAATTTATTATAAAGTTATTGAAATAAAAAAGAAAAATCTATGAAGAGGAAACTCAAAATTGGAATGACAATCACTGGGCATTACACTATCCCTCCTCCAAAAGACATTATTTACGCCCCTATGGTTATCGCAAAAGCAGTAGCCGAAGGGCTCACAAAGAGAGGGCATAAAGTGTATTTCTTTGCTCCCAAAGGATCAAAATTAAATGTCACGAAGGTTATCAGCGGAAAACTTAAACCTCTTCATGGAATCTCTGGCAAGAAAGAATTAAAAATCCTTTCTGGAAAATATGTAGGGCCGGTAGAGAGATCAAAAATATATACTCTCTGGGACGAATATTTTGTTTCTTTAATGTATAAAATGGCTCTCAAAGAAAAATTCGACATTCTTCACATTCATCCTGTAGATAGGGCTTTAGCCCTGGCTATGGCTATTGAAAAAATTCCTGTAGTTTACACTCTTCATGATCCTGTATATCCCTGGAGAAAAGAGGTTTTTGAAATATTTTCTTCGAAAAATCAATATTTTGTATCAATTTCAAATGCCCAGAGAAAACCAGCCCCCCATTTAAATTGGATAGGTACAGTTTACAATGGGATAAATCTTAAACTCTTTCCTTTCTCTAAAAAATCAAAGGGGCACCTTTTGTTTCTCGGAAGACTCCTTCCCCAAAAAGGGCCTGATATTGCTATTCAAGCGGCTATCAAAGCAAAGGAAAAACTTTTAATTGCGGGCTTGCCAAATAGCGGCAAGTATTGGGAAAAGAAAATTAAACCTTATTTAGGAAAACAAATACGCTATATTGGAAATATCCCATATGAAAAAACATTTAAATATTATAGCCAGGCAAAGGCCTTGTTGGCTCCTATTCAATGGGAAGAACCTTTTGGTTTAACTTTTATAGAAGCAATGGCTTGTGGAACACCTGTTATTACTTTCAAAAGAGGTTCTGCCCCTGAGGTTATTAAAAATGGAAAAACAGGGTTTGTAATAGAACC
>JAGGVA010000004.1 GCA_021158195.1 bacterium | reverse complement strand
TCTTTAATAATTACCCGACTTCTTCTTACATCTGATTTATCAGCCAAAATCAAAACAGCCGCCACAGGATTTAGTATTTTAGCATAATAATCATCATGGTTGGCTATTGCCTGCATCACCACTGCTAGATCTTCCGGGGGCATTTTATCTTGAAAAACATCTTGAAATAGTAAAGCTCCCCAGTATTCATGATTTTTCCTCTCTAAAAAATTTCCCATATCGTGACAAAACCCCGCAATTGCTGAGAGTTCTTGATTTTTTGAAGAAAGCCCAACTTTTTTGGCTAATTCTCTGGCTCTATCTGCTACCAAAGTTACATGGCCTATTCCATGGTCAGTATAATGATAAATACTTAAAGCTTTTGAGCTTTGATCAATAAAAGCAAGAATTGTTTTGTTGCTCTTGACTTCCTCTAATGTAATCATTTCTTATAGTTAATAATTTATCTCATTATACCATAATTTAGCCATTAAAATAAAAGGCATTTAAAATTTGACAAAAAATTTTCTTGTCCTAGAATAGGTTAGGCAATCTTTGAACCTTAAAAAAGGAGGTAAGTGAAATGAAGCATCTGTGGGGTTATTTTTTAAAGGGGTTGTTTGTCGTTCTTCCTCTGGGAATTCTCTTCTACTTCTTTCTCCTCATCTTTAATGGTTTCTCTACGGTCTTCTCTCCTTTGATAATAAAATTGCTACCTTCTATCTCTCCCCTTCTTCAAAAGATTCTTTCTTTTCTTCTGATGGTAATAATCCTGTCACTTATTGGATACTTTGCCAAATTCCTTCATCCGTGGGCTCTCCTCAAAAGACTAACTCTAAAAATCCCCTTTGTTAAAATAATCTTAGGGATTTCTCAAGGCGGAGAGGTGCCGGAGTCTTTTGCAGACAATAAACCAGTTCTTGTTCGAATGGCTAATCTTTACTTTCTCGGTCTTTTAAGAGGAGAAACAACTATCACAGAAAATAATCAAAACAAGACAAAGATTAAAGTCTTTCTGCCCAGCACCCCTATTCCTGGAACAGGATATATAACTCTCGCTGATCCTTGTGATGTAAAACTCATGGAAAATATTTCTATCCCTCAGCTCTTTGCTTTCGTTGCTTCTTATGGAGTAAGAAACTTCCTCTCAAGGATTATTGTAAAACAAAAATAGGCGTCACCGTTTGGTGACGCCTTTTCTTGCCTTTTTCATCTTTTCCTGCCTAAAAGGGCCATTTTTTATTGGAATAGGCCCAGACAAGATAGCCAACAATACCTACCACAACTACTCCTATTATTACCCAAAGAATTGTGTTCATAGTTTTTGTTTTGATAAATTAACTTTTTTAATTCGACCTTTGGTTTTTTTTATTTTAACTTTATAGGCCTTTGCTCTTTTTTAAATTCAATTTAATTTTTTCTTTTGGAATGTTAAGCATTGAAATAAGAATCTGTGAAATTTGAGATGCAATTTTTTCTACATTTAGTTTTTTATTAGATGAGGTTGACTCAAGTATTAAACCATTCATTGTTCCTAAAAGAAAAGACGTGGTATATTTCAAATCGATTTTCTTGGACAAAAGAGAATTCGGTAACTTTTTAAGAATTTCCTTAAGAATAGCCTGAAGGCGATGGTTAATTCTTTTTCTTAACTTGGTAATATAACTCGTTATTTCCGAATCTTGGTCAGGAGTTTTCAAAACCAAACATCTAATCAAATTTTTCTCTTTCTGCCCGAATTTAAGATAGCCTTTAATTGCTCTTTTGAAGGCCTCTTCTGGCGAATTAGCCCTTGAGATTTCTCTATCTATAGAGTCAACTAAATTTTGAAATGATTTTTCAAGAACCTCAAAATAAAGTTCTTTTTTGCTTTTGAAATGATAATACAAGGCTGCTTTGGTAATATTTAATTTCTTGGCAATGGTTTCCATTGAGACGCCTAAAAACCCAAACTCAGAAAAAAGTTCGGATGCTGTTTTTAGGATTTTCCTTCTTGATTGCTGCATAAATTTTCATTTACTTACCGGTCGGTAAGTTATTATTTAAAGATATACTAAACAAAAATCCCTGTCAACCCCAAAAAAGAAAAATTTTAAGAAAAATTAAAACAGTCCCAATTGGGGACTTTTTAAACAAAGTGTTTAATTTATTGATTATTAAGCAAACAATCTTATTTGGTGAAACTTAAAAACTAACTTCCTTCTCCAAAACTTTCAAATCTCGTAAACTCTCCTATTCCAATAGCCCTTTCTACTTTTATTGTTTTTCCCTTAAATTTTATTTCTCCCTGCCATGAAATAAATGCTCTTCCCCAGGTTCTTTTTCCTTCTGGATCCCACCAAGCTCCTTCCACTCTCCCCCAGCCTTTTGGTGGCCAATATTCAATTACTTTTCCTTTCAAATCTACACTTCCTTCTTTAAATTTTCCTTTAAGTTCAAAACTTGATGGTTGAAGATGCTCTCCAAAACTTTTTAGAGCAAAATTATTAAAAGGATAGCTTTCATTGAAAATATAATTTATTCTTCCTTGATGCTGAAATTTGGGAAAGTCAACTGGAGTTGGGTTTTTCGAATCGCAAAGAGTAATCGCAAAATCATCATCAAATATTCCCATACAGGAAAACTCAACTACTCCTCCCCTTGCCGGACAAAGAGCTTCCCTGCAATACTCTCCCTGATATTCTTGCTGGGCATAATAAGCTATGTGGGTTGCCCTATCAAAAAGGAAATAACCTGAAAACTCTTTTTCTTCTTTTTGAGGAAGTTTTACTTTTGCTTCAAATTTTCCCACAACCCAAAAACCTCCCCAAGCATCTATATCCTTTGTTCCGCTGTAAGCTCCATGAATAATATAAGGTCCTTCTTGAGGTCCCATCCAAAAAGGCGCACCCAAAGCTTTCGCTTTAATCTTAACTTTCAGTCCATTCTCCTCTGGGGGGATAATTTCATGATACCAGGTTTGGTTTTCTTCATCATAAGATAAAATCTCTTTGTAGCCCTTTGTTCCATAAACCAAAACGGTAGGATAAGGATAGCCTTCTGTCCCATTCTCATAATAATACATTCCCCCTTTAAACACAGGAACTTTTCTAAAATATTCTCCGTTAATATTAATTCTTGGTGCAAACCCTCCTTCAAATGGCAACCTTCCTTGATAAAACAAAGTATCCCCTTCTTTGTTTTTTCCTAAAGCTACAAAAATAAAACAACTTTGTTGCCAAGGATAACCAGGGATATATCTTAAAAGATTGTTTTTTTCTAAATTGTAGGTAATACCAATTGGCACCCAATCTTTTATTGTGGGAATTTTTTCAATAAAAGTGTTTGGCTTTTCTGTAATTTTCCATCCTTTTTCTGGAACTTCTGGCAAAGAAAAATCTACTTTTTCTGCTTTTTCTAAAGCCAAAAATGCTTTATCAAGGTATTCTTTTGCTTTTTTATAGTTTCCCTCAAGATATTCTTTTCTTGCTCCTTTGATCCACCAAGCCGCTTCTTTTAGATCATAACCTTGGTTTTTCTTTTCAAGATATTCCTTTTTGAATTTTAAATATTCCTGCTTTAGTTTTTGAGAAGTAATTTCTTGAGTTGACTTTCCTTTTAAAAACAAAAAATATCCTCCAATCGCAAAAACCAACACCAACCCACACAGAATTATAATTAGCAATTTTTTATTTGCCATCATATTTTTATTTAAGAATGTAATCAAGTTAAAGTTATTAAACTTTTAAACCGCAAAATTTCTAACAGCGCTCTATGACATATGAAATTTCCCGCAGGAGAAATTTAGACATATATTTAGTTTTCCTTTTGCAGTATGACAATATACTCATAATTCATAGTTGTATCCACCCCTATGTGTAAAGCGACACTCTACACATTTTGACTAATATTCCTTTGAAAATTTGTTTGGAAATCTCTTTCATTGTTTTTTTAAAATCTTATTGAAGAGAAAAACAATTAAGGAAGCTAAAAAATAAAAATAAATAAATTGAGCTGGCCAGAAAATCCAGCCAGGTCCTTTTAAAAAAGCCAAAGGTAAATAACATTATCCATAAAGACCAAAAAAAGGAAAGGATTTAATAAATCATAAAAAAGAGGTTTTGGTAGCCCCATATCTTTACCAGCAAATGCCCAGACTTGAATATATCCAGCAAGGGCAACAAAAAGAAAAAACAAAAATAATAAAATTTTTCCCTTGGGTGGTCCTAAAAACTTAGAAAGATATTTTATATTTTTCATTTTATACTTTAATTATTCCCAAAATTCCTAAAATAGCCACAATTAAACCTACTGCTCCTAGAAGTCCTAAATATTTTAACTCTTTTTTGAGATAACCAAACCAAGAAAAATAACCAAAGAAACAAAAGAAAAACAATCTCCAAGGATCGTGAAAAGTGAAAGCTTCAAAGCCGAGAAATCCTAAAAATCCCAAAAAGCCCTGTAGCCAATAATGTGTAGGTTTGTTTTTATCCATTGTTTTTATTTTGAATTTCCCTGAATTTTTTAGATTTTCCGACCTTTTGATACTCAAAATAGGAATAAGCAATGGTGTAAATAGCCGTAATAATTATTGGCACCAAGACAAACCAAAGAATATATTCTTTGAAAAAGGCTCCCAATAAAACAATTAGACCAGTGATTTTAAATAATCTGCCACCCAATTGATGAGTTTTATCCCAAACTTTGTCGCTACTCAAAGTCCAAGGAGTTTTAATACCAATGAACCAATTTCTTTTTGCTTTTTCTAACAAAACTCCACAATAATAAAAAAGTATTGCCAAAGCAGGCATCATTGCTTGACCTATATTAAACTTTAATCCAAAATTCCAAAAAATCGTCAAAAGATAAACATAAAATAGAAAAAGAAAAAGTAAAATAAAAAATCCATCAAAATACTTTCTGAATTTTTTAATGTTCTCTTTAAGAGGATCTATTTGGGGAATAATCAGATAAAGCAAAAAAAGGCCTATTGAAATTAGAGGGATTAAAAATACTCCCCAGAATTTAGATAGATAATCATCAGCCTCACCTTTTATATTCCAATGAGAAACCATTCTTTCCGGCATCAGAGGATAAAGATAAATGCCTATTATAAAAGAAAATAAAATTAAGCTAATGATAATAAATTCGGTTGTTTTGATTCTCATAACAAGTTGATTTTTGATTTATCGCTGACCTTGCTTGTATGTAAATTTTTTAGTTTTCTTTATTTCCTGCAAGTATTTTTCATCAGGGATGGTAGAAATTTTGATAATGCAAGGAATAGTATATAGATGTATCTTTTAATATTCACCCAAGCAATTAGATTTCCCTCTGTTAAATATTTGGCTGTCTTCTTTGCTTCTCTTTTTGTTGGATTTGTAATGAAGGGAGGCTTAGTTTCATATTAGTCATATTAGTGTAGCTGCCCAGCTCAACTTGACTAAATCACACTCCGCGTGGCTACCTCGCTAAGTGAGGCTAAGTAACGCTAAGCTTTGCTGTCCCTCCTTAACAAAATCCGAACATTTTTCAAAGAAAATCCGAATACTGAATTTTGAAAAACTTTTAAGCTCGGACGGACAAAAAAGAAAAGAGTTATGGGAAAAGAATTT
>JAGGVA010000014.1 GCA_021158195.1 bacterium | reverse complement strand
TTTTCATATGAACTGCTTGTAAAAAATAAAAAAGTAAAATTAAGTAAAGACAAAGAACTTGAAATTATTAGTGATTTGGAAAATCGGTTTGAAAGATTGCTGAAAGGCAATAATCATAGAGCTGCTAAAAGAGCTGCAGTTTTGCTGGCGGACTATTATTTCAGACTTGGAGATAAAGAGAAAACAAAAGATATACTGCTTAAACTTGGCAAAATGATTCAAAGTCAAGCAGAAGAAATTTCGCCACTTGTAGCAAGTGATTGGTTAGAAGAACTATATCATCTCTATTTACAATGTGGTATGAGAGATGAAGCAGATAGAATTTCAAATAAAATCAGGGAGTTAGGTAAACAGGCCAAATCAGAGCTTAAGAAAATCGAAACCTCTATAGAAATTCCTAAAGAAGAACTTGAGAAATACATTAATTGGTTAATTGACGGAGATCTTAATATGTCTCTAGGGAAAATTGCTGTAAATTACATTCCAAAAAAAGATGAGGTTATGAAACAAATACAAGATCTTTCTAAAAAAGCCCCTATCTCATTTCTATTTTCTCGCAGAATTATGGATAATGAGGGACGTGTTATATCAACGGTTGGTCCATTAGAAGATGATATCGATGGACATATTATTTTCCAAATTTCACAAAATATGCGAATTAGCTCTTTCTTTTTAAGGGAAACATTAAATGCTTTAATGAGTAAATTTAAATTAAGTGCCTCAGAAATAGCAAACTATTTATACGAATCTCCTATCTTTGATGAAGGAAGAAAAGAGTTTTTTGTTAGAGGCATAGATGCTTTTCTGAATGGAGACTTTTTAGTCTCATTACATTTATTAATTCCTCAACTTGAAGCATTAGTCAGAAATCTGGCGGAAAAAATAGGAATCCCAATTTTAAAACCTTCTAGTTCTGGAGGATTTTACTATCGAACATTGGATAAACTATTAAAAGAAGATGGTATTATCGAGGTTTTAGGCGAGGATATGTGCCTTTATTTAAGAGTTTTACTTACAGATCCATGTGGTTGGAATTTACGTAACGATGTAGCTCATGGTATAAGTAAACCTGAAAGGTTCAATCAAATAACCGCTGATAGGACATTTCATGCACTTTTATGTTTAGCTTTAGTGAAGGAAAAGGAGGCGAAGGAAAAATGATTTTAAGCACTGCATATAACAGTGGACATACGGCTACACTTCGCTCCGCCCAAATCCCACTTCGTGGGCTTTGTTTATCCCCAGAACGTTGTTTGAGAACCAGGGATTTCAAAGTAAAGGTTTAGGATATGTTAGGGGCTTTTTGGACTTAATTTGCTTTGAGACCCAAAAGGGCTTAAAGCCCTTCACTCCAGAGGAGGGAAGGTGATGAAAAGTTGACGCTATTGACTGAAATGACAAAATTTATAAAATGTTGTAAACTACATTAAACTATGGATTGTAATTATAAGAGTTTGTTATACATTATAGGGATAATTTTGTTGGTTGTTGGTTTTAGTGGTTGTGTTAGATTTTGGTTTCCAGTCACTAATACTTCAGGGAATAAGAGTAATATTATTGATTTAACTAAGGACTCTCCAATTACAAGAAATGTCAAGATTAAACATTGTGGAGTGGGTTATGCAGTAAAAGGATATGCCTCTTTATGCAAACAAATGGATGTGGAATTGGTAAGAATTCCTTCAGTAGCATGGGGTGCTATAGAACATAGCCCTCCAAAAGGAGGTATACACCATTACAATTGGCAACATTTAGATGAGATAATAAGAGAATATCAAGACAATGGATTCAGAGTGCAGTTAATTGTAAAATCTGCTAATTCTTGGGCTTGTAAAAGTTTTACCAGTGATTCTGAAAAGTTTAGATTAAGTTCTCCTCCCAAGGATCAATACTGGGATGATTATTATTCTTTTATATATCACTTAGTTGAGAGATATGATGGTGATGGTAAAGATGATATGCCTGGGCTAAAAATGCCTGTTTTAGAATATGAGATTGAGTCAGAAGCACATAATACGGAATTTTTCTGGGACGGAACAGTGGAAGAGTATAAGCGTCTTTTGAAAACTGCATATAAAGCTGCTAAGAGAGCAAATCCTAATGCAAAAATTATTCTTTCAGGAATAAACTTTGGAGATTATGGGAAAGAGATTCAACAATTTTTTGAGAAGCATAAGGATGTAACTTTTTGGGATATAATCAAGTTAGTGCAAAAATATCCTCCCAGTATTCAAAAGAAGATGAGATTTATTATTGAGACTCTGGAATATGGAAACTATTATGATGAAATTGATCTTCATTTTAACAGAGACTACAAAGAGATTCCGAGCGAAATTAAATTAATTACTTTAATATTAGATGCATATTCTAGCCATAATAAAAGTATTCTAGCAGGCGATGTATGTAGTTGCCCTTGGATTAGGGATATACCAAAAGATCCTGGAGGGAAAAAACGTTTTAGAATTGAACAAGCAAGTTTATCAAGTAAAAAATTGAGTATATCTGTAGTACATGGTGTAGAGAGTTTTGTTCTTGAGAGTATTCGTGATTTTCCACCAACCTACAAACATGCATTGAAGGAAAGTTTTAGGTTTGCTGGGATATTTGATGAAAAAAAGAAACCACGTCCTGTTTTTTATGCATACAAACAGACGATAGAAAAAATAAAGGATACAACGAAAGTAGAATATTGGGAAATTAGTGGTGTTTATGCTTATAGGTTTTACTTTTCTAATAGACCTCCAATTTATGCAATATGGAGCGAGGCGGGAAGAAAGAAAGTCAAACTTTCTGTGTCCTCTAAAAAAGTAATGATAGAAAAATTAGCGTTGAGTAAGAATACTGAGTACGAAATAGTAGAGGCGAACGATGGAACAGTTATTGTAGAAATTGATGAGAAGCCATTATTTTTGGTGGAAATAGAAGGACCTTTGAATCAGTAAAAAATTGATATTATGCATTAAAGGATAAAGGAGAATTATCCAATCTATTTAGTGCAAGTGTAGGGTTTGTCACCCCAAGTAATGGGGAAAGCCAGAAAGAATATGTAAAAGAAAATTTTTTATAACCAAAAAATAAAAATGGGTATAAACCTATCTAATTCTTAATAGAAGTAAAAAAGCTTTCAAAAGATTATAAAAGTATAAGAATATAAATCCTAAATGAAAGAGTAGAAGGAGAATATAAAATATTTTATATGAATATAGGAAAGCATGATCCAAAATTAAGAAAAAGCCTAAACATATTATTTAATGCTGATGAAGTAATTTACATAAATGGAAAAAAGTTATAAAATGTTCCATCCACCAGAACATCTGCAACTCTGCGAACTCTTGGAGTTATTGCCTCACTTCGTTCAGTCGTTAAACAGCGAATATGCAGTTTTGCAATCAGGATTACTTCGCCCAAATTTTGAGCAAGCTCAAATTTCTCATATTAATAAGGAAGAAATCACAGATTAAGGAGATGAGAAATGTGGTAAACGATGGAAATGGATTGAAAGAAAAATTGAAAGCAAAACTTAGGGAAATTTTTCAGTTTGAAAACGAAGATTTGGGCTTTGGAATTTACAGAATAATGAATTACAAACGAAAAGAGATTGAAGAATTCATTGAAAAAGAGTTAATCAGCGGAATTAGGAAACAACTAGAATTGGTTGGAGAGGAAGAAATAAGTAAAATAAAAGAAGAATTTGAAAGGTACAATATGCTCTTTCAGGAGGATGAGACATATATCCAGAAAATTCTTGAAAAAGCAGATGTGGTTAAAAAAATGACTAAAATTTACTCGGTGGAGTTCGGAACTCTGCGTCCCGATAATCGGGACTTGCCCTTCGGGTCACTTAACAGGAAGTTAAGCGAAATCGGGCTCCGCGGAGGAGGATAACAATGCCAAGAGAGAAAATAGTCAGTATAACGTTCTTCTATTTATTTGCTTACATTGTAAATTCTTTTCTGGTTTTACATCTGAAAACGTCATACATTCTCTATAGTCTTCTGTTAACTCATATACTTATATTGATTGGAACATTCTTAATCGTCTATGTAGTTTTAAAGTTAAACAATGAAAACTGCACTCTTTCAACCTTCGGGATTAGAAAACATAACCTGAGCAATAGTTTTTTATGGGCGACAGCTCTTTCAACACCCATTCCGCTGCTTTGGCTTATTGGCACACAGATCGCAGATGTTGAT
>JAGGVA010000057.1 GCA_021158195.1 bacterium | reverse complement strand
CGATATTTAAATAATCTTCTATTTGTACTTCTTTGATCTTAAACCCTAAGTCTTTTAAAACTTTGGGCAATTTTTCTAAATTTTTTACATCAATTATTGCATTACAAAATTGAGCGAATTTTTCTTTGTCACTTTCTAAAACACATCCTGCCAGAACAATTTTGCAATTTTTAACCTTAAATTTTAAATTTTTAACTTTTGAAAATGCTCTATCAACCGCAGATTGCCTAACAGAACACATATTTACCACAACCAAATCTGCCTCACTTTCTTTGGAGGCTTTTTCAAAGCCTACCTTTTCTAAAATTGCGGCAATCCTTTGACTATCATTTTTATTCATCTGACAGCCGAATGTGATAATCCAATATTTCATAAGCTTTTCAATTTTAAAATAAAAAAGAATTTAAGTAAACTTTTCTTTTAGGAAGGAAAATTGAACAAAATCGTGCCAAATTAAAAAATTTAGCCCAAAAAGCCTTAAAAAATAAGGCTTTTTGGGCTACGAAAAATGGGGGACTGTCCCCCTAAAATTTTGGCATTCTTTTCTGAAGTTGATGAGGTGTTGAGGGAGGAAGTGTTTCTTTGATTTGCTCTTCGCAAATTCCTTTATGAGCAATTTCTACCCCAGCAAGTTTTGCAAAACAAGCATTGGAATAGGTTTTTCCATCTTTACCACATACAGGATCCCAAACTTCAATACAAGCCGCCTGATTTTCTTCTGAAATTTCTTTACGAATTCTTTCTCTAAACTCCTGTTCAACCTGAGGAGGGTTTACACATATAAATTGTGGGCAACCATTTTCGTCTCTTTTAATTATTATCCTTCCTTGCTCACAAAAGCCTTCCTTTGGAGAAGTAATTTCAGGACATCCCATTTCTTTCAAGTTTTCTTCATTTCTTTGGATTATTCTGTTTATAATTCTTTCTCTTGTCCTTTTAAGATGTTTTTCTGCTTGAGGATTTTCTCTCAGTCTTTCTTTTAAATCTTCCAAAATTTCTAATCGTTTTTCTTTATCTCCGGGAAGTGTTTCAATAAATTTTTCAAAAATCTTTCTTTTCTTCTCGGGCATCTGTTCCAATCTTTTTTTGGTTTTATTTAGAATCCTTTCTCTTGCTCTTTGAATAGATTTTTTGGCATCTTCATCCTCAATTTTCTCCTCAACTCTTTTTAGAATTTCTAACGCTTTAATCTCTTTAAACTCTGAACCTTTCATTTTTTCTATTGCCTTTTCTAATCTTTCAGGAAGTTTGTCTTTATCTTCTAATTTGAGCATTACATCCTTAAACTTTTCCAGATGTTTTTCTCTTGCCTTTTTGATTTTTTCAAAGGCTTCAGGAGGTACTTGGTTTTCCAATTTTTCTAATAGTTTTTGGTGTAAAATTTGATGCCTTACAAACTTATCCAAAAATGATTCGACTTTCTGTTTGTCTTTTACATTTTTTATTCTTTCAGCTGATCTTTTTAAAGCCTCAATCTCTTTTTCGTAATTTTTTCTTGCTTTCTCTAGTGCTTTTGGGTCTTTTTTTCTTTCTGCTATTTTTTTCAACTCAATTAATTTTTCATCTGCAAACCTTTGACGAAGTAATGCTTTTTTTGCCGGGTCGAGAGTTAAACCAAGCCGAATCCCTCGCCACCAGTTTTTTACAAAATAAAACGGGCTGTCGGGTAAAAGTTTGGGTTCTCTTATTTCTAGATCTTGAGTACTGATATCTTCTTCCTTCTGTATTTCATCTAATACTTCTTGCGATATCGTTGTTGTAGGGACGGAATTACTTTCTTCTTGGGCAAATACAAAAGAGGCAAATCCAAAGGCAGCAAAGAAAAGGAAAAAGAGAGGAAAAATTAGAGAGACGGGTTTCTTTAACATATGCTAATTTCTTATAAAAATGATTTATTTTCTTTTTTTTATCTCATTTTGGATTAATTTTATAAACTCAGCAAGTGTTTTCTCTCCAATGTCTCCTTTGTGTCTTTTGCGGATACGCACCTTTTTTGATTTTACTTCCTTGTCTCCTACTACAAGAATATATGGAATTTTTTGAATTTCTCCTTCTCTTATTCTTTTTGAAAGAGTTTCTTTTTCATCTTTTAATTTTACCCGAAAGGACATCTCTTGAAGTTCTTGGACAATCTTTTTGGCATAATTTTTGTGAGAAGCCCCAACAGGAATTACCCAAATCTGTTCAGGAGAAAGCCATAAAGGTAAAGCCCCGGCATAATGTTCTAACAAAACTCCTACAAATCTTTCAATTGATCCTAAAAGTGCCCGATGGATCATTATTGGTTCCTTTCTTTTACCATCTTTATCTACGTATTCCATTTTAAATCTTTGAGGGAGATTAAAATCAACTTGAATTGTAGTGCATTGCCAAGGCCGCCCAAGAGAATCTTTAATTTTAATATCTATTTTAGGTCCATAAAAAGCACCGCCACCCTTATCAATTTCATATTTCAACTTCATTTTATCTAACGCTTGCCTCAAGGCTTTGGTTGCTTTTTGCCAGTTTGAAATTGTTCCAATAAACTTTTTTGGCCTTGTAGCTAAATAAATTTCAAAGTCTTTGAATCCAAAAGTTTTCAATACTTTAATTGCCAGTTTTACTAAATTTAAAATTTCCTTTTCCATCTGTTCTTTTGTGCAGATTATATGAGCATCATCTTGGGTAAAACCTCTTACTCTGGTTAAACCGTGAAGTACGCCTGATTTTTCATATCTATATACGGTTCCCAGTTCAGCAAACCTTATGGGCAAATCCTTGTAACTTCTTATCTTGTGATTGTAAACTTTAACATGAAAGGGACAGTTCATTGGTTTAAGAAGATACTCTTCGTTGTCGATTTTGATAGGGGAGTAGATATTTTCTCTATAAAAATCCCAATGGCCTGAGGTTTTCCAGAGTTGAATATTGGCAATATGAGGAGAAATAATCCACTGATAACCGGCTTTATTTAGTTCCTGATAAAGATAATTTTCAATAATTTTTCTTAAAATAGTGCCTTTAGGAAGCCAGAGGGGAAGGCCTGCGCCTATTTCTTCATCAAACATAAAGAGTTCGAGTTTCTGTCCAAGCACACGATGATCTCTTTTTTGCGCTTCTTCAATCTGTTTTAGATATTCTTCTAGTTCTTTTTTTGAAGCGAAAGCAATGCCATAAATTCTTGTAAGCATCGGGTTTTTTTCAGATCCTCTCCAATAAGCGCCAGCAGTTTTAATTAGTTTAAAGCCATCCAGAGGAATTTGTTTTGTTGATTTTACATGGGGACCTCGGCAAAGATCAACGAAATTTCCCACCTGATAGATGCTTATTTTCTCTTTGGAGTTTTTCAGTTCTTTGATAAGTTCCAATTTATAGGGTTGGTCTCTAAATAATTTTTTTGCTTCTTTTTGGGTGATAAACTTTTTTTTGAAGGGTAAATTTTTTCTTATAATCTGTTTCATTCTTTTTTCTATTTTTTTGAGATCCTTTTCTGAAATAGGGGAGGGCAGATCAAAATCGTAATAGAATCCTGTTTCTGTGGCAGGCCCAATTCCAAATTTGGTTTCCGGGTATAAATCTAAAACCGCGTGAGCCAAAATATGAGCAAGAGAATGTCTTATTGTTTTGATATTCATAATAAAAACATTTTAAACCCGTTTTTTCATTTATTCAAGGATTGAGAATTTTTAGGATTCAGGGGAAGTTTTACGTAAAAAGTAGTACCCTTGTTTTTACCTTTAGATTCAGCCCAAATTTTCCCATGATGAGCGTCAACAAATTTTTTGGCTATATAAACTCCTATACCGGCTCCACCAGTCCATATTTTTGACCCTCCTTTTCCTCTTTTAAAACTCTTAAACAAAGAAGAAAAATCTTGTTTTTCCATTCCAATGCCTGTATCCATTACTTTTACCAGTATTTCCGAAGTTTGAGGTTCGATAGAAATAACAACACCACCCTTAAAGGTATATTTAATAGCGTTATCTATTAGGTTTAAAAAGACCTGTTTTATTTTTTCCCGGTCAGCAATAATTTTAGGGACAAAAGCAGGTTTTTTGAACTTTATATATAAACCCTTTTTATCTATCTCTGGTTTTAGTTCTTCTATAATTTCATTTATTATTTTTTCTAAGGATACTTTTTGGAAGCGTAATGTAGTTTTACCAGATTCAATTCTTGAAATGTCCAAAAGATTATTTACAAGTTTTATAAGTTGTTCGTTTGTTTTATAAATATTTTTCAAGGGCACTTTTGCTTTGGGTGGAATTTTTCCATAACTTCCTTCAATTAAGAGAGAAACATACCCTTTGATGGCAGTGAGTGGAGTTCTTAGTTGATGCGAGGCGATAGAAATAAATTCAGTTTTTGCTTTATCTAATTGTTTAAGTTCTTGGTATGCTTTTTGTAGTTTTTTCCGAAATTCGATCTCTTTGTGAATACTTTTAACTAAAGAATAGCCAAGAACCGAGAAGGTTATTAAAACAATGCCTCCTAGTACTTTTAAAAAAGTATTCTCTGCGACTATAATTTGAACTAAGAGAATTGTCCAAATGAGGACAATTATAATTTCTGTTGCAATAATCTTTAACTCAAAAAGTTTATAACGTCCGATGGCGTATCCTATAAATCCCACCATAATAAACGAAAAAGCAGGACCAATATTGCCAAGGTCTATTTTAAAAAACCGAGGAATAAATAGATTAGTCAAAGCAGCCAGAAACACAAAAATTAAAATGCCCGTGGCGGTTAATCTAATCTGATTTTTTTCTATTTTGTTGGCTTTTTTATATTTACTTAAAAAACTCAAGAACACAAAAATTATATAAGATGTCAGATAGTATAAGTAAAAATCTACTCCTATACCAAATATTTCGTCAGGATTGAGTTGCTGGGTATACTTAATTGAAGGATCTAATTTAATAAGGAATTTTGTAGGATAAATAAGACATAACGAAATTATTCCAAGAATAACTAGAAAATAAAAAATTATCTTATTAAGGTTATTAAGCAGCTTAGGGGAGGGAAAATATTTTAAAAAGAAAAGAAAGAGTAAAAGTCCAGCGATGCTAAAAAAATAAGCACTTTTAATCCAGAGGACATATCCATTTGTTAAATTGGCGAAAATAACCGAAACATTCCAAAGAACAAGCATTAAAACGCTTCCCGAGAAAAAAACATTTATCTTGGATTTTGGATTTTTAAAATATATAAAACCCGCAAACAATAAATTTACGATACTGCTTAGAAGAAGAATGAAAATGTTTGCCTCCATATTTATTTTTCTCCGATAGTTAATATTGCCTGATGAGCATATATAGAATTGGTTTTGAGAATTTTAAATCCGCAGTCTTTTAACATTTTTTCTTGTTCTTCCGGGAGAAGAAAATTGTTAGGAGACACTTTTTTTATATATGGACAAAGCATAAGTGAAAAAGCCTTAAATGATTCCAAAAAGCGCAAACACCCTCTTAAAAACCCATATTTTTTTATCGTCTCCTTTATATCTTCAAGGAAAATTTTCGTGTTTTTTCCTCCTTTTTTCGGGTTTACCACTGCTATTTTTCTACCATTTTTAAGTACACGATAAAGTTCTTTAAGAATTTTTTCTCTTTCTTGTTTTGTGAGCAAATAAAGAACATTGATTACCACTATTTTGTCGAATTCATTATCTTGAAAAGGCAGAGGTTTTCTAATGTCTAATTTCAATAACCTTGCTTCAGGAACTTTTTGCTTACAAAATTCTAAAGCAAATTCAGAATTATCAATTCCTGCAATTTTTTCTACCCCCATTGATTTTAATAATTTTAAGAAATTTCCTGTCCCGCAACCAATATCGAGAACTTTATCTTGTTTTTTGATATTCAATTCTTTCAAGATAGTTTCAAGAAGATGTTTATAAGGAAAACACTTGCCAACTAAAACGTCATATACTTTGAAATATTGTCTGCTTTCGAAAGCAGCATTAGAGAACATTTTCTCTTATTTTATATATTTGTGTTTAATTTCTTTATGGGGCTGAAATTTTTCAAAAGCTATTTTTCCTACATCATAATCAATATGAGATAAAGCATCTTTAAACTCAGAATTATAGTTCTTTAGAGATTCAAAAATGGTCTCTTTGAATAACTCTTTTAAATTGTCATCCGGGGTAATCTGCGGTTTAAGTTCAATTGTAATTAATAAGTCTGGATCTCCATTTTGGTTTGTGATCTTTTTCACCTCAAATCTTCCGGTATGATAATTAATTATTTTTGGATTCGATAGAGCAGTTTGAAAATTTTCCACATATATGTTTGCTCCTCTAAAAATAATAGTGCCATCACCCCTACCATAAACATAAAAGAAGGGAAGTTTAATCACATTTTTCCTTGCAAATCCTTTTGATTCTAAAATGTCTAAAATATCTATTCCGTAATCTTTTAAAAGAGAAATCATTTTTTTGAATGGTATTACTCCACCTCTGTCTTTAATTTCATATCTTATAACTGGCGTAGAATTATAACAGGTAACAAGTACCTCTCCATTTTCTGCCTCTAAGTAATGAAGTAGGGGATTATATTGAAAAAGCATTGGAACATGTTCATATCCAAATAAAAGTTTACACAGCTTCTTGTCTTGATGGGTTAATCTTCTGATGAGTACTGTTAAAGGAAACTCTAAAGCCGTGCCTAAGCCCACATCGACTACTCCATAATTAGAATATATTTTTGGGATGCCCGGAGCATCAATTTTTACATTAAGTATAGAGGCAAGATGATCTCTCCATTCCTCGGTATTATCTTCGCCCCCCGCAACCAATGTTATTCTGTACTTACTGAAATCTATTTTTTGAGAGGCTCCTTCTTCAATTAAATTTTTTAAAAAGGGAGGATAACCAGCAATAATAATATGTTCATAATATTTTCCCATTTTTTGGATGATTTCCAAAGTCTCTGGAATATTTGGACCTGGATTCATAACCGCCAAAGTATACTCTTTTTTCTTACCAATTTCTCTTATTAGTCGGGAAACTTTTTCACCGCTCGGCCAGGTGCCCATAGCAAAACATACAATAAAGAGAGTTTTATATTTGGAAAGTTGAGCACTATAAACTAAACCAAATTCAAAGTGCCTTCTTGTTATTTCATCTTCTTCTGGTAGACGGGGCCAATAAATAGGAACTCCTGAATACCCAGAACTCCTTTCAATCGAAAAGATATCATTGAATCTTTGATCAATAATTCTTTCTTTTAAATCATATTTCAAAACATAATTTTGTTTGGTGGTATGAGGTAGTTTTTTAAAATCTTCAATGGTTTTAATTTTTCTTGGGTCAATTCCTTTTTCCTTCAAGAACTTTTTATAAGCAGGCAAGGTTTTCGCAGCATATCTAAAACCCTCTAGTACTTTCTTCTGGGCTAAATACTCTAATAGTTGAGGTGGGAACTTCGAAAGAAAAGCAATGGTTCTTTTTGGGTTTTTGGTGATAAAGTTTTCGATAAAATTTGTTTTTCCTTTAAACATAATTTTATGACTCTTTTTATTATTTAGTTATATTTTTATGACTTTTCTATTAATTCTTCAATCTCTTCGGCAATGATTTTAGGGATGTTGTCAGTAAGATCAACTTTTCCGTTTACAATAACAATTTTGTTTTCCTGAAGTAGGGCAGAGTGTCTTTCAATAATTCCCGGGAATACGATAGTTTCTATTTTTTCTGTTAGATCTTCCACTTCCATAAAAAGCATCGGTTTTCCGTTTTTCGTAACTATTTTTTTAATTCTTGTGATGACGCCAGCAATTTTGACACGTGATCCAACATCAATAGATTTTTTGAATGGAGAGGAAAAGAAGCCATCTTTGTTAGTTTCTGCCACTTCCTGATATATTTTTTTAATGGGTATTGTTATTTTAGATAGGGCTTTCTGAAATGATTGTAGAGGATGTCCGGAGACATAAAGACCTAAAAGTTCTTTTTCCCAAGATAGTTTTTCATGATCGCTCAACGGCTTAGCGTTTTTAAGGGAAAGCGTGTTTTGTTGCTGGCTGGCAAATCCGTCAAATAGTCCTCTTTGCCCATTAGATTTAGATCGGTGAATTTCTCTTAAATATTCTAAAATTTTGTCTAGATTATAAAGAAGTTTGTTTCTTTCTTCTAATTTATCAAAAACGCCTGCTTTGATTAATGCTTCCAGCGATTTTTTGTTGATGTTTTCTGGGCTAATTCGATGAAGAAAATCGGCAAAAGATTGAAATTTTCCGCCGCGTTTTCTTTCGTTAACAATTGCCTCTACTACGTTATGTCCAACATTTTTGATTGCAAGAAGTCCAAACCTAATTTTGTTTTTGTCTACTACTGTAAAGTTTTCAAAACTTTCGTTGATGTCGGGAGGTAATACTTCTATACCCATTCTTTTGCATTCTTCTAAAAGAAAAGCGATACGCTCAATATCTTGCTTTTCTGAAGCCAATACAGCGGCCATAAATTCTACCGGATAATGCGCTTTTAAATAAGCAGTTTGATATGCCACAATCGCATAACCTGTTGAATGACTACGATTAAATCCATAACGGGCAAAAGGCAAAAACCATTCCCATATTTTTTGGGCTATTTTTTTGTCTACTCCGTTTTTAATTGCTCCCTGGATAAATTTTTCTTTTTGGGCGACTAAAAGGTTTTTAATTTTTTTACCAATTGCCTTTCTTAAAATATCTGCCTCACTTAGGGTGAATCCGGCAATTTGCTGAGCAATTTGCATTATTTGTTCCTGAAAAATAGGAATTCCGTATGTTTCTTTTAGAATGGGCTCAAGTTTCGGATGAAGATAATTTATTCGTTTTCTATTTTTTTTGCGGGCAATATATGTAGGGATGAATTCCATTGGTCCCGGACGATATAAGGCAAGAATTGCCACGATATCCTCAAAAGTAGAGGGTTGGAGTTGTCGAAGACATCTTTTCATTCCTCCGCTTTCAAGTTGAAAAACGCAGGTAGTGTTTCCTTTCTGAAGCAAAGAAAAGGTTTTTTTGTCATTAAAGGGAATCTTATTGATATCTATTTCTTCTTTTCGTGTTTTTTTAACAAGTTTTATTGTATTTTCAATGATGCTAAGATTTTTTAATCCCAAAAAGTCCATTTTCAGCAAACCGAGATCTTCAATAGAATGCATTTCGTATTGGGTAACAATGGCTTTATCATCTTGGGTAGGATGTTGGAGAGGAACAATATCATCGAGGGGCTGGGAAGAAATAACCACTCCACAGGCATGAGTTGAAGCGTGTCTGGCAACTCCTTCAAGTTTTTTGGAAATATCAACCAACTTTTGAATTTTTTGGTCTGAAATATATGCCTGTTTAAATTCATCGATTCTGGAAAGGGTATCATCAAGCGAGTATCCAAACGGAATCATTTTCGCAATTTTATCACAAAAACTGTAAGGATATCCTAGAACTCTGCCTACATCTCTAACAACAGCGCGTGCCGCCATTGTTCCGAAAGTTATTATTTGAGCCACATGATTTTGTCCATATTTTTGAGAGACATATCTGATTACTTCATCTCTTCTTGTATCTGCGAAGTCGAGATCAATATCAGGCATCGAAATTCTTTCTGGGTTGAGAAACCGCTCAAAAAGAAGATTATGTTTTATTGGGTTTATGTTAGTGATACCGGTGAGATAGGAAACCAGAGAGCCACCCGCAGAATTATGAACTGCAATTCCATTAGCAACATAAGAGGCATCCTTTTCAACAGTGAGATCATATACCTTTCCTTTATATTTTTCGAAAGACACCTCTTTTATAGGAAACCAAATATAATTTTTCCAAATGAAGGTATCATTTCGATAAAATTTTTGTTGTGCTATTGGGGCCTGGAATTCGGAAAATAATTCATTAAATTTAAAAAGTTGTTTGCCAGATATTGTAAGCTTGTAAGAAATATGCCAATTTTTATTTTTAGGCACCCTTGCTTTAATTGAGGCCATTATTCCTAAATAGGCAAGAAGCATTTTCACCTGAGATACTAAATTTAAAGAAATGGAATCAAAGCTTATTCTCATCTTGCCTTTATTTGAGCCATCTCCTTTAAATAAAGCAGTCAAGAAAGCAACGATTATTCTGTCTTCGCTTTCAAAAATTTGATAAGGAACACGTTTTTCTTCAGCTCCTTTTCCGCAGAATTTTTCAAAAAACCTAGCCACAATTCTTGAATAGGCAAGAACTTGACAAGAATTTTTAACTCTATGAAACTTTACAGAGCTTTCTATGCCGAAGGTATCTTTAAGTAACTGTCTAACTTCTTCTATAATTTCTTTCTCTTCTTTATGAAAACCAAAACCCACACTCCCTTCACCTAAACTTCTTCTGGTTCGTGTCCAACCCTCGGCGACATAATAACAATTAGCCGTGCCAATTTTTCGTCTAACTGGATAAATCTTTTAACTTTTTTGGGAATCAATTTATTTGAGCCAATTTCATACCAAACAAAATTTTCGTCTCCTTTTAAATGAGCATCCAAGCCCAGTTTGAGCAAATCAAAAGTTATCTTCAGTTTCCGTCGTTTTGGAATAGGATACAACAGAAAATCATCTTTTTTTAAGTCTTGAG
This sequence comes from bacterium, assembly GCA_021158195.1. Taxonomy (GTDB): domain Bacteria; phylum Patescibacteriota; class Minisyncoccia; order Minisyncoccales; family PEYH01; genus JAGHAC01. The sequence continues at coordinate 471 of JAGGVA010000057.1, read as the reverse complement.
CCTCTATCCATTCCAGTTTATAGTTTTTCCAAAGATTTTTCTTACAGGAACGATTACAGGTGGGTTTACAAAGAGTTTTCTTTACACTTTTTACATTACAGAGCTTATGCCTTACGGCTAGAACTTTATGATCCTTTGTTAGTTTAAGATCAAATGGAAACATTTTTGCTTTAATTACTGCAATCTCTTCTTCGATGTCGTATTCCAAGACCTGTTTTACTTTTCGTTTATTGCCAAGGTGAGTAATGAGACGTTCGCCAACTTTTATATCTTCGATATTTTTTAGAGTACCGTCTTTCATTAGAATTTTTGTGCCTGGTAGAAAACAACCTCTTCCTGGACCTACAACTATTCCGTTGCTTTTTGCCCAGTTAACAAGATCCTGCACAATAAGGAAGTAAGAAGCAAACCCGGTTTTTTTTATAATTTCCAGTTCATATTTTAGCCGCCTTTCTGCCTCTTCTTTATTTT
>JAGGVA010000015.1 GCA_021158195.1 bacterium | reverse complement strand
TTTAGAGCGGCTTTAATCTTACTAGGTACAACTATCTTCTGAATCTTAGAATCCAATTGCTCCTTTTCTCTTAAAACCTCTTCTTCTGTTTGTTTAATGACTTTTTTCTTGCCCATAATGTGTTTAGAATTTAGAATCTGGAATGTAGAATGTAGAATTTATAGTTTATAGTTTATAGTTTAGGGTTTAGGGTTTAGGGTTTAGGGTTTAGGGTGTAGGGTTTAGGGTTTGAGATTACTTGGGTGCGGGGGGTGCTTTTCTTCCTGAGCCAACTGTCTTCCTCACATTGCCTCTTACTGTCCGTGAATTAATTCTTGTAGTTTGTCCTCGAACAGGCAAACCTTTTATGTGTCTAATTCCTCGCCAACACTTAATATCTTTCAATCTTTTAATAGACATCATTACTTCCCTTCTCAAATCACCTTCAACTTTATAGTTTTTATTAATAATCTCCTGAATGGTACTGATTTCTTTTGAACTAAGTTCTTTAACTTTTTTAGTATGATCAATCTTTGCCTCGTTTAAAATTCTTTGACTTAAAGAACGACCTATTCCGTAGATATAGGTCAGGGCTATTCCTATTTGTCTGTCTGGGGGCAAATTTACCCCTGAAATTCTTGCCATGATTTACTCGAAATTTCGATATTTCGAAATATCGATTTTATTTTCCTTGTCGTTGCTTATGTTTGGGGTTTTCGCAAATAACATAAACACGCCCTTTCCTGCGGACGATCTTACATTTTGGACAAATTTTTTTCACTGATGGTCTTACTTTCATATTAAGCGAACTTTACTTTTTTCTATATACTATTCTTCCTCTATTGGCATCGGGATATGGCAATTCTACTGTCACTTTATCTCCGGGTAATACTTTGATACGATAAACCCTTAATTTTCCTGCCAGATGTGCCAATATTTCCTTCCCGTTTTCCAGCCGAACTTTAAAGGTAGTGCTTGGCAAAGCCTCTAAAATAATTCCGTCCATTCTTTGTGTCTCCTTTTTATTCGGCATCCTTATACGATGTTTAGAAGATTATCAAAATATTTTAAAAAAGTCAAGCAAAAATTATATTTTTATTTCTAAATTAATCTTCTCTGAACTCTTTGGAGATTTTCTTGTAAAGAAAGGGTGAAATTTTACTTCGGGTCTTTTCGCTGCGTTAGGATAAAGTTCGTTTAAATGCTTAAGTATCTGGCTTCTTGTTTGGTTTTTGGCTATTTCCCGAATAAGACCTTCGTCAACAACATTCAAGATTTTACCATAAATTTCTACTTCCAGGGTAACATTCTTATCTAAATCTATATTTATCTGATTTATCTTAGTTTTAATGGTTGGCTCATAAACTTCTTTATCTGGAGGAATTTGAGCGTCTATAAAATATCGGGCAAACAAGTTTAGGTCTTCTTTCTTTACTCCCTTGGCTTTGGCCTTGATTTTAACCTGATAGGTAAAATTTTCTGCTTTTTGCCCTACAACTACATCAAAAGGTTGAGCGGAAATTACTTCTGTTTCCAGCGTCTTTTCTAAAATCAGGTAATCATCTCCGGCAAGAGATTTAAGTTCTTCCAAAGATCTACTTTCAGCGCTTTTCAATAAATCTTCTTTTGCTTTATTTAAATCTTCTTGGGTTACCTGAGGTTCTTTTTTGGTAACACCTCCAGTCATTTTATTATACGACTTGGCATAAACACTATAGTATAGTTGCGCAGGAGAATAATTTCTTAGTCCTGGAACAGAAAATGTTGTCGGTTCGATATTATAATCCTCTCCCGGCTCACTTGCTACCACTTCTACATCTACGTATCCACCTGCAGGAATTACTATCTTTTTGGTAGAATAGAAAATTCTTGAAGGCTCGGTAGCCGAAAGAAAACGCGTTCCAGCAACTAAAATCACTCTAGTTGAGTACTCGTTAAAAACTCTAATTACTCCTCTGGCTTTTTCTGAAACATCTTTTAAACTCGACTGGTAAACTTTTGAAATAGTTAATTCTTTTTCAAAACTATAAAGAGGAATCTTTTGCTTTTCCATATCTGATTTATCCAAACCCTCTGAAGCAACAACAAGTGCCTCTGTTTTTATCTCATTTGTTTTTGGAAATATATAAATTGTTGCAGATGAGGCAGGGAGAAAAACCCAAAGAATAAAAAGAATAAAAACAATTGTTCCCAAAGAATACCAAAAAAACTTTCTTTTAATTAAAGGTTTCTTTTGAGGAATACGAAAACCAACTATTTCTTCTTTTTCCTGAGGAGGTTTTATATCGTAAATTTTTTTCTTTGGCATATTTTAGATTAAATATTAACTAAAATATATCAATGAAGCGAAGAAAGAATTTTTAGGAACATCCGCAACAATCAAATTACTCTAATACTGCTTTAATTCTCCTTATTCCAGCCCCACACGATTCTTCTTTGATAATTCTAAATCTTCCTAACTCACTTGTATTGTTCACATGGGGACCAGCACAAACTTCCTTAGAAAAAGCCCTACCAATAGGATCGTCTTTTTCTCCAATAATATAAACCGAAACTTTTTCAGGATATCTTTCTTTAAAAAACGCTAATGCTCCCATTTTCAACGCCTCATCAAGTGTCATCTCTCTTCTTATCACCACCAACCCTTTCTGAATCTGTTCATTAACTATTTTCTCTACTTCTTCTATTTCCTCTTTTGTAAGTTTCCTAGGGAAAGAAAAATCAAACCTTAATCGTTCGGGGTTGATATCCGAGCCCATCTGTTTAACCTCATTTCCCAACACATTTCTTAATGCCTGATGTAAAAGATGCGTTGCTGTATGAAGTTTAATAACTTTCTCTTTCTCTTTTTGATCATCAATAAGATCTATTCCCACACCTCCGAATTTCCTACTTGATCCTATCCGAGAAATTTCTTGATGTTTTTTTTGAGCATGGAAAAACCCTTCTTTATCAACTTTAAATCCTTTCTCTTTTGCAATCTCTTCGATTAATTCTAAAGGAAAACCAAAGGTTTCATAAAGATAAAATGCTTTCTCTCCCTTGATTAAATTCTGGCCCTCTTGCAATATCTTCTCCATCTCTTTCAATCCCCTATCTATTGTCTTAATAAATTTTTCCTCTTCGTTTTGAATAACGGTGAAAATTTTCTCTTTGTTTCGGGAAAGTTCCGGATAAACCGAAGAATAAATCTCAATTACTTTTTTGGCTACCGCAATTAAAAGGGTGGGATCTGCTTCTATCATTTTAGCATATCTTATACATCTTCTCAAAAGACGCCTCAAAACATATTCCCTTTCTGTTTTTCCCGGAACAATACCCTCACTTATCAAAAATACACTTGCTTTTATATGATCGGCAATAATCCTAAAAGCAGGTTTATGCTGAGAATAATCTTTTTTTGAGTGAAAATTAATCGTTTCAATGAGTGGTAAAAAAAGATCTGTTTCAAAAATATTTTCTTTATTATTGACAACCGCTATTAATCTTTCTAAACCCATTCCTGTATCTACTCCTTTTTGGCGTAACGGTTTAAGATTTTTATTTTCGTCTTGATAATACTCGTTAAAAACAAGATTCCAAATTTCAACAAATCTTCCGCACTGACAATTGGGACAACATTTTTCTTTTTTGTCGCAAGGAATATTAGAAAGTTGATAATGAATTTCTACTGTGGGACCGCAAGGCCCAGAAACTCCTGTAGGACCCCAGAAATTCTCTTTTTTACCAAAACCAAAAATCCTTTCTTTTGGAATACCTAAACTTTCTAAAATCTTTTTGCTTTCTGTATCTTCGGGAACTCCATCTTCACCTTTAAAATAAGTAAACCATAAATCTTCCATTTTTAATTTACAATTTTCGGTCAAAAACTCTAAAGCATATTGAATTGCTTCTTTTTTGAAATAATCTCCAAAACTAAAATTTCCCAGCATTTCAAAAAAGGTGAGATGAGTATCATCTCCAACGCTTTCTATATCAGAAGTTCTTAAACATTTCTGACAACTTGCTACTCTTTTTCCATAAGGGGACTCTTCTCCTAAAAAATAAGGTTTAAATTGCTGCATTCCTGCACTAGTAAAAAGAACCGATGAATCAGTTGGAATTAAAGAACTTGAAGGCACAATTTTGTGTCC
>JAGGVA010000047.1 GCA_021158195.1 bacterium | reverse complement strand
TTTTCTCTGTTTTAAACAGAGAAGGAGCAAGGTGACTTTTAGAATAAAGGTAACCTTGCTAATACGCCGGCACCCCATTTGTGCTTCGCACAAGAAATTCTAAATTTGAAACCCTAAATTCTAAACACAATGTAAAAAACATTCCTATAGTTTAGGATTTAGATATTAGAATTTAGGGTTTGCGAGCGCGAAGCGCGAGAATGGGGTGAAGGTATAGTCTAAGCCTACAGAAATGTAGGAGAAACTTGACGAGAGGACCTCGCCGAACCAGCCTCTGGTGTACCAGCTGTCGCGCCAGCGGCACCGCTGGGTAGCTATGCTGGGAAGGGATAACCGCTGAAGGCATCTAAGCGGGAAGCCCACCCCAAGATTAGGTCTCTTAGGTTCCTGGGAGATGACCAGGTTGATAGGCCCCAGGTGGAAGCTCGGTAACGGGTGAAGCCGAGGGGTACTAATAAACCGTTTATCTCATCTCGATTCCCGCCTCGGTTCTTCTTTTCTAAAGATTGTAGATAGTATAAGGGGGTTATACTGGGAGTGCTCCACCTGTTCCCATGCCGAACACAGAAGTGAAAGCTCCCAAGGCCGATGATAGTGGGTTTTACCCGCGAAAGTAGGTAGCCCCCTTATAGTGTCTATAATCAAAGCAATGCCAGATTTTATTTCTGGCATTTTTTGGTTATAATTAAAGAAAATGTTTCCCAAAAGAAAATTCAACAATTATAAAAGAGTTGCTTTTTTTCTATTGATTATTTTTGTTCTTATGGTTTGTGGAGTTTTTTTGCGAAATCTCTGGTTTAAAATAGCAGGTAAGCCGGAGCAGGTTTTATTTGAGCAGGGATGGAATTTAAAATCTTATTTTTGGGGATTAAGCCACCTAAAAGAGTTAGTTAGAGAAAACGAACTGTTAAAAAAAGAGAATCTTAAACTCTTGCAGAAAATTCAGCAAATGTATGCTCTACAAGAAGAAAACAAAACTCTAAAAGAATCATTAAAAATAAAACCACTCCAGCAAAATTTTTCTTTGACAATTCTTAAACCTATTGCTTTTGATCAATCAAACAACTTTTTATATCTAAGCGCCTCAGAACCTTCTCTTCTTCAAAAAAATACTCCTGTTTTGACATCTACAAAACAGATAGTAGGCGTTGTAGATAAAAATTTTTCAGGATATGTTGTTGTAAAGTTAATTACAGCTCCTGATTTTAAACTTATAGCCCGAACCGAAAAAAATGAAGAAATTATTTTAAAAGGGGAAGGAAATTTTCAGTTGGCTTTAGAGAAATTTCCAAAAGATAAAAAGATAGAGAAGGGAGAAAAAATTTTTACTTCTCAAAATTCCAAGTTTTTTCCTGCAAATTTTTTAATAGGCGAGGTAAAAGAGGTTATAAATTCTGATATCGATCCATTTCAAAAAGTAGAAGTAACTCCATATTTCCTTATAGAAAAACCCTCTTTGTTTTTGGCAATATTAAATTGGCGCTATCCGGATCAATGATAAAAGAAATAATATATTTTGCTCTAATTTTTTTTCTTTTAGGGTTGATACAGTTTTCTTTTTTGAAGGGATTAATAACTTCTTTTAATTTCCATTTCCTTCTTTTTTTAAGTGTTTTTTTATTGGCTTTTTTTGAAAAAAAAGTTTCGGGAAAAACTCTTTTCTTTTTTTTGGCAGCAGGCCTACTATATGAGTTTCACTCTCAATCTTTTTTTGGAGTGTATTTAGGAACCTTTTCTTTGCTGTTTTTAAGCACTTCCTTGGTTAGAAAAACCGTAGATATTTCCCGCTACTTTGGAGGTCTTACTCTTTTTATGGCTTCTCTTTTAGGGTTTTATGTTTTTCTAGAAATATCCTCTCTTGTTTTTACCGGAGGAATTTCACGGATTAATCTTTTAGAGATAGCCGCAAATTTTCTTCTCTTTTTAATTTTGTGGTCAATTGTCTATGTTTTTCAGAAAAAAAGTTCGAAAGTTTTTAGGATCGGATAGAGAAATTAACCCGGAGGATATTTTTTTAGACGCCCATTATCTTGATATGGGTCAAGATCAGGTTTTAGAGAAACCGCTAAAAAAAACATTTATTTTTTGGTTATTTATTGCTTTTGGGATATTGGTTTTGTTTTCATTAGGTTTTGTTTTTAACCTTCAAATACTTCAGCATAAAAAATTCACCCTTCTTGCTCAAAGAAATAGATATTTTTCTGTGTCTTTATCTTCACAACGAGGAGTGATTTATGATAGGAATTTTCATCAGTTAACAGAAAATGTTTTGCAAGAGAGTCTAATCTGCCAAAAAGACAAGATTGAATCTTTTGATTATCGCGAAAGAATTTATAAAAATCTTGCGGAGGTCCTTGGTAAGAGGTGGGAGGAAGTAAAGGAAATTATCGAGGGCAGCAAAAACAACGAAGTAATCTTAAAAGAAAATATTGATTACAAAACAACCATTTTAATAGAGGGAATGCCTGAAGAATTTTATGGGTGCGAAGTTAAATATTATACGAGAAGGGATTATAAAGATGGTCCAATTTTTTCACATATAATTGGCTATTATAGAGAGAAAAGTCCGGCTTATGGATTAGAAGATTATTATAATGAAGTTTTAAAACCAAAAGAGGGAAAAATAGTTCGGGAAAGAGATGCGAAGGGTAATATTATTTCTGAGCATATTGTTCAGTTTCCAAAACCAGGCAACAGTTTAGTTTTATATTTAGATAAAGACCTGCAGGAAAAACTCTATTATACTCTTAAAGATAAAATGAAGGAGTTTGGGGTGAAGAAGGGGGTAGCCGTGGCAATGGATCCAAATACAGGAGGGATTTTGTCAATGGTAAGTATTCCTAGTTTTGACAATAATCTTTTCAGCAAGGGGATTACTCAAAAGGAATGGGAAAAACTTATTAATGACCCAAATCACCCTCTTTTGAACAGAGTGATAGGGGGAAGATATCCTACTGGTTCTACTATTAAACCTTTTATTGCTGCTGCAGCGCTTCAGGAGGGCATTATCAATGAAAACACAAAAATAAATTGTAAGGGAGAAATAGTAGTAGATAATCCTTGGTTTCCAGATAAACCTTGGGTTTTTCAAGATTGGATGGTTCATGGTGTCACTGATGTTAAAAAAGCAATTGCCCAATCTTGTAATGTTTTCTTTTATACTGTTGGAGGAGGTTATAAAAATTTTAAAGGGTTGGGTGTTGAGAGGATTAAAAAATATCTTCAACTTTTTGGCTGGGGAGGAAAATTAAACATAGATTTAGGAGGCGAGGTTTCAGGGTTTATTCCTGATCCCCAATGGAAGAAGGAAAGATTTAACCCCCCAGAGAATATCTGGTATCCAGGCGATACTTATAATTTATCCATCGGACAAGGATATATCTTGATTCCTCCCTTAGAAGTAGTGACGGCTTTTTCTGCTATTGCCAACGGAGGTATTTTGTATAAACCTCAACTGGTTA
>JAGGVA010000041.1 GCA_021158195.1 bacterium | reverse complement strand
GTCCCTCATCAAAGAGGTATTCCTTGTTATGAACATCGCTGTCCTAAATGTGGCCAGCCGATGACCCGGGCCAGATAAGATATTTATGTAAAAATATAAACCTTTTTGAGAAAGGAGAATTTAAGAATTTAATAGAAAAAGATATTTTTAAAATGGGAAAATTAAAAAAGATTGCAATCACAGGAGGAAAAGGGGGAGTGGGAAAATCAACTGTGGCTGTTTTGTTTGCTAATAAACTTGCTAAAGAAAACAAAAAGGTTTTACTTGTTGACTGCGATGTAGAATGTCCCAATGATTATTTGTTGTTAGGCAAGAAGTTAGGAAAAGCAAAAGAAAAAATTTATACTGAATTTCCAAAATTGAATAAGAAAAAATGTAAGAAATGTGGTCTGTGTGTTAGAACTTGTAGATCAAATGCTATTTTTCAGGCACCGGGAGATTATCCAATTCTCATTAAAGATTTATGTTCCGGATGTGGAGCCTGCTGGACAGTATGTCCTTTTGGGGCAATTGAGCCAAAAAAAGAAGAAACCGGCAAAATCTTTGTAAATAAAATCGAGAGAAACTTTTATTTGATAACCGGTTTAGCAAAGGCAGGCCTTGAGGAGACGGGCCCAATAGTAACTCAAACTAAAAAATTTGCTTTAAATTTTGCCAAAAAAGTAAAGGCAAATTATATTTTGTTTGATACTGCCCCCGGTACTCATTGCCCGGTAATTTCGGCTATTATGGGTTGTGATTTAGCCTATACCGTAACTGAGCCCACGCCGATGGGTGCTTATGATTTAAATTTGATTTTAGATTTGTGCCGGAAATTGAAAGTTAAAGCCAAAGTAATTTTAAATCAGGCAAATTTAGGAGATAAAAGAAAAATTGAGAAAATTGCCAAAAAACATAAAATTAAAATAGAAAAAGAAATTCCTTATTCAAAAAAATTAGTTGAAGCGTATTCAAAAGGCCAATTGTTAAAATTTAATTTTATTTAATTAAAAATTGATAATGGGCCAAAAAAGTTTTTTTTCAGATTGTCAAAAGCAACTTAGAGAGATAGCCAGCCAACTGAAACTGGGGCCCGAAATTTTGCAAGAGTTAGAAGAGCCTCATAGAATTATCAAATTCCAAATTCCTGTTTTAATGGATAATGGAGAGAAGAAGATTTTCTTTGGATTTCGCTCTCAACATAATAACGCTTTAGGTCCTTATAAAGGCGGAATCCGTTATCACCCAAATGTTTCAGAAGATGAGATTAAGGCCTTATCAATGTTAATGACCTGGAAATGTTCTTTGGTAGGTTTACCCTTTGGTGGAGCAAAAGGAGGAGTAATTGTTAATCCAAAAGAGTTAACTCAAAAAGAATTGGAAAACCTTTCTCGGGGTTATGTGAAAGAAGTTTTTCCTTTAATTGGCCCAGAGAAAGATATTCCGGCTCCGGATGTTAATACCGATCCCCAGATTATGGCTTGGATGGTAGACGAATATTCAAAATTAAAAGGCAAAGAGACGCCGGCCGCTTTTACTGGAAAGCCTTTAGAAATGTGGGGATTGGAAGGTAGAAGCGAGGCTACAGGATATGGAGGAGTGGTAATCCTTAAAAAACTTCAAGAGATTTTTGGTTTTAAACCTGAAAAAACAACTTTGGCTATTCAGGGTTTCGGAAATGTGGGTTCTAATTTTGCTCGTTTTGCCGCTCTTTCTGGTTACAAAATTGTGGCTGTTTCTGAAGCAGAAGGTGGGATTTATGTTGAAGAAGGGTTAAATCCAGAGGAAGTTTTACGCTGTCGAGAAAGAAAAGGAAAAATTGCCGGATGTTATTGTGTGGGTTCGGTTTGTGATTCAAGTTACGGAAGACAAATTACCAATAAAGAACTTTTAGAAATGGAAGTTGATATTTTAGTTCCAGCCGCCGTTGAGAATGTTATTAGCAAAGATAATGCTCAAAAGATTAAGGCAAAATATATTATTGAAATGGCAAATGGCCCGGTGACTCCTGAGGCTCAAGAGATTTTAGAGAAGAGAGGAATTATATCTGTCCCAGATTTTTTGGCTAATGCTGGTGGAGTTGTTGCTTCCTATTTTGAATGGTTGCAATCAAAAGAAAAAAGAAGATGGAAGAAAGAGGAGACCTTCAAAGGGTTGGCTAAAAAATTAGGCCAGGCATTTGAGAAAGTTTGGGCACTTTCCCAAAGAGAAAAGATAAATTTGCGAAAAGCCGCTTATCTTCTGGCTATTGAGAAGGTTGCTAAAGCGATTAAAAAATGATAATATTTTAATTGCAACTATTAATTTACTAAAACTATGGCTTTACTTCCTTCTTTAGAAAAAAATGAGGTTGAAGAAATTGCTAAAGAAATTTATGAGACATTTGAAAAAGAGACAGGAAAAGTGCCAGAATGGGTAAAAGTGATGGCTCACAGGCCCGAAATTCTAAAAGAATTTGTTGAACTTTTTAAGGCGATAATGGGCAAAGGAACAATTGAGCCTCTTTTGAAATGGAAAATTGCTTATGTTGTTTCCCAAACTTTAAAATGTCCTTTTTGCTTGGATGTAAGTGAAAAGATGTTGAAAAAATTTGGAGCAGAAGATGATGTAATTCAAAAAATTAAAACAGGAGAGATTTCCTCTCCTGAAGAGAAAGAAATTTTAGAATTGGTAAAAGATGTTACTTTGGACGGGCACCTGGATCAACCTGAAATTTTTGAGAAATTAAAAGAAAAGTTTACTCCGGCTCAGATTATTGAAATAATTTCTGTAATGGGGCTTTTTAATTATATTAATCGTTTCAATAATACTCTAGCAGTTTTACCCGAATAGAATTAAATTTTGGGGTATGAAGAAAGTAATTTCTTTTGGATTATTATTAATCTTTCTTTTTTTGCCAGCAAAAAGTGTTTTAGCAAGTGATTATTTTTGTACGCTTTATTTTACTTTTATTGGTTGCCCAAATTGCGCCCATACCGATCCAATAGTTCTAACCCAGTGGCCTCATAAGTATCCAAATTTGGTAATCATTGAGTACGGGTGGCACCAAGGTGATTGGAAAGATCCAAATTCCCAGTTTTTTGGAGAATATGCAGAAGCATATAAAACTCAAGCCGCTGTTCCTCAAATTGTTATTGATAAAAACACTATTAAATTGGGGAGAATTGAAGTACCAAAAGCAGAAGATAATATCAAAAAGAAAATTTCGAACCCTTGCCCATTAATTAATCAATCAATACCTTTTGAAAATCTTGACTTGACTAAACTTCCTGCTTTTCCAAAAATTTGGGCAAACGGAAGAATTTTAATTAAACTAAGCGAAAATGAATACCTTTTTCAGTGGAATGGGGAAGACCCTCCACGAACAATTGGCAAAGAAAAATTTAGTCAAGAAGAACTAAAAGAACTCCTTTTTACTGAAAATATTTCCAAGGAATTAAAAAATAAGGTTTTTGACATCGTTGAACCCCAACAGGTTAAGTTTTCAGGAAGTGCCTTCCCGCCGAGTTCAGGTTTTGTTCCTTATGCTGAATTTGATCATGCTATAAAGATAACTCTTTCTAAAAATGAAATTTCTCCTCCGCCAAGTTCGTCAGAAGAAACTCACCCAACTATTTCTGAAGAGGAAATAAAACCAAAAGAAACTACTCCGACCGGAGAAGTTGTTCAGGGATCTGAGGAGGAAACAGTTCAACTTCCTATTATCGGAAAAATAGAAACTAAAAAATTCTCCCTGCCAATTTTGACTTTCTTAATTGCTTTGGCTGACGGATTTAACCCCTGCGCCTTTTTTGTCTTAACTTTTCTTTTGGCTGCTTTAATTGGCCTGGCTGGAGCAAGAAAGAAAATTCTTTTGGTAGGGGGTGTATTTATATTTTTCTCTGCTCTTTTTTACTTTTTGTTTATGGCAGTTTTGCTTAATGTATTTCAATTGGGGGGAAAGATTAAAATCTTGACTATAATTGCTGGATTAATTGCTGTTTTCGCAGGCCTTATAAACATAAAGGATTATTTCTTCTTCCAGAAAGGAATTTCTTTAACCTTACCAAAAAGTTACAAAGAAAGATTTATCCAGAGGGTGAAAAATTTGAGTTTGGCTAAATCTACTTGGGCTTTAATTGGGGCAACATCAATTATTGCTGCTACCGTAAATATCTATGAACTTCTGTGTACCTTTGGATTTCCTATGGTATATACAAGAGTTTTAACATTAAGAAATCTTCCTCCCGTTCAATATTATCTTTATTTGGTTTTTTACAATTTAGTATATGTGATTCCTTTGGCAGTTATTGTTTTAATCTTTGCTGTGACTTTAGGAAAAAGAACTTTTTCTCAACTTTGGGTAAGAAGGCTAAAACTTGTCTCCGGTTTTATGATCTTGTTTTTAGGATTGATTTTAATGATAAAACCCAAACTTTTGGAAAGTGTTTTGACAGCATTTTCCATTCTATTCATCGCAATAATAATTTCTGGGATAATTATCTTCCTTCACACTCTATATCTCAAAAGAAAGACCGCGGGTTAATCAAAAACACTCTATAAGATTGTGAAAATTACTATTATTTACGATAATACTTCTTTTGAAAAAGATCTCCAAAGTGATTGGGGATTTTCTTGTTTGGTTGAAGAGAAAGATATTCCAAGGATTTTGTTTGATACCGGCGCAAACGGAAAAATTTTGCTTTCAAATATGGAGAAGTTAAAAATTGATCCTTTATCAATTGAAGAAGTTTTTATTTCCCATCTGCATTGGGATCATGTAGGCGGGCTTTCTGAGCTTTTAAAAACAAATCCAAATATCAAAAAAATTTATGTCCCTTCCTCAATGGGCCTCAAAAATGAAGTTGTTTTAAAAGAGTCAACAAAAATTCATAAAAATATTTTTTCAACAGGGGAGTTAGAAGGAATAGAACAATCAATGGGAGTAATAACAGGTAAAGGCGTAGTTTTAATTGTTGGTTGTTCTCATCCTTATATGGGAACTATTTTAGAAACTGCAAGGCAGTTTGGCGAGATTTATGCCATTATTGGTGGAATGCATGGCTTCTCGGAATTTGAATTGTTTAAAGATATAAATCTAATCTGCCCAACCCACTGCACCCAACACAAAAAAGAACTTAAAGAAATTTACCCTGAGAAATATTTAGAGGGAGGAGCAGGGAGGATAATTGAAATTTCTTAAATGTCTCTTGAAAAATATTGGAGAAAAAGAGATTTTGATAAAACTCCAGAACCAAAAGGGAGGGTTTTGAAAACTTCAAAAAATAGATTTGTGGTTCAGGAACACTGGGCTTCTCATCATCATTTTGATTTTAGATTAGAAATGGACGGTGTTTTAAAATCTTGGGCAGTGCCAAAAGGGGTGCCAGAGAAAAAAGGAAAAAGAGTTTTAGCCATTCAAACAGAGGATCATCCAGTAAGCTACCTTAATTTTGAAGGAGAAATTCCCGAGGGCTGTTATGGAGCCGGGATTGTTAAAATTTTTGACAAAGGAAGATATGAATTAATTGAGAGAACCGAAAATAAAATTGTCTTTGAATTGAAAGGAAAAAAGTTAAAAGGAAAATACATTTATTAAAATTTAAAAAACCAAACCAATGGCTCTTATTTAAAATTGAGTAAAAATTATGAATTTTAAAACTTGAATTTTAAGGGTTATAATTCATTATGTGAAAGAGAATGGTACAAATATGCTCTATGAAAGAAAAAGAAATGGAAAAATTGAAAAAAGAATGTTTAGAGTTTTGTTATCGCCATCCTTTGTATAGCCAAGGAACCTATCCTGTTTTTGGTGAAGGTTCTTTAAATGCAAAAATAATGTTTATTGGAGAGGCGCCTGGCTATTATGAATCAATTAGCGGCCATCCATTTTGTGGAGCCGCAGGAAAAATTTTAGATGAACTCTTAGATTCTGTAGGAATTAAAAGGGAAGAAGTTTATATCACCAATCTACTTAAACTTAGACCTCCAGAGAATCGTGATCCAAAAATTGAAGAGATAAAGGCCTTCGCGCCATATTTAGATAAACAGATTAAGATTATAAATCCAAAAGTAATTTGCACTTTAGGGAATTATTCTACTGCCTTTATTTTTGAGAAATATGGCTTGAAAGATAAACTTCAGGGAATTAGCAAGATTCATGGAAAAGTTTTTGAAGTAGGGAGTTTATTTGATTCTTTAAAAATTATTCCTTTATATCATCCGGCAGTGGCAACTTATAATCCAAATATGAAGAAAATTTTAAAAGAAGATTTTAAAATTTTAGAGAAGTTCAAATGAAGGAAGATTTAATTTTAAAAGTAAAAAATTTGAGCGTTCAACTTGAGGGAGAGAAAATTTTAGAGAATATTTCCTTTGAGGTTAAAGAAGGAGAAGTTTTGACTATTTTGGGTCCCAATGGGGCCGGGAAAACGGTTTTATTAAAAACTTTATTAGGAATTTTCCCTTATAAAGGAGAAATAATTTGGAAAAAAGATATAAAGATTGGATACGTTCCCCAGAGGTTGCCTTTTATAAAAAATGTTCCAATGACAGTTGAGGAATTTTTTAAGTTAAAAGACGTTTCTAAAAAAGAGACAGAAAATATTTTAAAGAAGATAGGGCTGAGTGAGGTTTTGGAAAAAGAAGTAGGAAAACTTTCCTCCGGCCAGTTTCAAAGAATATTAATTGGTTGGGCTTTAAGTAAAGACCCTCAAGTTTTGCTTTTTGATGAACCTATGACCGGGATTGATATTAAGGGAGAAGAGAGTATATATTCTTTGTTAGGCAAATTAAAAAAAGAAAGAAATTTAACCATTCTTTTGGTGACTCATGATTTGAGCGTAGTTTATAAATTTTCAGATTATGTTATTTGCTTAAACAGGTATCCAATTTGTCAAGGAAAACCAAGAGAAATTCTAACCCCGGAAGGTTTAGAAAAACTTTATGGCCAAGAGGTAAAATTTTATCAACACACTCATCAAGAATTATGAATCAACTTATTTTAAGTTTAATTTGTGGAATTTTTATTGGGGGAACTTGTGGATATTTGGGAAACTTGATGCTTTCAAAAAGAATGGCTTTGGTTGCCGGGCCTTTGGGGCATTTGGCCTTGCCAGGAATTGCCCTGGCTTTAATTTATGGTTTTGATGTTTCTTTGGGTGCTTTTCCCTTTGTGATTTTGGGAATAATTCTGATTTGGCTATTTGAGATGAGAACAAGACTCCCAATGGAAGCATTAGTCGCGATTGTTTTTGCCTCAGGAGTTGCTATTTCATTTTTATTCTTGCCAACTGAAGAAGCAGAAACCGCCTTAATTGGGGATATTACAAAAGTTTCTTTAAAGGAGACATTAATTACTGCCGCTTTATGTATTTTAATTTTTATTCTTATCAAAAAAATCTATTCAAAGATGCTTTTAATCAACATTTCCGAGGATTTAGCAAAGGCAGAAAAAGTTGATGTTAAAAAATACAATCTTTTATATCTTTTTGCCATTGCAATTTTAGTTGCCTTGGGAGTAAAAATGGTTGGGGGCCTTTTAACTGCAGCATTGGTTGCCATTCCTGCTTCGACTTCAAGAAATTTAAGCAGAAATTTATTCCAATATAATTTTTTAAGCATATTTTTTGGTGCACTTTCTGCCATTCTTGGAATTTCACTCTTTAAATTAACAAGTCTTCCTTCTGGCCCTTTAATTATTCTTACTTCAACTATTTTCTTTTTAATTTCATTAATTTTTAAAAAATGAAAATTGCATCTTTGCAAAAACAGAGCTTGATTGAATATCCTAAAAAATTATCAGCCATAATTTTTATCGCTGGTTGTAATTTAAGATGCCAGTTTTGTTACGTGCCTCACTTGGTCTTGCCAGAGAAAATAAAAGAAATTGAGCCAATTTCAGAAGAAGAGATTTTTTCTTTTTTGGAAGAAAGAAAAGGATTTCTAGATGCGGTTGCTATCTCTGGGGGAGAGCCAACTATAAATCCAGAACTTCCAGAATTTATCAAAAAAATTAAAAAAATGGGTTATTTGGTTGAACTTGAAACAAATGGAACAAACTTCAAAATGTTAAAAAAATTAGTTGATGAAAAACTGATAGATTATGTGGCCACTGACATAAAACATAAATTTGAATTTGAAAAATGGTATGAGATTACAGGAGGAGTTTTAACTGAAGAACTTTTTGAAAATATCAAAAAATCTATTAACTTTTTGTTGGAAGGAAAGGTTGATTATGAGTTTCGAACAACTTTAATTAAGGAATTTCATAAGAAAGAAGATATTATCGAGATTTGCAAGAAAATTAAAAAAGCGAAAGTATATTATTTGCAAAATTATGAGAAAACTGAATCAGGCACAGTTTCAGGAAAAGATTTTACTCCTTTTTCAGAAGAGGAAATAAAAGAAATAGTTAAAGAGGGAAGAAAGTATACCAATATAAAACCAAGGCCGTATTTGGTTGGGTAATTAATTAACGCATTAAAGAATTAAAGCATTAACGCATTAAAGCATTAACGCATTAAAGAATTAGCGAATTAATAATTATGAAGATTGAAAGATTTGAGGATTTGCCAATTTGGAGGAAAGCGTTAAAACTAACTAAAGAAATTTACAATTTAACTAATCAGCCGAAATTTAGCAAAGATTTTAAATTACGAGATCAAATAAGGGGAGCAATAATTTCTGTTAGCTCAAACATAGTTGAAGGATTTGAGAAAAATAATAACAATGAATTTATCAGATTTTTAAAAATTGCTAAAGGTTCGGTTGGAGAAGCGAGAAATCAACTTTATATTGCCTTAACTGTAGGTTATATCTCACAGGCCAAATTTAATAAAATAAACAAAGAACTTGAGAGTCTAGCTGAGCAGATTGGCGGATTTATCGGTTATTTAGAGAAATGTCGGTCACAAGGAAAGTTTATCAAAAAAATCCGCCAATCCGTTAATCCGTTAATTCGTTAATTATCATGAAAAATATCGTTATTGAAAAATT
>JAGGVA010000001.1 GCA_021158195.1 bacterium | reverse complement strand
GTTTTATTCCAGTGTTGCCATTTTTATCAGATTCTGAAGAACAACTTGAGGAAACGATAAGAACTGTAAAGGAATATGGAGCAGATTTCATTTTTGTTGGCGGATTGACTTTATTTGGTAAAGGACCTGCTGATTGTAAGACACTCTACTACAAATTCTTAGAGAAGCATTATCCTGAGCTTGTGCCAAAATACAAGAGTTTGTATAGAATCTTTTGGGCACCGTCAAAGGAATATCAAAAAGAACTGGAGGAAAAATCAAAAAGGTTGTGTGAGAAATATGGAATTAAAAGTAGGATTATCTAACGGTGGCTTCGGGGCGGAACGCTTCGTCGCTTCGCTCCTTGCCCTCACTTCGTTCGGGTCATATAACACGGGCTATACGGCTCGTTTCACTCGCCCAAATTCCGCCAAAGGCGGAACTTCGTATAGCCCGAAGCCGTTCAACGAAATTGCAGATGCTCTCCCCCCACCCAACCACCCTTAAAAATTAGAAATTATTATAAATTTGAATAAATCTATTAAAAGCTTATGATGAAAATAGCATATTTAACTGTTGATGATTGTCCTTCTTCAGATTTTAAAAGAAAAGTAGATTTTCTCTTATTAAAAAATATTCCAGCAATCTTTTTTTGTATAGGGAAACTAATGGAGAAAAGAAAAAAAGTTATAATATATGCCATAAAAAAGGGTTTTATAATAGGAAACCATTCTTACAGTCACATACCTTTTTCAAAATTATCTCTAAGGGAAGCAAAAAGAGAGATTAAGAAAACCGATGAGATAATTGAACAACTTTACAAAGGAGCTGGAATCAAGGGACCAATTAAAGTTTTTAGATTCCCCAACTTAGATAAAGGAGATGGAAATAAAAACTATCCTTTTGTTGATTGGAATAATCCAAAGGTAAGAGCCTTGCAAGAGTATCTAAGAAAACTAGGTTATAGGCAACCAAAATTCAAAAATATAAATTATAAATGGTATAAAAAAGCAGGATTAAATAGGTGCGTTGACGTGGACTGTACTTATGATTCTTATGATTGGACAGTTTCAGATAAAAGTTATGAGCATGGGATAAAAACCTTGAAAGATTTGCTTTCAAGGATGGATGAAGACGTCCCTGAAGGTATGAGGGGGTTAAATTTTAAAGGATCTAGTGATATTATAATGATGCATGATCATGCAAATATAAATGGATTTTTTGTTCCAATGATAGAGAAATTGTTAAAAAAAGGTATAAAATTTCAAGGGTTTATATAATGGCTATGGTAAACCTCAATAATGAAGAAATTAAAAGAATACTTGATATTTACGAGCTAGGTTCACTACAAAGTATAAAACAAATCCGAGGAGGTCATGTAAATTATAACTTTGATTTAAAGACTTCTAAAGGAAGTTTTATAATTCAAATAATAGGTGACGAATTCAACGAATGGAAAGAAGAGAAATTAAAGTTGCAATTTAAATTGCTTAACCTTTTAAAAAAGAAAAATTTTCTTTATGAAATACCAGTTCCATTAAAAAATAGATATGGAAAATACTTATTTAAAATAGGGAAAAAATATTTGTGGATTTACAAAAAAATAGAAGGTAGATTATATAAAAACTACAATTTCAACCACTTTAAAGAAACAGCAAAATGTTTAGCTACTTATCACAATTTTATCAAAAATTTCAGGTGTAATAATAAAGATTTTTTTGATTTTGAATGGTTGTTTGAAAAATACTCTGAAATGAGAAGAATTAATCCAAAAAACAAATTAGATATATTAATGTTAAAGAATCTTGATTTTTTTGAACATATCTTGGAAAAAATCAGCGAAATTGACTTTACAAAAACTAAATTTGTCTTAACTCATTCAGATTTTAGTAATGATAATCTTATTTTCAAAAAAGGCAAGTTAAAGGGTTTAATCGATTTTGATAATATTCAATTAGCTCCTGTTGAAAAAGATATAGCTATCGCAGTCAAAAGGTGTAATTATTTGACAAGAGGATTTAATAAAAAGAAACTTAATCTCTTTTTGAAAGAGTATAAGAGATATTCTTTACTTCCAAGTATAGATGAAAAATTAATTATCCCTCTGCTAGTAAAAGATAATTGTTCCCTTTTCTGGTGGTTCTATTCTGGAATGAAAAAAGAAAGCGATAGGGAAAAAAGATATAAAGCATTATCAGAAACTATAAAGGAAACAAAAAGATTAGTTAAACTTTTGAGATGGAATTCGGATAATTAAGAAAATCCTCCCACCGAGCATCTACAACTCTACGAATTCTTACGAGTTCTTGCCTCACATTCGTTCGGTCGTTGAACAGCGGATAAACGGTTCGCCTTCGGCTCACCCAAATTGCCTTCGCCAACTTCGTTTATCCGCAATATGTTAAGTGAAATTGCGGGGCTGGCATATTAGGAAGATTTTATAAACTAGAAAAAATATCAATTGATCATGATAAACTATAAACAATTATATGAAAGAGTTGGTTCTGTGATTGGTTGGGATTTTAGTAAAATTACAAAGAGGACAAAAGTTGTAGGTAAAAAATGGGACTATATCAAAGTTGTCAAAAAATACATCAACAAAGAAACAATTCTATTAGATATAGGAACTGGAGGAGGAGAATTATTATTAAAAATTGCTCCCTTTGTTAAAAAAGCATGTGGTATTGATCATTCTCGAAGTATGATAAAAACAGCAAGAAAAAATTTAGCAAAATCTAAAATACCAAATGTAGAATTTAAACTTGCTGACGCAAAAAGAATACCTTTTTCTAAAGAATACTTTAACGTTGTAATTTGTAGACATTCAGATTTCTATCCTAAAGAAGTGTTTAGAGTTTTAAAACCAAATGGCATATTTATAACCCAGCAAGTTGGAGAGAAAGATAAAGAGAATATAAAGAAGATTTTTGGAAGAGGTCAACATTTCGGAAAGAGAGTTGGTACTTTAATGAACAAATACCTTCAAGAACTTAAAAAAACAGGATTTAAGATTTTAAAGAAAAATACATATAATGCTTTAGAATATTATGCTAATATGGAAGATTTAATATTTTTACTTAAGAATACACCGATTATCCCGGATTTTAATATTAAAAAAGATCAAAAATTTTTGGAAGAAATTGAAAGAAGATACAAAACAAAAAAAGGAATAAAAACCAACTCTTTCAGATTTTTAATAATATGCAAAAAGCCAGCCCCGCAACTCTCCTCGCCTTCGGCTCGTCGGGTTCGCTAACACTCACCTCACTTAACAGTGGATAAACGGCTCACTTCGTTGCACTTGTTCGCCAAAATTGGCTCGCAAGCTCGCCAACTTCGTTTATCCACATATGTTAGTTGCAATCGGGCTTCGGCGGCGAAAAATTAAAATACTTTTTATATTGATTTAATTATGATGTTCAAAATTATAATATGCGGGTCTATGTATTTTGCGGAAGAAATGATTAATATCGCTAAACGACTCAAAGAATTGGGTTATGATGTAATTCTTCCGCCTACTTTAGAAAAGTATGGAAAAACAGCAAAAGAATTAACTTCAAACTATACAGAATTGTTGAAACTTAAACAGATATTAGCGAGATACCATTTTGATAAAATAAAGGAATCTGATGCAATACTTGTAGTAAATAAGGAAAAAAACGGAATAAAAGGATATATTGGTGGTGCAACTTTTTCAGAAATAGCTTTCGCTTTTTATCATAAAAAGAAAATATTCTTAATAAATCCAATTCCAGAAAATCTTCCCTATACAGATGAACTTAAGTCTTTTGAACCTATTATTTTAGATAACATAGAACAAATAAAGAATTTTATATAATCCGCCTTCCGCCCGACTTTCTCGGCTTACATCTCGAACTTTTCCTTCGGAAAAGGCAACTAACAGCGGATAAACGGCTTCATTTCATTCCGCCCAAAGTTTGCTTCGCAAACCTTCGTTTATCGGCATATGTTAGTTTCAATAAGCGAGCGGGCTAAATATAGACTTCAATGAAATCTCCTTTCATTCCAGAAGCAAGATATTTAATTCCATTAATCTTAAATTGTTTTTTGGAAAGTTTATGATTATGTCCTCCAATAACAATTTTAGGTTTTATTCTTTCAATAATGCTTCTGGTTTTAGAGCAATGATCTCCAACCGGCAGTTCATGCATTAGAATAACACAATCTTTTGATGGATTCAAATTTTTTAAATTTTGAGCAACCTGTCTATCAGAATATATAAAAAAATTATCTAAATTTATTCTGTCATCTGGAGAAATCATTCCACCATGACCAACAAACTCAATTCCATTAATTCGTATTTTTTTAAGATGGAGGTCATGCAAATTTGGTAATCTCTTTAGACTCCCGTAGTATTCTTTTGTTTCATGATTTCCAGGCAATAAATACATATTATTTTCTTTAAAAAAGTTTGGGATTAGAATTTTCATTTTTACTTGAGATAACTTTTCTTTTACAATACTAAATTTTAGGTATAGTGTTTTAGAATCTATCTTTTTAGAGTAAAAATTTAAAAAATCTTTACCTATCAATCTAACAAAATCTTTATTAGTAAAGATATCTCCAAGAAAAAACAAATTTTGAAGATTTTGTAATTTTTCTAAATCATTAAAATTCCCATGTAAGTCTGAAAAGATTATTGCTTTCATAATTACCTATAAAAGAGCATAAAACTTATATAAATTTTTATCGCCCGCTCACTTACTTTGGATGTTTCGGCTTCGCCGAACGTTGCACTAAAATCCAACCCTCACTAACACTCAGGGAAACTAACACACATTAACCGACTACGCTCACCTGCGGTTCGCTCCGTCCAAATTTTGCTCCACTACGTTCCGCAAACTTCTGTTAATGCCATATGTTAGTTGCAATT
>JAGGVA010000042.1 GCA_021158195.1 bacterium | reverse complement strand
TAAATTTTTGTATTGTGACAATTTTTGAAAGAAAATCATTTATTTTTAAATTTTTAATCAAAAATATACCATTTTGAAATTTTGCCTCCAAAAAACAAGAATTATCAAGAGTTCCCAAAGCCCCCTTTTGGGGGACAGTCCCCAAGGGGAAGTGTTTTGTTTATTTTGGTCTTCGATGAATATAAATTCTTTTCTTGAAACGAATTCTGACCGTTCTCCAGCCGTTTTTTGTTTTCCTTATTACATGAAAATGTAAATGAGACTGAGTAGTTAATCCTGTATTCCCGCTAATTCCGATTGGCTGACCTTCTTTAACTTTTTCTCCAACCTTTACCAATGCTCCTTTATATTGTAAATGAGAATACTCCGAGAATTCATTATTGGGGTGTTCAATCAAAATGTAATTTAGATACTTCAAATTATTAAATTTTGGATTATCTCCTCCTTCTTTTGAATCTACTTTTACCTCTACCACTTCTCCTTTATGAGCGGCATAAACAGTGGTTCCTTCAGGTACTATAAAATCAACTGCATATTTTAAAACTCCGGAATGAGCCCGTGGGTCTGACACAATTGTAATAATATCTTTTTTCTTACAAGGAAGGGAATATTTGTTTTTACTGAAAGCCATATGTATGATTAACCTTCTTATTGGCTTAGCTGGGCAACCTCTTCTTTTCCTTTTTTCAATTCTTCTGCTTGCTCAGGATCTTTTTTTAAAAGAATTGCCTGAAACTCTCCTAAGTGTGTTTTTTCTTCTTTGGCTATATCTAATAAAACTTTCTTAAGGGTTTCATCTTGTGCCATCTGGGCCAATTGTTCATATAAATTCACTGCATCCAATTCAGCAATCATTCCTATTCTTGCTATTTCTCTATCTATATCTTCTTGGCTGACTTTATCTAAATTGATTGGTAATTTTGAAAGCATATTTTGAGAAAATTTTAATTAAACGAGCCGACCTTTTAACCTGTTTCCTCATCGCCATTAAGCGTCCTCTAATTCTCCTAATTTATCACCTGAGATATGAAAAAGTCTAGCTCCATGTTTCTTCAATTCTGCCTTTTTAACTTTTCCAATAAAAAGAATATGATCTCCTGTTTCAATTTCATCAACAACTTCACATTCAAGATACCCTAAAGCCTGTTTAATTCTTGAGCAATTTATTGTTTCTGCTTCTTCTTTTTCAAATCTTGTCTCTTTAAATTTATCCACTTCCCTACCTGAAACTTCTCCACAAAATAAAACATCTTCTTTAAATTCTTTTGAGACAAAATTAACAACAAAAACTTTGGAATTTCTGATAAGCTCAAGGGAAAATCTTTTCTTTCCTAAAGATATCGCATACATCATTGGATTAAAAGATAAAGGCATATGCCAAGCCAAAGTAATAATATCGTCTGTATCTTGCCATCTTGCGGTTACAAGAATTACCTGCCTTGGGTTTGCAATATCTGAAATTCTCATACTTTTAATTTTTTTAATTATCTAAATAACCTTTGAAATAAATAGAAAAGTAAAGAAAGAACGAGGCTTAAAACAATTGACGTAGTAATTGGAAAGATGAAAACGAAATTTTCTTTTTTAATATAAATATCGCCGGGAAGCTTCCCAAGCATTGGAATTTTAGGGAAGTACGCTAAAAACGCCCCCAGAAGTATCATAAAACTTCCAAAGAAAATTAAAAACTTTCCTATTAAATTAAGCATAAATTCGGCTTTGAAATATTTTAAGAAAGCAGTTTACCTCTGCTTATTTTTTGAACTTCTATTTTTTGAGGCTGAAACTGCTTTCTTAAATATTCCAATCCTTTTTGGGGGTTGCTCTTTTTACCACATGTAAAAATGTCTACCGCTAAATATTCCTCTTCAGGCCAATAATGCAAGGCAATATGACTTTCTGCCAACAAAATCATTGCTGAAAACCCTTGAGGTGAAAATTTGTGAGAAACAACCTCCAAGGGTGTGCTGCCAGTCTCTCTTGCTGCCTCAATCAATATTTTCTCAATTTTTCTCATATCCTCCTCAATTGTCACCCCCCAGAACTCTGCAATGAGATGTTTTCCAAGAAATTGATTTTTTTCTTTTACAATTGCACCAAAGGCTTTTTGCAAGACTGCTTTCATCATGGTATTTCGTTTAATTATTAATTACAAAACTGACAAACCTCACCCCAAAAGGCCTTTGGGTTATATAATTATAAAACACGGTTTTAACAAAGCAAAGAAAATACCTCTTCTTACTACCACTTATTTTATGGTTGCTTAACTAATCTAAACAATAACTGCTTTCGATAATTTAGCCTTTTGATTGCTGAACTGTTGTTTTTTACTCAAATATAAACCAAGCACTAATGAAAAGAATCAGCCCGAAGGCTGATTCTGGAAACCCTTATTATGGTCCGTAAAAGAGAGGGCTCGCGGGGTTAGCAGGATTTAGAAGAATGAACACTAAAAAGAACAAAAACCAGGTATCTCCCTCGCGTTTATACTCCTCAGTTATGGCTTGAACGATCTCCTCAAAATCCGGATCTTGCGTCTTTATTTTCTCTGTAATCTCAACAGAGTTTGCGTCTACATAATGTATCACCTTGTCTTCTCGCGCTATTTTTCTAAGCCGTCCTTTGACTTGCAAGACATCGCCTATGTTCACCTCTACAGAGTTTGGCAGCGTGATTGCTATAACCTGACTCTCGATCTGTTGTGCGTCTATTTTGGGCAGAGGAAGCGGTGATACAATAGCTATCGAAAGACCTTTCTCCACCGTGTGGAAAACCACTACACCATCGGTAAAGACAGCGGATTGATACAAATATGACTCAGGATCTCCTATAGCATCTTCAAAGGAGACGGTAAGGGGAGACTTTGATCTGCAACCCCACAAGAATACCAGCGAAAGACACAACAGCCATACTACTAATTTACCCCTCCTTTTCATCTTTATCCCTCCTTTTC
>JAGGVA010000022.1 GCA_021158195.1 bacterium | reverse complement strand
GTTTTTTTATCTTTTTCTAAAAAGTGATATAATAAACTAAAATTAAGAAATTGATTATGAAACTTTCAGTGATTATTCCTGCCTATAATGAAGAAAACAGAATTCCGAAAACCCTTCGGGAAATTGATAAATATCTCAAAGAGCAACCTTATGAATATGAAATTTTGGTAGTGAACGATGGCTCAAGCGATAATACGGTAAATATTGTTAATGAATTAAAAAAAGAAATACCAAACTTAAAACTGATTGACAATAAAGAAAATCATGGAAAAGGATATGTGGTGCGGCAAGGAATGCTTACTGCTTTAGGAGCATATAGGTTATTTACCGATGCTGATAATTCTACCTCTATTGATCAAATAGAAAAAATGTGGCCCTGGTTTGAACAAGGATATGATATAGTAATTGGCTCAAGAGATGTAGAAGGAGCGAAACTTGACCCTCCCCAGCCCTTCATTAGGCGATTTATTGGTGATATTTTTAAACTAATAAGAAAAATAATTTGTGGCTTGTGGGATGTTCAAGATACTCAATGTGGCTTTAAGTGTTTCACAGCCAAAGCAGCAGACGATATTTTTTCTTTAACAAAAATTGATGGTTTTTCTTTTGATGTTGAAGCATTGTTAATAGGAAAACATCTTGGTTATAAAATAAAAGAAGTCCCCGTTGTTTGGAAAAATAATTTAGAATCCAAAGTACGGCTCAAAAGTGCGGCAAAAATGCTTACTCAACTTCTTCAGATAAGAATGAATTTATTAAAAGGTGTTTATGCCAAAAAAGAAAGAAAATAAAAAATTCCCTACAGAGTTAAGATATGATGTTATCTCTCGCGACTGGGTGATTATTGCTACCGGTAGAGCAAAAAGGCCCCATATGTTTAAGAAAGAAAAAAGAGAGAAAATAAAGGTTTCTCCTAAAGATTGTCCTTTCTGTAATTTAGAAACTCAAGAATTTCCTGTATTGATTATAAGAAAAGGGAGAGTGGTTGATCTTAAAAATAAAATTCCCAAAGATTGGACTTTAGCAATTATTCCCAATAAATATCCGGCGGTAGTACCCGCAGAGAAAATAGAAGTAATAGAAGAAGGGCCTTATTATCATAAAATGCAAGCAGTAGGCTATCATGAGGTAGTAGTTACTAGAAGCCATACAAGATCTTTTGGTAGATTTTCTTTAGAAGAAATAGAAGAAATAATTTTTGCCTATCAGACAAGATATAATCAACTCAAAAAGAAGAAGTTTGTCAATCATATTTTTATCTTTCACAATCATGGAAAAGAAGCAGGCGCCTCAATTGTCCATCCGCACTCCCAGATTATTACCACACCCCTTTTAGATAAAGATTTAAACCGCGCTCTTATTAACGCCAAAGAATTTTACAAAAAACATAAAAAATGTGTTTATTGCGAGATGAACAAGTGGGAAAGAAAAACAAAATCCCGGATAGTTTATGAAACAAAACATTTTATTGCCCTATGTCCTTATGCTTCGAAAACCGCCTTTCAGGTAATTATATCGCCCAAAAAGCACAATCCCTATTTTGAAACAATAACTCCTCCTCAAAGAAAAGATTTGGCAAAAATGGCTTTTGTGGTATTTAGAAAAATTTATAAAGGTCTGGGTGACCCAAGTTATAATTTTTACTTTCATACTGCTCCTTCTGACGGAAAAGAATATCCTTATTATCACTGGCACTGGACTATTATTCCCAAGTTTTCAACTCCGGCAGGTTTTGAGATGTCTGCAGGAATGGAAATATCAGTTATCGAACCCGAAACGGCGGCCCAATATTTAAGGAAGGTTAAAATTTAACTAAAAAATTTGCGTAGAGAACAATATGAAAAAAACCCTAGTAGTAGCAAACTGGAAATGTAATCCTTCTACAGAAAAAGAGGCAGAAGAGATTTTCAATAAAGTTAAAAGAGAAATAGGAAAGGTTAAAAATGTTCAAGTGGTTGTTTGTCCACCGTTTTTATTTTTGCCTTCCCTGAAAAAAAAGATTAAAAATACAAAAATTGTTTTGGGTGCTCAAAATGTATTTTATCAAGGCGGTCCTTTTACAGGAGAGATTTCTCCAGAAATGTTAAAAAAATATGGAATTAAATATGTTATCGTAGGGCATAGCGAGAGACGAAAACTAGGCGAAGATGATGAAATTATTAATAAGAAAATAAAATCTCTTCTCGAATTAAAAATGAACCCCATACTTTGTGTGGGAGAAACAAAAGAGGCAAGAGAAGAAGAAAAACAATTTGAAGTAGTAGAAAGTCAGGTATTAGAGGCTTTAAAAAATATTAAAAAAACATTATTGGGTAATCTCATTATTGCCTATGAGCCGGTTTGGGCTATCAGTACAAACAGGGGTAAATTATGTAGTTCAGACGACATAATGACAATGAAACTTTTTATTAAGCAGCTTTTTGAGAAGAACTTTGGTGCGAAAATATCAGAAAAAATTAGAATTTTGTATGGAGGGAGCATAGACGATAAGAATGTTCAATTAGTAAAATCTGCTGGTATAGATGGGGTTTTAGTAGGGAGTGCTTCTTTAAAACCCGAAAAATTTGTGCTTATTCTAAAAACATTTTCCTAAAAAAGCGCTTGTAAAGAAGTGCGGTTTTTGTTAGAATTTGGAAGTATGAGAAAACCAATCGCGAAAAATAAATTTTTCTCTCCAACAAAAGGACATCTCAACTTTAACCAAATGGTTGAGGAAATCTTTGCTTTTATGGAGTCGTTGCCAGAAAGAGAATATGAAATTATTGTGGGATGCGATTCTTCTTCTGGAATAGAGCCGTTTTTTCCTATAGCAGTAGTAGTTTTAAGGAAAGGGTCGGGCGGAAGATTTTTTCTTCAAAAAGTAAAATATCATAAGAGAAAATTCTATAATCTTCACCAAAGAATTTTAGAAGAAGTATATCTTTCTTGTGATCTTGCTCTTTTGTTGAGAGAAAAAATTCAGGAAGAATATCTCAAAAGGAAGAGTAATTTAAAATACCAGTTTAAATATATTCATGCCGATGTAGGAGAGAATGGTGTTACTAAAGATATGATCAAAGAGGTGGTGGGGCTTATTAGAGGAAACGGTTTTGAAGCAAAAATAAAACCCGACGCATATGCGGCTACGGTGGTGGCTGATAGATATACCTAAGATAATTAAAAATTAAAAGGTCAAAGTTCAAAAACTAAAGACAATTAATTTATTACAAAAAACTATGCAGAAGTTGCACCCTAGGGCAATTTGGTTGTTCTTTTTCTCTTATTTATTAAGAGGATTATTTTTAGGAATATTTTTCTCTCCCTTTTTAATAAATTTCTTTCAGTATCGCGCTATGAAGAAATTTATTGCTACTCCTGGAATTTACGGTAGAGAATTTACCCCTCCTGAACCATCTACTATACTTGTTAAATTTTTATTTATTTTTTTGTTATTAATTGTGGTTTATATTATTTTTAGCTACATAATGGCTCGTCTAAGTTATCAAAATTGGAAGTATGAATTAACAGAAAATGCAGTAAAAATAGAAAGGGGAGTGATTTGGAAAAAATACGTTTCAATTCCTTATAATCGAATTCAGAATGTTGATATTTATAGGGGAATTCTTACGAGAATATTGGGTTTAAGCGATTTGCAAATTCAAACCGCAGGTTATTCTGGACAAGTTCTTACAGAGGGGAGGATTCCTGGCCTAGAACCATATCTTGCAGAAAAGTTAAGAGAAGAATTGATAAAAAAGGTAAAAGATATAAAACAAGGGCTTTAGTTCAAAACCAAAATTCGAGGCTTATACACTATAAATTTTGAACTATAAATGAAAGATGAAAGATTCTAATTCTTTACGAAAAGAATTCTTAAATTTTTTTGAGAAGCGAGGACACAAAATTGTGCCTTCAAGTTCTTTAATTCCAACTGATTCATCGGTTCTTTTTACTAGTGCAGGAATGCAGCAATTTAAACCTTATTTTTTAGGAGAAGAGTCCCCTTATGGAAAAAGAGTAG
>JAGGVA010000069.1 GCA_021158195.1 bacterium | reverse complement strand
GAAGTTCTCCTATCAAATCCTCTCTTAAATTTTCTAAATCATTATTATTCATAATTTTATAATTTCTATAATTTTTAAAAAAATTAACCTCCGACCTTTAAAACCTTAAATTTTGTTTTTTACTTTTTCCAAAAATTATTTTAATTTTTTCTTTTAAAATTTTATAACCCCATTAAGAAAAGTTATAAAATCATTCTATCTCCATTTTTACCAATTCTCCCTTAAATCTTTTGCTAAAACTGAATTACATATAATCCTTTCTTCTCAATTTCTTTCTTCTGGCCGAACTCATTAAGATGAAATCTTAAAACATATTTTACCTTTCTCTTAATCTTTCTGCCCGTATATTTCTTCTTTCTCGGATCCCATTCTTCTAAAACTAAAATATCTCCTTCTTTTATATTAAAGTCAGCCAACCTTAACTCAAATTTCTTTTTACCCGATTTAACTAATTCAAAATATTTAGGCCAAATTTTCTTCTTAATAATAGCCATAATTTTACTTCTCGATTAATTCTCCGACTTTTTGCTTAACTCAACATTCTCACATTCTTAAGAATGTGAGAATATTTTTGTTTATATTTTTTCAACTTTCTTAACCTTCTACAACCCCAAATCCTCCCAGTTAGCAAAATTGTTTTTTAATTTTTTTGAAGGTTTGTCAAAATAAATCTATCTTTAACCTCTGTCTTTTACATTTTGGTTAATAACTCTTGCTTGACTTTAAATTTTGTGCTATACTATTAATGAATCACGATGAGGGGGCTACCAAAGGGTTTTGTCCCGCGGGAATCCCTCTCATTTTTTATTTTTGTACTCTAATTTCTTTCTAAATAAATCAATATTTACAATAAAGGGGGCAAACTTTCTTAAAAGCGATGAATATTTTTTATTGGGAACAATTATTTTCAAAAGTTTATTTTGAGAAACTAAATATTCAATCAAACAATAAAAATCTCCATTTCCTGAAACAATTACTGCTTTCTCATAATTTGAAAACTGAATCATAGCATGTAACACTAAATCCGCATCAACATTTCCTTTTATTTTTACTTTTTTGCCATCTCTATATTCCAAAATAGGCTTGAAGATACAAATATACCTTTGTTCTTGCAACTTTGTATAAAGCCTCTCATTGCCTGGTTGATAACCTAAGAAAATAAAAGCTTTTTAAACTCCGTATTTATCTTTTAACAGAATGCGAAAGTGCTGATAGTTCAATTTCCACCTCTGACTTTTTACTCCTAAGTAGAGGTTTATTCCATCAATAAAAGCATAATTATTAACTTTCAGTTTCATAGATTTAATTTCTTTAAATTTTCTTTTATTTTCTCTTTTAATTTTTGCCGCTCTTCAAGATATTCTTCAAATTCTGGGTTGACTTTTTCAGACCTCTTAGTTTATATTCTTGCTTCATTTAACATTCTCACATTCTTAAGAATGTGAGAATGTTTTTTGTTTACTCTCTATCAATCTTTTTGATTCCTATTTTTCCAAGCCCAAATCCTCCCAGTTAGCAAAATTGTTTTTTAATTCTTTTGTCGTTTATCTCGTCTATGCTTAATTCTTCTCGCTTGAAATCTCAACATTTCATCAATTTTATCATACATTTCTTCTGGTGTTTGACTATTCTTATTTGCAAAAGCGTCAGCGATTGCCCTAAATACTGTAAGTTCCACGGCTTTTTCAGCTACTGCTTGATCATAAGCTGGATGCGAAACATTTATTACAACCAAAAGCGCTTCGTCATCAATTTTGCACTCATACTCGTCTTCTCCTAATGGCTGAGTAACAACTTTATAGCTTTTATTACCTAAATGAATTGTGCCAGACCCAATTAACCCCTTTAATTGCTCACGCAATTTTTTATCAGTAATACCAACCGGATTTGTTTTATGCTGGGTCCCGGGTCCTTTTGTATCTTTAATCTCTTCTTCTGTTTTTCTAAAAATCTCATCTTCTCCCTCGTTAGTTTTGGCTCTAACTGAAGCTTTCCCAATTCCCACTTCTTTATTTTTTTCTCTATTAAATGCGTTAAAATCGTCTATTACATTTTTTAACGCCTCTTTTATCTTTGCCTCTTTTTCAGCATTAACTTTTTTATTAAATTCTTCTTCCTCTTCTTTACAAATCTGAAGCAGTAAATCGCTCATATATTTGTAGTAGGCACGATATTTTGGGTGGTCTTCTACAAATCCCTCTCTGTCTGTTTGAATTACTGGTCTTTCATCATCACCTTCTTCAGGATCAAATGAAGGCACCTCCACTGAGCCAGTTATTAATTGAGCTAAAGAATGATAAAACCTATGTTTGCTTTTATAAACATCAAATAAACTTGGCTTTCCTACCGCTCTCCCACGAACAGTAGTAACCACTCCTGCAGAAATTGAATTAAAGGTTTTCTTGGCTACAATTATTTCTCCAAAAACCCTTCCACAACCAGGAATATTGGCATCAACTTTAATCCTTCTTTTTGCCGGAATATCTTTTCTAGTACAAAGTTGACCGTTGACATAAATTTTGAAATTGCTATCGAGCGGAAGATCTCGAGCTAATGAACTTCTTAGTAAACTCGTATCAATTTTTATATGCGACTGAAGTTTTGTTAACCTAACTATCGTCCCGTTTTCTTTTTTTCCAACATCCCTTACTGTAAAGTCATCAAAAATTGCTTCATCTAAACTTTTTACTTTTTTTAATTCTTCCCTATCAATCGAAAAACTATATTCTTTACCATCCTTAACAGTAATTATTTCCATTTTATTAGCAATACCTAAACCAGCTAATTTGCCAATTCCTTTATTACCTATCGGCAATCTACCAAATTTTTTGGTTCTCTTTTCGGCTCGTTTTACATCAGCCCCAAGCAACATATAACCTTCTCTAATTCCTTGCTCATCCATTCCTGAACCATTATCTTTAATAACAACCTCATTTGATTTAACTTCTACATCAACCCGGGTAGCGTCTGCGTCATATCCATTAACAACTAGTTCACCAATGGCTTTGGTAAACTTGCTATACATCGCTAACCCAATATGGTCTAAAAGACGAGGTACCGGAACTAACTTCAGTGGTTTTAATTTTTGTTGATTATTCTCCATAATGAGATATAATTAAATTAGTGGGGCTAAGGCGGCTACCAACTGCTAGCAAGTTGGCGGCCAAACCTTAGCTCTCTTTTTTATCGCTCTCCGCAGAAAGGCTTCTCTTTTAATCTTATTTCATGTTCTATTCTTTCCCTATCCTCTCGTGAATATCTATCTGACGGCATCCATTTAACAGCAAACCATTTACCTCCATGCCTATCCCAACAAGGTTTTCTCTCATGATTTAGTAATCGAGTTCCCATCTGTCCACTTTGTCCTACATCAACAACTACATTACTAGAATCAAGGATTACATAAATTGCCGCTCTATTAATCACCTTTTTCCCAACTACATAAGGTCCTTCAAAAGAATAACCTGAAATAATCATATTTTTTACTTCTTCCATCTGTTTATTTATAATTCTGAATCACCGATGGCGTGATTCGGTTTCGACCTTTAATAGCCACGTGGCTTACTCTTTATTTTTTACTTCGCTCTTTCAATTTTATAACAAAAATCTCGCCTACTCCCTCAAGATTATATTTTCTCCACTCGTATCTGCCGTGATATATTTTGGGATTAATATTATTCTCTTTTAGGAAACTCCTCACAACAATCTGAGCACCATATTTCTGCCCGTGAATAATCTTGAATCCATCTTTATCCTCCTCGTTGGTAAAATGAATCCCGATTGCCTTCTTTTTTTCATCCCAATACAAAACCGCATACTTGAAGTTCTTAATCCCATTATCCTGATAGAATTTCTGAGGGAATCCTATTGAATTTGATTTTGTAAGGGTTATACGATTTTCTAATCTTATATTCTTTTTCTCAAATTTTTTGAATTGGTACTCCATATTTTTTGATTTGTTAGTTATAATTTGTTTTTTCCGACCTTTATAATTAGTATAGCAAAATATTTATTCTTGTCAAGCCATTATTTATCAACAGTTTCTTTTTTTCATATATTACTCATTATAAATAAAAAGATAATCACTATGTGTGATTATCTTAGCACTTATAAGATTTTATGTCAATAGGTAACTTAAAAAGTTATTCTGTTTTGCTTCTCTTCAACCATTGCTTCAACTTCTCTTTTTGCTCTATCTATTAACTCTTTTGCTTCTCTACGTAATTTCATACTTTCCTGAATAAGTGAAGAAATTTTTTGCTGGGTGGTTTTTGGTAAAATTGGAATTTTTATTTTTTTTACTTCATCAACGCTTAAGTGCTGAATTATTGCCCCAATTGACTCACGAATCGCTTGTAATCTTATAATGGGAGAATTCAAAACTAGAGCCAAATAATAATTATCAATGTCTTTTGGTGTTAAAATCAAAATTCCTCCACTAACTATGAATTCGTAAATATTGCTCGGAACAACAAAAGCGCGACCAACTGTTCCATCTTTGGAATAAATAATTTCACCCGGTAACGGCCTATAATTTTCTTTTAATTCTTCATAAAGATAATCGCGAATAAAATTTGTATTCCCACTAACAGAAATTCCTTTTTCGTTATAATCTTGAACGCGAATAAATGGCTTACCTTCATTTGTATACGCTCCGTGGCCAACTTCAATACCCTTTCTAATCTTTACTATCTCCCCTAATAATTTTGATTTTTGAGATTTGAGTTTTGAAATTATCTTCTTGTATTTCGGCTGGTAATATTCCGGATCAAGGCGATCTTCTGTTTCGGAAAATTTTGCTTCAAAAGTTTTTTGAGTTGATAAATCTAAATTTTCCAATCCCAATTCTTTATTCAAAATTTCTTCCGCTTCTTTGTATTTCTCATCAGCCAACTTTCGTTTCCTTTGCGCTTCTTTTACTATCTTTTCAATTTTCTGTTGAAAGGATTGAGAAGGAATAGGAACTTTAATTGATTTAATTACTTCATTGCTAATGTGGCCAACCGTACCAGCTGTTGTCATTTCTCTTAGTAATTGACTTTGTCCCACTTTAGAATTAAGAACGATATAAATAAATTCTGAAGAAAGCTTATCGAAAGGTGTAATAATCGCTACTCTTTGATTTATAGCGACCTCTGTATCTTTTTTTGAGGTAATTATGGTAGCCCTAAATTCATTTAATCCATCCATTCCAATTAAAATATCGCCCAATTTAGGAAAAACGCACCCACTTTCTTTAACGTAATAAGAAGGTAGAGTTTCTAGTTCATCGAAGTGAATACCGTCTTCTGCAAAATCTCTAATTCTTACAACTGGAAAATTCCCTAAGCCAAACAAAGTACTGTCAAAAGGATAACCATTTTTAATTTTAATAAATTCTCCTAATGATGGTCTATTCTTTAAAACTTTTGTAATTCCTAAATACTCCGGCTTATAATATTCGGCATCAATTCTATCTTCAATTTGTGAAAATTTGATGATTGAGGTTTGCATAATAAAATTTATACCATTGGACTATAAAATTAATTTGTGAATCAACGTTGCGACCCTTTCATAAAATTATACTAACCCCTCAATTGTGGCTAATGACGATAAAGCAGACCACGCCTCTTTGATTATGTTTTTATTTGGATTTTGTTTTGCTAATTGACTTTTTATAGTCTCTATTTCTGATTGATAATTAAGTTTATCTTCGTCTTTAATGTTTGTATTTTTAGCTATCTCTTCTTTCAGTAGTTCCAAATTACGATAAAGATCTCCGAATTCCTGATGAACAAAATTGTTATCTCCTATAATAGTTACGCCCTGAATATTTGTAACATTGATGCCTGTTAGCCAGTGAGATTTTTGAAAAACAGAAGTGCCCTCAAAGTGATTCACGCCTTTATCTGAAATAGTATAATATGTTTGTTTTCCTCGTATTTTTTTAGATTTCCCGGTTGTATAGTCTGGAAAATCGTAAGAATAACTTTCAGTCTCTTTTTTAATCCAACCGGTTTGTACCAAATAAATAAAATTACTTACAATATCTTGCTGCTTATAACCTTCTCGCCGTAACGCATTTCCAACCATAGCATCTGTTACCCTAACATTACGAATACTCCTCGCTTTCTTAAATTGTTCGTATAGATATTTAAGTATTTTTTCTCTTATCTCGTCGTTAATATTAGCCATATTCAAAACTCTAAATTATATTTCTTTTTAAACTTTTTAAATTCCCCAATTATTAAACTAACATCTTCGTCTATTATTGGTTCTCCGTTTTCGTCTTTAATAATTTCTCCTCTTTCATTTCTTTTGTAAATTTCTCTACCACGAATGTCGTAACCGATTTTTTCAATAATACCCATAAAAATTGGGTAGTCTTTTTTCTTTAATTCTTCTAATTCTTCTGGCGGTAATTTTTGTAAAAACAGGACTGATGCCTTTACGCCAGTGCCGTAAGGAACAAAAGTTTCTTGAGGCAAAGAAACTACGGCTAAAATTCTAGCGTTATCGCGGATCCATTGTCGCACATAACCCAGAGAAGAATTGGTTAAATCGCCATCAGGTAAAACAATTGCCATTCTGCCATAAGGAGATAAAAATTGGAGGCATCGTTCAATAAATAAAATGTCCGGCACTTGATTTTCCATAAGTTTATTTGGTTCCCGTTCCCATTTTCCGGTTTCTTTGTTCTTTTTCCATTTGTAACCTAATTCGTATTGACCTAGAATAGATTTATCTTTTACCTTCCCTTTGCTACCAAAAGGCGGATTAGTGAAGACTAAATCAAAATTTTCTTCTCGCATCTTAGTTGTTCCCATTTCCTGGGCGCGAGCCTTTATTTTTGCAAGACTATCTAAAGAATCTGCCTGAAATATACCTGTATGACCATCATCTTCTAAAACCATTCGCATCTTTGCCACCCGAGCTAATCTTGGATTAATATCAATGCCTCTAATATTTTCTTCTGCATAATCTCTGGTAAACCTTGCCAATAAATTTGGATCCTCCTTTTCTTTTTTTGACAAACTTTTATCTATCACATGTTTCATTGCTGTAACCAAAAATCCGCCCGAGCCGCAAGCCGGATCAATAATCATCTCATTCTGTCGCGGTTCTAACATTTCAACACATAAATGAGTAATTGGAGTAGGTGTAAAAAATTGACCTCTTTCGCCCCTATAAAAAGAGTGAATAAAAGTTTGAAATGCCTGTCCTTTTATATCAGTAGAAGCCAAAGAAAAGTTAAAGTTTTTGAGCTGGGCAACTACAAAAGCAATTGTCTCGTTTTTTAAATTTATTCTTTCGTTTTGATCAAAGATGTCAAAATATCTTTTTTTCACCTCTTGAAAAAGTTTTTTAATTCTATCAAAGAAATCACTTGTCTTTCCTTCTAAAATTTCTTTTTCTTCTTCGTCAGTTATCCAAAACCTTACTCTTTCACTTCCTCTATCTCTCTCGTCTACCATTTTCATAAAAAGAATTTTAAGGAATTCATCAAAAGCATCCTGATTTGATAAACCCTCATTTGCATAAATATAGTTATGGCAGTTTCTAAAAATACTTAATAAATTAGTAACGGGTTTCAACTCTGATCTTTTAGGAAGACCTCCTTTTTCTCCTTTTCGCGGCAAATATAAAACCTCTTTATAATAAGGCGGTTTATCAAGATGTTTTATATAAGCAATCTCATTGCCGTTAAACCAAACACCATATTTTGCTTGAGTCGGGGCTAAATAACTTTTAAGCTGATCAATTCCATCTGTTCTTTCTTTCCTCTTGCATTCAACGATAATATAAATATCTTCTTGTCTTTTATGTTTCTCATCACGAAAAACAACAATATCAGCCGGACCAATATATTTTGAGCCTTTTTTTATAGGGAATTCCGGCTGAATTTGGTTTTTTGAATAGCCGTATTCTTTAACCAATCGCTCTTCAAAGACAACTTTTGCCTCTTTATTTTCAGGAGTAGATTTTATCCAAGCGCCAGTAATGAAATCTCTAATATACCCAGTTTTTCCTTTTTGTGGTTCAATTTTAATTTGTTCTTTTTGCTCTTTGTAGATTTCTTCTGCCATATTTTTTTAATTTCTTATTTTTCACTTATACGCTCCTTGGCGGTGGGCGATGCGTTCAATATAGATTATTTTTTGAGAAGGATAGAGGCGATAAATTATGCGATAAGGCCAAACGCGGATTTTTCGGTGGTCTTTTAATTTGCCCCACATTTTTTCACCATAAAAAGGATTCTCCTCTAAAGCATCAATGGCTTGAACAATCCTTTTTTGCCAAAGAAAAGGGATCTTATGAAGGGCTTTTTCCGCTTTATGCCGAATTTTAATTTTATACCCGCTTTTCCTTTTTGCCATATTTCTTCTTTGGCTTATCCCTCAAAACTAATTTCGGCTCTTCTTCAAATCCTAACTTCTTTCTAACCTCTTCCCAAGAACTATATCTGCCTTTTTTGAAATCCTCATCGGCTTTTTTGAGATCTTTCATAATTTCCGGGTCGCTTAAGATCTCCATTGTTTCCATAATGGAATCAAATTCATCCTTGGACATTAAAACAACCTGCGGTTTGCCATCCACGGTAAAAGTGTAATAGGTATTCGGCCTTTGAAGTTCTTCAGCGATTTTGAAAAGTTTTTTTCGACCCTCGGTTATGGAAATAATTTTTTTAGCCATAGTGCTTGTTTTATTGTTTAACTTAATACTTGACCTTTATGTTATATGTTCATAATAGCGTACATTAAAGAATATGTCAAATGTTAAATCAATCTCTTTTTTCTTAAAACTGACAAGCAATGAAGGGTAAAAGGTTTTTGATAAAATTTCTGTTCTTTGGACACAGTTTTTCTTTTATTGATTTTGGCTTGGGATT
This sequence comes from bacterium, assembly GCA_021158195.1. Taxonomy (GTDB): domain Bacteria; phylum Patescibacteriota; class Minisyncoccia; order Minisyncoccales; family PEYH01; genus JAGHAC01. The sequence goes on along the minus strand of JAGGVA010000069.1, from coordinate 2,179 downwards.
TCTATCAGCCATCTCCAAAGGGGAATAAATTTTATTTTTTTGTTTTTTATTTTTTCTTCACCTTCTTTGTCCCAGGTAAGAATGGTTAAATTATCGCAGTTTAATTCTTGGCTTGTTTCAAGAGAATGACTTAAATCAATTTTTTATCTTTATTTTTTATAATCGGGGAATGAATAGATGCCGGTAATAAACAAAAAACACATTTCTTTATCTTGCCCTTTTGGAGAAAAAGGTCTTCCTGCTCCTATACGTAAGAAAATATCGCTTTGACTAAGTTTTTGTTGCAATTCGGCCTCAATAAAACTGCATTCTTTCCCTTGTGTTCTCAAGTTATCACAATACTCTCTAAATGCTAAATCTGTAACAGAAAGGTCATAATTCTTTTTATGTATATCTGAAAATTCTATTCTATATTCATATTTTCCTAGTTCTTCTGGACGCTCATAGTGTTTAACGATACAGTTCTTCCCTTTTATTTTTATCGTTACAATGGATCTTTTCCCCTCTCCTGGTTTTATATATGGTGTACTTCTTTCTTTGCCTTCATACCAATAGATATTTGTTCCCCAAAGAGATTTTTGAATTGAATCATACGATATCTGTTTTAACTTTTCTAAAAATTTTTTTCTTTCGATTTCCGATAGAATTCTTATTATTTGAGGTTGATAATCTAAATCTATCGCCCAGTCTTCGGTATGAGGAGGAATTGGTTGAGGTTTGATAAACTTAAATTTCACTATTGTAAAAGGTTCTATGTCTTTAAGATAATCTTCCGGCAATCCTTTTGCTTTTTCTCCGACGTTAAAAATAACAGGTCTTATTCCTTTATATTCCTGATCATAGCCGAAAATACAAACCCCTTCTGGCATTTTACTAAAATCTGTTATTACAATTTCTCTCTCCATAAAAATTATTTAAAGAGTTCCTTTTGTTCTGAACTCCTCCCTTTATCTAATTTATCTTTTTTGTCAAATTCTTCTTCTAGGTGAAAAACTTGTTTAATTTGGGGAAATTCCTTTAACCAATCTTTTTCTAATAAATGATATCTGTGGCAAAATCTATAATCTTTTTCTGAACACAAAAAACAAATGATTTTGTCTTTATTTTCCTCTGTAAATATTTTTTCTTTTAAAAATTTAATAGCTTTCTCGCGTTTAGTTGGGGATACATAAAATCTTAGAAAATTCTCCGTAATCCATATTTTTCTCTTTTCATTATTTGAAAACTCAGGCTCTCGAGAAAAAATTCTCTGTCTAGTTTTTTCATCTATCAACGAAAATAATTTATTTTTAGAATTTTCTAAATTTTTCCCACGATTTTTTATGTATTCCAATAAATCATTGTGGAACTCTGCGCTACCACCTAAAAAATCTCCACCAAATATATATCTTTTACCCAATTTTTTTTCTAAAAAATTGCGATTAAAATGAGGGTGATACCTTGAAAAAGGTTTCTCTCGAATATCGACTATTATATCAATATTTTGTTGATTTATTTTCTCTAAAAATTCTTCAAATGATTGAGCGCCGTGACCAAAAGTATAAATTTTCATAAAGCTATATTAATTTTTTATCTTTGAAACTGAAAAATTTGGTTTTGGCGATAATGATGTGGTCCAAGACATCAATGCCAATAAGTTTGCCTGTCTCTACAATTCTTTTGGTAACCTCTAAATCATCCTTTGATGGTTCGGGATCGCCTGAAGGATGGTTATGGACAATAACAATTGAGACCGCTAAATGTTGAATTGCGGTTTTGAAAACTTCTCGAGGGTGAACAAGGTTGGCATTTATTGTGCCAATAGAGACATCATCAATACTGATGAGTTTATTTCTGGAATCTAAAGATAAAATTTTAAAGTGTTCTTTTTTCTTGTCTCCCAAATCATTCTTTAAAAGTTTGAAAACATCTTTTGGAGATTCAATTTTTTGTCCGTATTTTGTCGGTGTTGTTTGCGCTTTTTCTCCTAATTTGAAAGCCGCTTTTAATTTACAAGCGGTAGCAAAACCAATTCCTTTAACTTGGCAAAGTTCTTCAATTGATGCCTTTTTTATATTTTCTAAATTGCCAAAATGAGAAATTAAATTTTGGGCAATATTTAAAACATTTTCCCCTCTTTTGCCCCTTTCAATTACCAGAGCCAAAAGTTCAACTAAAGATAAATTATCAACTCCAACCT
>JAGGVA010000032.1 GCA_021158195.1 bacterium | reverse complement strand
GTTTCCTCTAAATTTTTCAACAATAAAAGCAAAATAACCAGCAGAAACCTTGTCTTCCGGTGGATTTGGCTTTCTCTTAAGAATTTTGACGAAATAAAAAAGCGATTATTTTATTGAGTTACGCTCGTAGTAAAATATAACTTGTTAGCTTTTTGCTAGCCATTTGTGGGCGTGTCAGGACTCGAACCTGAGACCTTCTCGTTGTAAGCGAGACGCTCTAGCCACTGAGCTACACGCCCAAAGATAATTAAACAAAGTGCCCCCGGGAGGATTCGAACCTCCGACCGCCGGCTTAAAAGGCCGTTGCTCTACCAAACTGAGCTACGGGGGCATTGTTACTGCTTTATAGTTTACTGTCACAATAAAGATGTCTAGTTTTAAACATCTTAATTAATACAAGCGTCAATTTTTAGAATATTTTTTATTTTTTTGAAGGATCGCTATACCAAAAATTATATTGTAATATAAAATTAAAACAAGTAAAGCAACGAGAATATTTGGGAAATTAAATTGCGCCATTACTTTCTTATAAGACGATGTGAGCGTTTTCTTAAAAAAATCCCAAAATAACTTTGAAAAGGAGGTTTTTTGTATTTCTAGTAATTCTTTTTCTCTCCAATCATAAACTATCGCATCATTCTTCTTTCCTTTTATTACAGATAGATTTTTAATACATTCAATACACTTTTCTTTGTAGTAAGAGGCACTTTCGTCTTTTAGATGAGCCTTTTCACATTGTTCAAAACATTGTTCTCTTTTCTCATTAAATGTATCAAAAATATCTTGATTTATTTTCTTGTACTTCGTCGCATCAACACCGCTAGCTTCTTTTTTCAAATGATGAGCCTCGAGTAAACTTTTTGAAGCTGAAAATGCAAGCGGATATAAAAAGAAATAAAAAACCATTATGATAAAAGGAAGAAAAAACAAAATGTATTTCTTGGTGGATAAAATTGTATTCTTGCTTATCATAGAATTTTAGCTTATATAATTACAGTCCTTCTGCCTGTAGTTTCTTTATTAACTCCTTTTGCTTTTTTGTCAATCGTTTGGGGATTTGTACATCTATTTTAACATAAAGATCTCCTCTGCCATAAGAACCAAAATGTGGCACGCCTTTGTTTTTTATCCTAAAAACTTCTCCGGCTCGAGTACCAGCCGGAATTTTTAGTTCAATGTTTTCTCCATCAATATTTCTAATATTTAGTTTATCACCTAATATGGCTTGAGAAAACCTAACAGGCACATTTATATAAAGATCGTCTCCCTTTCTTTTAAATACAGGATGAGGATTGATAATAATCTTTACATAAAGATCGCCGGCTGGTCCTTTTTTGCGCCCTACATCTCCCAGCCCTTTTAGTTTTAAAATTTGTCCTGAATCAACACCTGCAGGAATATCTATAACTATCTCCTGCCTTTCCTGAATTCGTCCTTCGCCTTTACACACATTACAAGGCTTTTCAGGAATATACCCTTCTCCTTTACAGGTAGGACAAACTGTATAGCGTGTAATTGTGCCAAAAAAAGTATTTTTAATCTGCTGAACTTCTCCCTTACCTCGACAGGTATAACATTCTTTAATATTGGTACCGGGTTCTGCCCCTGTTCCCTGGCATCTTGGACAGGTAACATACCTATAAATCCTGATTGTCTTTTTCTGATCTTTCATCACTTCTTCTAAATCCATTCTTAACTCTACTTCTAGATCACTACCCCTGCGTATTGACTCTTTTCTTTTCCTTCTACCAAATCCTCCAAAACCAAAAAAGTCAGAAAACAATTCCTCTATATCTGGTATATCAAACCCAAAACTACTAGCATCATAATCTTTCCAAAAGGTTTCAAAATCACCAAAAGGAATATTACCGCCTCCTTTTCGCGCCATATCATAGCGAGCCCTTTTCTCTTTATCTGAAAGCACCTGATACGCCTCATTTATCTCTTTAAATTTTTCCTCACTACCTCCCTTTTTGTCTGGGTGATATTTGTGAGCAAGTTTTCTATATGCTTTTTTTATTTCTTCTTCAGAGGCGTCAGGAGACACTCCCAGGATTTTGTAATAGTCTTTCATAAAGAAAAAGATTAATATCTATTTTTGAAATATCCCGAGCAGTGCCTCGGGTAGGCCTGCCTGCCGGCAGGCAGGCTGTGGGATCTACTTCTGCTTAGTCGAGCAAGACCCCGCTAAGCGGGGTCGAAGCGAGGCTTAGCAGTGTAGGCGCAGCACTGCGAGGGATATTTCAAAAAATCTTTTTTAAACTTTAATTAAAATGTAAAGCAAGTAATTTTCAGGAGCATCCGCAGCCGAGCGGGCATGGTTCCCCGCTAAGCGGGGAGAGCGAGGCGAGGACTAAGCGAGCGAGCACGCTGGGCGAGCGAGCGGCTCCTGAAAATTACTTGCTGAATAACTACTTCTCTTTATCTTCTTCCCCTTTTGCCTCACCCTCGTCTTTCTGCGAATCACTTTGAGAACCAGAACTTCCTTGAGACTTATAAAGTTCGGCTCCGATCTTTTGAAGAAAAGAAGATAGTTCCTCGCTTGCCTTCTTAATATCTTCTATATTATCACTCTCTTTTGCCTTTTTCAAATTCTCTATCTTCTCTTCTATATTCTTTTTATCATCTTCTGAAATTTTGTCTTTAAAATCGTTTAAAGTCTTTTGAGCAGTATAAATGATAGTATCAGCATTATTTCTTGCTTCTGCCAATTCTTTTTTTCTTTTATCTTCTTCGGCATGCGCCTGTGCTTCTCTTTTCATTCTTTCAACCTCTTCTTCAGAAACTCCAACAGACCCCTCAATTCTAATAGATTGAGTTTTTCCTGTTGCTTTGTCTTTGGCAGTAACGGTTAAAATGCCATTGGCGTCAATATCAAAGGTAACTTCAATCTGAGGAACACCTCGTGGCGCTGGAGGAATTCCGTCTAAAATAAATCTTCCTAATGATTTGTTATCTTTTGCCATTGGTCTTTCTCCTTGAACAACATGAATTTCAACCGAGGTTTGATTATCGGCTGCAGTAGAAAAAATTTGAGATTTTGAAGTAGGAATAGTGGTATTCTTGGGAATTAAAATCGTATTTATTCCACCTAAAGTTTCAATTCCTAAAGACAGAGGTGTGACATCCAAAAGAAGCACATCTTTAACCTCTCCCTGAAGAATTCCTCCCTGAATTGCTGCTCCAATTGCTACTACTTCGTCTGGATTAATGTCTTTTCTTGGTTCTTTTCCAAAGGCTTTCTTTATTTCTTCTTGAATTTTTGGCATTCTTGTCTGCCCACCTACCAAAATTATTTCATTAATCTGGCTTGGCTCCAACTTCGCTTCTTTTAAGGTCTTTTTTACTAATTCAATAGATCTATCTATATATTCCTGAACCATTCCCTCAAGTTGGGCCCTTGTTAATTTATAATACAGATGTTTTGGACCCGAGGCGTCTGAGGTAATAAAGGGTAGATTAATCTCTGTTTCTAAAGCCGAAGAAAGTTCTATTTTGGCCTTCTCTGCCGCCTCTTTTAATCTCTGCAAAGCCAATGTATCCTTTGAGAGGTCAATACCTGCGTCTTTTTTAAATTGTTCTACAAGCCAATCAATAATTTTTTGATCAAAATCATCTCCTCCTAAATGCGTATCTCCATTAGTTGCCAGCACCTCTACTGTATCATCGCCTATTTCCAAAATAGAAATATCAAAAGTGCCACCGCCAAAATCATAAACTACGATTTTTTGATTTTCCTTTTTGTTTAATCCATAAGCCAAAGCAGCGGCTGTAGGTTCGTTAATAATTCTTCTTACCTTAAAACCTGCTATTTCTCCTGCAAGTTTTGTTGCTTTTCTTTGGGAATCGTCAAAATAAGCAGGGCAGGTAATTACCGCTTCTTCAATTTTCTCCCCTAACCTATCCTCAGCATCCTGCTTTAACTTCTGTAAAACCATTGCCGAAATCTCAAAGGGGTGATACCATTTATCTCCCATTTTAATTTCTACTCCTCCGTCCGGCGCCTCTCTTATTTCATAAGGCAAAAGTTTTAAATCTTTCTGAACTTCCGGATCTGAAAATCGTCTACCAATCAAGCGTTTTGCTGAAAAGATAGTATTCTTGGGATTGGTAATTTGCTGACGTTTGGCAGTAATCCCTACTAATCTTTCTCCATTGTTAGCAATAGCAACAACAGAAGGGGTAATTCTTGACCCTTCTTTATTTTCAATTACCTTTGGTTCACCACCAATAATTGTTGCCATTACTGAATTGGTTGTGCCTAGATCTATTCCTAAAATTTTTGCCATAATTTTTCCTACCCAGGCCCTCTTTGAAACTCTTTGAAAAGAGTAACAAAGCGAGTCTGAGAGGGGTTAGAGTTTCAGTCCCCCACCCCAAATAAATGGGGCAGGGTCAGAAACTCCAACCTTATTTAATCTCTACTTTAACTTTTTGACTCTTTGCTTTTTTTGTTTCTTTTTTGGGCATCTCAATTTTAAGAACTCCGTTCTTATACTCTGCCCGAGCCTTATCGCCTTTTACCTCCACAGGCAACGAAATAACCCTCTTTAGATAGCCAGAACTTATTTCTTTTTTATAATATCCCTTTCCCTTCTCCTCTTTTTTCTCTTCTTTCTTTGCTTCTACCTTCAAAAGATTATCCTCAATAGAAACATCTATACTCTTAGCATCAATTCCTGGCATTTCTATCTCTGCCACCAGTTTATCTTTATCTTCGTAAAGGTCAATCCTTGGCTCTTCAATACGCGCCATATCTACCAAACTTAACTCAGAATATTGAGATGCCCAGTCATCAAAAATTTTTTCAATTTCTCTAAAAGGATTGTATGGTGTCAAAGCCATAGATCTTAAAAATTTTGATTTATTTAGCGACCTTTTTAAAAACCTTGACTTTAGAGGGACGCAGTACAATATCTTCGACAAAATACCCTTTGCTAACAATTTGGGCAATTTTATGATCTTTTTTTGGATCCTCTGTCTCTACAATTTCTATTGCTTCACAAAAATGTGGGTCAAAATTCATTCCTTCTTCTATTTTAATCTCTTTAATATTAAACTTTTCAAGTAATTCTTTAAGTTGCTTTTTAATACCCAGAAAGCCCCGAATAATAGGATTATCTGTTAAATCCTGAGAAATTTGTTCTTCTGCTCTTTCAAAACTATCCAAAATCTCTATGAATTGCTTTAAGGTTTCTATCTGAGTTATTCTTTTTACTTTTTCCATTCTTTCTTTTTCGTCTTTTTTATAATTGAGAAAATCCGCTCTCTCTCGTTTCCATCCATTTAAATATTCTTCTTTTTCTTGCAAACATTTTTCCAGTTCTTTTTCTAAAGTTTTTATCTTAGTAATCAATTCTTCTTGGCTCAGTTTTTCTTTTTGTGGTTTTTCTGATTTTTTCTCTTTTTTCTTCATAAAAGATTTATACATTAAGTTTATTGAACTCATTTAAAAGCCCGCTCATCAATGAAATGTTCTTCTTATAAGCCATTCTTTTTGGTCCCAAAAGTGTAAAAATAATTTTCTCCTTGCGAGTTTGAGGCTTACAACAAATAAGAGAAAAATCATCATACCTGTAAAAAGGATTTTCTTTTCCTATAAAAACTTCAAAATCGCTATTGACTTTGCGTTCGATTAAATCTATCCTCTTTTCTATAAAATTTACAACCTCCAAAAACCTTTTAAGATATAAATCGTTTTTGAGTTCCGGCTCTAATAGAATTTCTTTCCACCCCTCTTCCAGTAAAAAATCTTCTTTTTTGAGATAGGCAATAACCAAATTTCTAGTTATTCTTGTAATTTCTTTAAAAATTTTGCTCAATGAAGTTCTTAAATCCTCTCTTTCGACAATGTTTATTTTTATCTTTGGCTTTGTTTTTTTGGAAAAATTTTTATTTATCTCTTGAAGATAGACCTTGTAACCTTTAGTTGTAGGAATCCTTCCCGCTGAACTATATGGTTTATAAAGAAGTTTCTCTTTTGTTAAAACAAGCATATCATTTCTAATGGTGGCTGAACAGACATTAAGGCGGTATCTTTCCAGCAAATCAAAAGAACTTACCGGCTGAGCGGTTTTTATATATTCATCAACAAGAAACTGAAGTATCTTTTTTTGTCTTTCTTTAAGGTCTTTCATAAGTGTTTCTATTTATATTATAAACAAACGGAATTAGCAGTCAAGCCCATTAATTGCTAAATTGCTGTAATAAATTCTCCGGGAAGTAGTTTGTTGAATCTTTAAGAAATAGTTTTCTCAAATAAATATCTTATGATAAAATAAAATAATATGAGCTAAAATAATATGAGCCAAAAACAAAAAATCTGTCTGGCTTTTTCTTTAATAATCCTTTTGGCGATATTCTTCCGTTTTTGGCAGATTGATAAGGTACCTCTGGGGTTATATCCAGATGAAGCAATTAACGCCAATGATGCTATAACAAACCCGGGCAAGGTTTTTTATCCTGAAAACAATGGAAGAGAAGGCCTTTTTATAAATCTCGTTTATTTATTCTTCTCTCTTTTTGGTATCTCAATAACAACTCTGCGAATTGTGCCGGCAATCTTTGGCTCCATGACAGTTCTTGGAACTTTCCTTTTAACTAAAGAATTGTTTTTCAATCATCAAAAACGAGATCTTATTGCCTTATTAAGTTCATTTTTTCTGGCTGTTTCTTTCTGGCATATTAATTTTTCGAGAATAGCATTTAGAGCAATTCTTCTTCCTTTCTGTCTGGTTTTTTCTTTTTATTTTCTTTTAAGAGCAAGAAGAGTATTAGGTCAAAACAAAAAAACCGGCTTACTTTTTGCCGCAGTTGGAGGAATATTTTACGGTTTAGGATTCTACACTTATATTCCTATACGCCTTTCTCCTTTGATATTTCTTGCTTTTATCTTTTTAATGATAAACAAGGAACAAAGATCGTCCTTAATAAAATTGGTGGCTGTTTTTCTTTTTGTTACTTTCATCATTGCTTTACCGATAGGGATTTATTTTATAAACTATCCCCAAAATTTTATCTCACGAGCCCAAGGTGTCTCTATATTTTCAACCCAAAACCCTATAAAATCTTTTATTCACAGTTTATTTATTCACTTGGGAATGTTTGTCTTTAGAGGAGATCAAAACTGGAGACACAATCATCCTCAAAAAACAGAGGTTTTACCTTTATTGGGTATTTTGCTATATATAGCCCTAATCTTTGGCTTCATCAAACTGGCAAAAGATCTAAAAGAAAAAAATTGGAACGAGAGTTTCCTGTTCTCTTTTCTTTTTCTTTGGTTTTTTGTGCTAATTTTGGGTGGTGCTTTGACCTATGAAGGTATTCCTCATGCACTTAGGACTATTGGCATTGTTCCTGTAGTTTATATCTTTATTGGCTGGATTGTAACTGAAATATTTTTATTTCTAAAAAAATACCAAAAAGAAAAACTTGGTTGGGCAATTGTTGGAGCAATTCTTATTTACTCTTTAACACTTAATTTTTATTGGTATTTTATTAAATGGGCAAAAGATCCAAATATGCCGGGCGCCTTCACTTATAATTTTGTAAAAATAGGAGAATATATTAATAAACTGCCCGACAGCGTTAATAAATATGTAATTGTCAATGAAGCCGGTGTACCTGTTCCCTACCCTGACGGTATTCCAATGCCAGCGCAAACAATAATGTTTATGGAGAGATCAAAATATCATAAACTACGCGCTATTTATCTTAAGCCTGAAGAAATAAATCAGATTAAAAAGGGTTCGATTGCTGTCTTAATGAAATATGATGAGAATATTTTAAATCAATTAAAATCAAAATTTCCTAAAGGTCATTCTCAAACTAAAAATTCCATAACCACCTTTATACTTCCAAATTAATAAAAAACTTATGAGTCAAACAAAAAGTTTAAACACTCTTGCCTATTTTCTCCTAATAATATGCTTTCTTTTATCTTTCTTTAGCATGGTGGGCATCTCTCTTACAATGGACGAATTAGCCCATATTCCTGCAGGCTTCTCTTATCTTTATGCCAAAGATTATCGGTTAAATCCGGAGCATCCTCCACTTGTAAAAGATCTTGCCGCTCTACCATTATTGTTTTTAAATTTAAATTTTCCGGCAAACCACCCTTCGTGGCAAACAGGAGTAAATAATCAGTGGTGGTTCGGAAATCAATTTATTTTTAAATCAGGCAACAATCCTGACCTGATAATGTTTTGGGCGAGAATCCCAATGATTCTTTTAACTATTCTTTTTTGTTGGTTTGTCTATTTTTGGGCTAAAAAACTTTTTGGACCAAAACTAGCGCTTATTCCTCTAATTTTTGCTGTATTCTCTCCTACTATTTTGGCTCACGGACGATTGGTTACCACAGACATTGCTGCTTCTTTTGGGTTTCTCTTTGCTACCTACTTCTGGATAAAATTTCTAAAATCACCCACAAAAAAGAATATTTTTATTGCCGGCATTACTTTAGGAATTTCTTTGCTGCTGAAATTTTCTTTAGCCTTGCTTGTACCTATTTTGGGAATTATTACTATTACTTATGCCCTGCTTAAAAAAGAAAATAAAATAAGATGGTTGATAAAGTATATAGTATGGGCAATTATTGCCGGAATTATCGGCGTAGTATTGATTATCTGGCCTGTTTATGCTTTTCATATATGGAATTACCCTATTCAAAAACAAGTAAGCGATACCCAATCTATTCTTGCTTCTCATCCAAATAATCTCTTGAAAAAAACATGTATTTGGATGGCTGGAAATCCCTTACTAAGGCCCCTTGCTCATTATATGCTAGGGCTTTTGATGGCAACTCAGCGAGTTGCTTCAGGCAATACTGTTTATTTCTTAGGAACTGTTTCCGGAGGAGGAATTAAATCTTACTTTCCAATAGTATATTTATTAAAAGTCCCTCTGGCTTTTCATCTTCTTTTCCTAATCGCACTTATCTGGATATTAATAAAAACTCTTCCTCAATTTACCTTTAAAAATTGTCTTCAAAGAACACAAGAGTGGATTAAAAATAACTTTGAGATATTCTCGTTAATTGTAATTATTGTTGTTTATTGGGTAACCTCAATTAGTGGCGAGCTTAATATTGGAATCAGGCATATACTTCCAACTTTTGCCCCCACTTATTTGATTCTCACCTTCATTATCAAAAGAGTACTGGAAAGATCAAAAAGCAATAAAGAAAAGTTGGCTTTTGTCTCTGTACTTTCGCTGATGATTATCTGGTATGTTGGGTCTTCACTGGCAGCATTTCCTCATTATCTCTCATATTTTAATGAACTGGCTGGCGGTCCCAAGAATGGCTATAAATATGTTGTTGATTCAAACTATGATTGGGGACAGGATTTAAAAAGATTACAGCAGTTTGTAAAAGAAAATAATATCCAAAAAATTTATGTTGATTATTTTGGAGGTGATGATGTAGAATATCGACTTGGTAATGCCTGGCAAAAATTTGACCCCAAAAAAGAAAAACCAAAAGGATGGCTGGCAATTTCTGCTACTTTCTTGCAAGGAGGAATTGGAAGGCCAATAAGAGGATTTGACCAGCCAACAGGATATTACCGCTGGCTTTTAGATTATAAACCAGTAGCCCGAGCAGGAAATTCAATATTTATTTATTACATCAAATAAGCAAGAAATTTATTTAATCTGTTGTTTTTTCTTTTAGTTTATAAAAAATCTCATCAAATCTTAAATCAATATATTCCACTCGAGATAGATTTTCCTTTTTTATCTTATGATCAATCAAAACAGCCAAATTGTCTAACTGCTTTGCCAAATCTTTCTCTAACGAAAAAATAACTTTCCAACCCCTCCCAGCCAAAACTTCTGCTTTAAAAGGATAGAATTTAATCACAGAAATCTCTTCTCCGGGATAAAATTTATCTTTGATGAGAAATAATGCTTCCATTTCCTTTTGGTTGAGTATTTTTTTACCAAGAAAACAATCTTTTGTTCCTTCCTTTTGAACAAGAAAAAGTTGCGAATTGTTCTCTTCTCTAAAAATTACCCCTTCTTTATCCACTAAAAATGTTTTTTGACATCCTAAAAAATTAGCGACTGCCCTACGTTCTTTTATCTGAATTGTAAGGGTTTTTGGAAATCTTCTTTTAATAAAAACTTCTTCTACCTGAGGATATTTTTCCTGAATAGATTCTCTAAGTTCTTTAGTAGAAACTAAAAAAATACTTTGAGAAGAAAGAAAAACAAAATTCCGAGGTATTTTCTCTCTACAAAAATTTAAAAGTTCGTTTTTATCAATAGTTTCGGTGCCTGTTATTTCTAAATATCTTATTTGAAACCAAGAACTAAAAAAAAGAGTCCAGACTAAGAAACCTATAAACAAAATAACTGTGAGACCTATCCAGAAACCCTTTCTTTTATATAGAGGCTTTTTCTTTTTTCTAAATTTTAGCCCCTTTCTTCGTTTCTTTTTGGGAAACATATTATATCACCTGCTTTAATATCTTCTTTTTATTCTTCTTGTAGTTTCAATTATCCAGTTTAACCAATATTTAGGAGATAAAACCAAATCTTTTGTTTTTACATATTCTTCTTTTCTCCCGCCAAAACCTCTCTTAAAAAGAGTAAGTCCTTTCCAGGGATGATTCGGTTTATCTTCTGGTGCAATACCCCAAAAACTATAAAAACTACAACCTCTTTGCTTTGCCTCTTTTATTGCCTCCCACTGAACTAAATAACTCACTGGTATTTTTGAATACCTGCGCAAAGAGGCTCCGTGATGATAAAAAGCACCATTTTGCCAATATACAATAACCGCACCAGCAACTATATCGTTTTTATATTTTCCTAAAAGAATCAATATCTGATTATCTTTTTTAAATGTCTCCAATTCCTTTTTTAAATAATCAAAAGAAAAGGGCACAAAATGGTGCCGAGAGGCTGTTTCTTGATAAATTTTATAGAACTCTTCTAAATCCTCCAGTGACTGACTTTTTTTAATCTGAATCTCTGGATTTTTTTGAGCCTGACGGATAAGATATCTTGTTGTTTTTCTCATTCCATACAAAAGTTCCTCTTCTGTTTTATCTAAATCTAAAATCCAACTAACCTCTGGGTGAATATGAATTGGGGCATTTCTGAATCCTAACTCTTCAAAAACTTTTTCATTTTCTTCACTTCTCTCCCAAATCGGACAAACCCTTATAAAACTCACCCCTTCTTTTTTTCCAATTCTTTTTAATTCCTTTAAGATTGCTTCGAGAATTTGTAATTTATGATTTTGAAATTTTGAATTTTGAATTGTAATTTTGCATTTTGAATTTTTAATTTTTAATTTTATATTCGGTCCATGCTCCACCATCAAAAAAGTCCCTCTTTTTGCATTCACTTTTACAGCTAAACAGGTTGCTAAAAGTTCTTCTTTTTCAAAAACTCCCAACCTCCAAATTTTTTGTCCCATTGATTTTGAAAACTCTCCCCAATTCCAGGATTGAAGAAAAGTTTTTGGGTAGCAATCTTCTAAGAAACCTTCCCATAGATCTTTATTTGTGATTTCTCTTATTTTCATATCATTTTAAAATCCAATAATACAAGCAGGAAAAGCGAGGAAAGCAATTTTTAGGAGCTTCCGCAGGCCTGAGCGGGCATGGTTGAAGCGAGGCAACAAGTTTCAAAGTAGCTCTCGGAGGCGGCTGAGCAGGGTCTCCGAGCGAAGCCCCGCTGAGCGGGGCGAAGCGAGGAGTCAGCCGCCGAGAGCGCAGGCTGCCAAATCTCGCTGGGATTTGGACAGCCGGTACTTTGAAACTTTGTTGCCGAGCGGTTGTGAAAATTACTTTCCGAGCTTGAAAAGTAAAAGTAATAAATACTATTTTCTCACTCTCTCAACATAACTATCATCTTGAGTATTCACTCTTATTATATCTCCTTGCTCTATAAACATCGGCACATTTATTTTTGCGCCGGTCTCAATTACCACTGTTTTTGTTCCTCCTTGAGCAGTGTTGCCTTTAAACGATGGTGGTGCTTCAATTACCCTAAATTCCATTTTTACTGGGAGTTGTAAATCTACAATTTCTTCGTTAATTACAATTGCCTCTACTTCTGCTCCCTTTTTAAGATACCTCCATTTTTCTCCTATAAAATCTTTATCAAACTCAAATCTGTTTTTTGGATTTCCGGGCTCAATAAAGACAAACTTCTCCCTGTGAGAATAAAGAAATTGCAAAAGTTTTCTTTCTACCTCTACTTCTTCAAATTCATCTGCCTGAGTAAAACTTTTTGTAACAATTGCGCCTGTTCTTAAGTTTTTAATTTTTGCCTTTAAGATTGGCTTCTGCCGCTGAAGTTTTACAAGGGTTGACTCTAAAACAACCCACGGAGAGTTTTCCATTAAAAAAATAACACCCTTTTTAAGGTCTGTATATTTCAACATATTTCCAAATTAATTACTTCTGTCTACAAAAAATCTCCACCTTTTTGCAAAAAGATTTTTTATATATTGAATATCACCATCGCGAGTAATCTTGCCCATTGCTCTTAACTGATGTATTGCTTCATCTAGCAAAGTCATAAATTCCTCCTCAGTCTTTGGGGGGTTATTCTCTGACATCTTTTTCAAAAATTCTTCAACATCTTTTAAGGTTGTAACATCCATATTACAAAAAGATTAACTAATTTTAGTTCCAGCGCCTGTCTTTTTTTCTGGAACAACTAAAACTACTTCCCCATCTTCTTTAACCGCCGCCAGAAGCATCCCTTGACTTTCGTAACCCATTAATTTTTTCGGCTCTAAATTAGCAACCACTACTATCTCTTTTCCAATAAGATCTTCGGGTTGATAAAAATTACCTATTCCGGCGACAATCTGCCTTACTTCATCTCCTATATTTACTTTTAATAGTATCAATCTTTCTGACCCCTCTATCTTTTCGGCTTCTAAAACTTCTCCTACCACAAGTTCAATTTTTTGGAAATCTTGAAATTTAATCATTGTCGGCTTTTGTGAAATTAATTGTTTATTTGCGATTATATTATTATAACCAGAAGTTGCTAAAAATTAAAGGGCGTCTGAACAAGACGCCCTTTTGTGTTATTAAGGATCTACAATATACCCTATAAAAGGCAATTCTCTACCAAAACCATCAAGATCTAAGCCGTATCCTATAAGCCAACTGTCTTTACAGAAGGTAAGCCCTACATAATCTGGCTCTACCTCCCTTCTCTGCAGCTTATGTCTGTTTATAAGAGTACAAACTTTAATGCTGGCAGGTTCTTTGGCAGAAATAATACTAACGATTTGTCTTAAAGTTCTTCCTGAGTCAACAATATCTTCTATCACCAATATGTGCTTTCCTTTAAGAGGAGTTTTTGTGTCTTTTTCTATACGAATTTGTGCCTTCTGTTTCCTTCCTTTGTAACTAGAGATAGCGAGATAGTCAATCTGAATCATCCCCAAGGGAAAATATTGACTAAGTTCTCTTGCAAGATCTCCGATAAAAGGTACTGCTCCATTAAGAATTCCTACCAGAACCAATTGACAATTATCTTTTTGCAACAACGGTACATAGTCCTCTGATATTTCTTTTGCCAAAACCTGCACTACATCCCGAATTTCTTCTCGTGAATAAAGCTCAACAACTTTTAATTCCTCTTTTCTGGGTTTTTTCATCATTCATCCCCCTCTCTTTTGTTTAGGAACATTTTTTTTCTATCATTTCTTCTAACATATGTAAAGCCCCTAAGCCGGAGGCACCAAGCCGGGGACCCAAGCCGGGGACAAGCCGGGGACAGTCCCCAAGAAATTAAGAGGAAGAAGGCCTTGAAAATACTGGCTTGCTGGCGGGTTTTTTGGAATATGGCACAATTTTAATCAAAAACTTGTTCAAACCTTTTTTAAAAAATAATCTAATAAAGAGCAAATTAAATTTGCCTCTTTTTCTTTGATGTTTATGTGAGTTGGTAAATTTAAAATATGATTTGCTACAAATTCTGCATTTTTACAACTCCCGATTTTGTATTCCATTTTTTCTTGAGAGGTATCAGGCGGCACTATAGCGGTTTTTCGCCACCCATCGTCAAGAAAAACTTTTTTCCTTCTAAATTTCTTTAAAAGTTTGTCTGTATTAATTTTGTCACAAATTAAAGGATAGCGCATATAAATTCTGCCTGGATCATCTATTGGAAGTTGAATGTTAAGTCCCTGTAATTGACGATGATAAATTTCTGCGATTTTTTTTCGATGTTTGTTAAACCTTTCTAATTTTTGAAACTGATTTAGGGCTAATTTTGCCAAGGCATAAGGCATTTTTTGAGGAATATAGGTAGACAGTTTTCCTTGCTTTTCTTTTTTGGTTACTGCTTTGGAAAGAATTTTTAGTTTCTGTAAAGCAATAAGAAAATACTTCCCTAGGTCGGAAAATCTATAAAGGGGCTTTACTAAATATTCTGTTAAAACCGGATGTAAAAGTTGTTGCAATATCCAGAAATTGCTGGGATAGGAACAATTTTGCCAGAATTTTTCTAAACTCTCTGCTAAAAGAGGGTCATTTGTTACTGCCATCCCTCCATATACAGAAGAAATAATTTTGTCTCTTCCAAAACTAAAAAATGCTGCCTTGCCGAAGGTGCCAATTTTTCTGCCACCAAAAGTTGCCCCTAAAGAATGAGCGCAATCTTCAATGAGAATGAGATTATATTCTTGGCAAATTTCTAAAATCTTATCTATTTTTGAGGGTAAACCAAAGGTATGTTGAACTACCACCACTCTACTCTTGGGAGAGATCTTTTTTCTTAAATCATTTGGATCTATATTAAGAGTATCTTGTTCAATATCTACGTAAACAGGTTTAAGTTTCAAGGCCAAAATAGGATTAATAAGAGCATTACAGGTAAATGCCTGAACTAATACCTCTTCTCCTTTTTGAAGATTGAATGATTTTAAAATAGCAAGCCAGGCGCTTCTTCCACTATTAAAAGAAAAGGCATATTTTACCCCTAAATATTCTTTAAATTTCTCTTCTAACAATTTAATGGCTTTACCCTTTTTCCATTTCCAAGGTCGAAAAATTAATTTCAAAACCAAGCAAATGTCATCGCTTTCGATATTTGGAGAAAGAGAGATAAAGATTGGTTTCATTTTTTATCGTTAAAAATTATTTCTCTTTTAGGATTAATCTTTTTAAGCGCTCTGGCACTCTTCCTTCTAAAAGAACTATATCTTCTGTCCCACAAAAGTTTTTTATTTTCTCAAAAATCTTTTCTGAGTTTTCGATAAACAAAATATTCTCTTCTTTCATTCCTTTACTTATGGCGCCTTGTTTAATTTCTTTAAACCTATCTTTTGTAGTTATAATTGCTAAATCGCAAACTTCAGCAATTTTTTGCCCTATTCTTTTATGAACTTCTTTTGAAGATCTGCCAAGTTCAATCAGACAGGGCATAACGATTACTTTTTTATTCTCCCAAACTTTAAGATAATCAAGAGCCGATATTACCCCATCTGGATTTGCTGAATAGGAAGCATCAATGATATTAATTCCACCTACTCCTTTTTTTAATTTCATTGCTCCAAAATCTGGTTTTATTTCTCTCAAAATTTGAGTAATCTCGGTTAATGACATTCCTAATTCTTTTGCCACCGCACAAGCCGCCAAAATAGCATAGACATTGTGCCCACCAATTAAGTTTACTTCACAAAACTCCTTCTTTCCTTCTTTTGTAGATATCCAAAAAGAAAGTTTTTCTTTTTGAACTTTCACACCTTCTGCCCATAAATCTACTTCTTGTTTGTTAAAAACAGCAAATTTAATAATTTTTAATTTTGAATTGCAATTTTTAATTTTGAATTTTGAATTTTGAACTATCAATCTATTGTCCCAATTCAAAACCGCCATCCCATCTTCGGGTAGCGCCTCTATCAACTCAAACTTCCCCTTAATGATATTCTCTTGGCTCCCAAAGGTTGCCATATGTTGCTGGTTTATTCCTGTTAAAACACCAATTTTTGGCTTTACCATCTTACATACTTGCCTTATTTTTCCCCTTTCATAAGCACCCATCTCCACAACAAAAATTTCTTGATCATTTAGTTTTTCTAATATCGTCTTAGCAATTCCTACTTCAGCATTAATATGCTTTTCTGTTTTTAGTACTTTAAATTTATGAGCCAAAATAAAAGATGTAATCTCTTTTGTTGTGGTTTTACCATAACTGCCGGTAATACCAATTACTATTAAATCTCTAAATTTCTCCCTCTTTTTCTTTGCTTTTTGCAGCAATCTATATTGAAAAAAGAGAGTAAGAGGATGCATCAGAAAAACAAAAGCGCTAACAAATAAAAATGTTAAAATGTCTATCGCAAGAAGGTATTGGACAAATTGAATAATATCGATTTCAAAAACAAATAAAGCACTCACTATTAATGCAAATAATATGAAACAGCCTCCACATATTACAATGGCTTTAAAAGTAAAAACAGGTTTTTTAAGGCGTTTTTTATAAAGATTTACAAAAAATTTTAAACTTTCCAGTAAATAAAGGAGTGCAATTATGTAAATTAGAGGGACCGATTTAACAAAAAAAAGAAGACACAGGAAGATAACCTTTACTCCCATCAACCAATTTAAAAAAATGCTTCTTCCTTTTGCAGTTCTAAAATGATCGATAAATCTTTTTCTATGATATTCTTTTAACTGCCAAAGATAAACCCAAAAAAGGATTGATTTTACCTCTCTTATTGCCCAAAGAATGAATAAAATTGTTGTCATATTTTTAAAAGATTTTCTTTTATAATTTGTGCCAGTTCTTCGGGATGTGATAAATTCGGGGCATGAGAAGCATCTTCAATAAAAATTATCTCGGAATTTTTAATAAGTTCTTTCATTTTCAAAGCATCTTTTTTGGGAGTAATTTTATCTTCTTTGCCCCAGATTATTAAAGTAGGAACTTTAATTTTGGACCAGGAATTCGTTAAATCTTCTGAAACCACTTTCTTAAAAACTTCTTTCATAATTCCAACTGCTTCTATATAATCAGTTTTTCTTAAGACAAACCTATAAAAGCATTTTCGAAAAAGTTCATAACCAGGGATAATCGAAAAAATTCTTAAAAAGGATGCTAAACCTTTAAGAATTTTTTTAAAATCTCTCTTTTTTTGCCTCCTTCCAGCAGCATCTACCAAGATAAGTTTTCTGATTTTCTCTGGTGCAAAAAGAGCAATTTTGATAGCAATAGCCCCTCCGAAAGAATGACCTAAAAGATAAAATTTTTCAATTCCTAATGTGTTAGCAAGGTCCAAAACAAATTTAGCATAGGAGTTCAAATCCCATATCTTTGGAGGGGGATCGCTTTTTCCAAAACCTGGTAGATCTAGAACAATTACTTTAAAATTTTCTGAAAGAACATCTTGGACCTTTTTCCACGAATCGGAGCTTGCTCCCCAACCATGCAAAATCAAAAAGGGATCTCCCTGCCCCTTTATTCTCATAAATGTTTTAATTCCGTTTATCTCTATTATTCTTTCTTGTAATTTTGAATTTTGAATTGCAATTTTGAATTTTGAATTTTGCATTTTGAATTTTATTTGGGGATTTTTCTAAATCCCGCATATTTTCTTAATACTTTTGGCACCAAAATTCTTCCGTCTTTTTGTTGATAATTCTCTAAAATAGCAATTATTGTTCTGCCGATTGCAAAAGCTGTCCCGTTAAGAGTATGAACAAATTCAATTTTGTTACCTTTTTCTCTTCTAAATCTTATATTTAACCTCCTTGCCTGAAAATCTGTGCAGTTTGAACAGGAATGAGTTTCTCTATATTTTTTTTGTGAAGGAATCCAGGCTTCAATATCAAAAGTTTGGGCAGAAGGGCGGGAAAGGTCTCCTGTGCAGAGTTTTACTACTCGAAAAGGAATTTTTAACTGCTTCATTAATTCCTTCTCAATCCCCAATAAAAATTGAAGTTCTCTTTGTGACTCCTCTGGTTTTGTAAAAGAAAACATCTCAATTTTATCAAATTGATGAACTCTAAAAATTCCTCGGGTATCTTTGCCATAGGAACCTGCCTCTTCTCTTAGACAGGTAGAGAAAGCCAAATAACGCTTGGGTAAATCTCTCTCTTCAAAAACTTCGTTTTGATGCATAGGACCCACCGCCTGTTCTGCTGTGCCTACTAAAAACAAATTATCTTTTTCCAAAAAATATCTCTCTTCTAAATCCTGCTCTGTATCTATATAGCCCATTCCTCTCATTGCTTCTGGCCGGATTAAAATTGGCGGAAGGAGAGGTATAAAATTATATTTTTTTGTTAGAAAATCGTAGGTAAATTTAATTAAAGCAAACTCCAGCAAAACAGCCTCATTTTTAAGAATTCCGAATCTAGAACCTGAAATTTTAGCCGCTCTTTTTACATCAATTAAATCCCACAATTCTCCTAGTTCAAGGTGAT
>JAGGVA010000052.1 GCA_021158195.1 bacterium | reverse complement strand
TGGCACAAATTGGCCTTTTGGCAACTTTGAAAAATTTATTGATATCTTCAATGTCAAAAAAATCTTCAAAAGATGTGAAGTGAAAAGGAATATTTCTTTCTTTACAAAACTTTTCAACTACCTGTTTCGATCTCTCATTTGTACATCTTTTAATCCCAACATCAATATGTAAAACCGCAATCTCAAAACCAAGTTGATGTAACACATCTGCACAAGACAAACTATCTTTGCCCCCGGATACCGCAACTAATACTTTGTCATTTTTTTGAATTAACTTAAATTTTTTAATAGTCCTCTCTACTCTTCTCTGATAATGTTTTAGAAAACACTCACTGCAAAATGGCTGAGTAATTTTAACTTCTGCCGGTTTTTTACAGGAGATACATTTCATAACAAATTCAAAATTTAAAATTAAAAGTTAAAAATTATCTTATTTAAGATTATCATTCTTTTTGTGAAATTCAAATAAAACAAAGTTGACCTTAAGCGTTACTTAGGTGTGTTGCTTAGCACGCGTTGCTTAGCTAAGCTAAGCAAACTAAAGGTTGGACCTTACAATAACTTACCTTCTGGGTCTTTGAAACAATCATTGGAACGAAAACAGTTCTCGTTCTCGGGTTAATTGGCTCTTGACACCTAAATAACCATTCTTATAATTAAGTATAAGAATGGTTAAAATTCCAATAGAAAAAAAATTAAAGAAAAAGATTCATCGCCAGATAGCTTTAGCACAAGATATTTTAATTGTGCAATTTTATCATTTTTTCCCAAAAGCAGTTTTGCATGGAGGAACTGCTATCTGGCGCTGTTTTGGAGGAAATAGATTTTCCGAAGATTTAGATTTTTATTTACCCTCAACAAATTCAAGATTTGATGATCTTATAAAAAGCTTAGAAGAGTTAGGATTAGAGAAAATAAAATTTAAAAAAACTAAAAATGCTATCTATAGCAAATTTAGACATCAAGAAGCCACAATCAGGCTTGAAATTTTATTTAAACGGGCTAAATTTTTCCAAACTCTTCCCTATGAAATGTTAGATGGAAGTTTTTTTATGGTTAATGTGCTTTCCAAAAAGGAGTTATTAAAAGAAAAAATAAATTCGTATCTTCAAAGAAAATTAGTGCGCGATTTGTATGATATTTTCTTTCTTTTGCACAATTTAGATCCAAAGGAAATTCCCAAAAAAGAAATTAAAAAATTAATCCAAAATTACTCATCTCCTATAGATGAAAATAATCTTAAAACTCTGATAATAGTTGGGGCAGTGCCAAAAGCAACTGAAATGATTAAAGAAATTCAAAAATGGGCAAAATAAAACACAAACCACAAATTGAAGAATTTATTAAGGAAACTCCTGCTTTTTGGGCAAGAGACATTGAAAAAATTGTTAAAAATAAAAATTATGCCCATCTTTTGCTTCACAAACTTACTGACAAAGGAGTTGTTTTTCGACTTACCAAAGGATGTTATACTGCTTTTCCGGACCCAATTTTGTCAGTTCTCTGTTTCAAACCTGCCTATTTAGGACTCCAAGAAGCCTTAAGCCTTTATAATCTTTGGGAACAAGAAACTATCCCTGTAGTTCTCACTGTGCATAAAGTTAGGCAAGGAATAAGAAAGATTTTGGATAATAATGTCTATTTACGATATCTTCCTTCAAAATACTTTTTTGGATTTGAGTTAATTCGTTATGGTGATTTTTATCTTCCGGTCTCTGACTTCGAAAAAACCCTAATTGATTTTGTTTGGTTTAAAGAACATCTTCCAGAATCTGCGCTAAAACAACTCAAACAAAAAATCAAAAAAGAAAAACTGAAAAAATATCTCAAAAAATATCCAGAGGAATTTCAGAAAAAAGTTAAACAGATAATAAAAATTTAAATACTGTAGCTGTTGCTTAGCTTAGCTAAACAACGCTCTACGAGAACTGTTCTCGTTCCATATCAACGGGGCCGGGTTTTATTAAGGTTTTAGGATTTCTTTAAATAAAGAGTTTGAGTGGGATAGGCAAACTCAATTCCTTGGTTTTGAAATTCTTCGCGGATCTTGAAAAGAATTTTTTGCTGAATATCTAAGAAAGTTTTATAATCCGAGGTTTTGACATAGAACGAAATTTCAAAATTTAGAGAAAAGTCTCCATACTCTACAAAGTGAACTCTATCAAAACGAGTCATTTCTTCCTCCTCAATTATTTTTTGAATTATCTCAGGAATCCTTTTTAGTTTTTCCTGGGGTGTCTCATAAATTACCCCAATTTTAAACAAAGCCCTTCTCTCTTTTACTCTTCCAAAATTTTGAATTTTTGAATTAGTAAGCTCGCGATTTGAAATCACTACTTCTTCTCCATGAATTGACCTTAATCTTGTAGTTTTAACTCCGATTTTCTCAACTGTTCCTTTATGTTGCCCCACGACAATAAAATCTCCTACCCCAAATGGTTTATCAAAATAGATTGCAAAAGAAGAAAATAGATCTTCTAAAATGTTTTGCAAAGCAAATGCTACTGCAACGCCTCCAATTCCAAGACCTGCCACAAGAGAAGTGATATTAACCCCTAAATTAGAAAGGATAAAAAGAATTCCAGTTGCCCATAAAACTCCTTTTAAAATTTTCCCAAGAAGCCTAAAAGCAGATTCTGTAGTTTTATCCCTTTTTGCTTTCTTTTTAATGACATAATCAATGACACTTTGAAAAGCCAAAATTGCTAAATAAATTACCCAAGTAATTAAAATGGCTGTTAAAATTTTATCAAGCCAGGATACGATTTGAAGGCTTTTCAAAGCAAAATATAAGGCTAAAAAGAAATAAAAGGGAGGGCGAACTTTTTTCAAAATATCCACAAAAAGATCATCTATATCAGTTTTTGTCTTCTGGGCCAGTTTTTTGAAATGTCTTAAAACCAGAAACTGAAAAACTCGCGAGGCTAAAAGAATCCCAAAAAAATAAAAACTGGCCAAAGGTATTTTTCTAAAGGTTGGTGTGATATTACGGATATTGCTTCTTTCATACTTCTTTATATTTTATCAAAAAATATTTAAAGTGCCACCCTGCACAGAGAAATTAGATTGACAAAAAGATTGTAATAATTATGGTGAAAAAACGACTAAAGATAGTTAGATTTAACCAGCGAATAGTTTATAATGAATAGTGGGTAGATTAATAAGATGGAGTAAATAGAGATACCTTATAAAGAATTTCTAGCAGACACTTAAAAGTCAATTGATAAGACATTAAACAAAATAACTTTGGCTGATCTTATAACTAAATAAAATCTTATTAAAATAAAAATTATTTTCTCGAAAGGTGTTCCTCGAGAAATGCGTCGCGCAGGCCAAGCGGGCATGGTTTGAGCGGAATCCCGCTTGGCGGGATGGAGCGAAAGAGCGAGGCCGAGCGCCGAGCAGCAGTCGCCTCGCTGGGGCGACTGACTGCGTCAATTTCGAGAGGAACACCCAAAGAGTTATGCCAAAACAAATTTATTTAGATTACGCAGCAACAACTCCAATAGACAAAGAGGTTTTAAAAGCAATGATGCCTTATTTTAAAAAGGATTTTGGAAATCCTTCTTCTTTACATCGTTTTGGACAAATTGCTCGGGTGGCAATTGATGAGGCAAGAAGAAAAGTTGCCAAATTTCTAAATTGCCAAGAAGATGAAGTGGTTTTCACTGGCTCTGCTACAGAAGCAAATAACTTAGCAATTTTTGGGGTGGTGAGGGCTTTAAAAAAGAAAGGTATAAAACCTCACATTATTACCTCAAAAATTGAACACCATGCAGTTTTACATCCTTTTGAAGAATTAGAAAAAGAAGGGATTGAGGTAAGTTTTATCGCCCCAAACAAAGAAGGAATTATAGAAGTGAAAGAAATACAAAACGCTATCAAAGAGAATACTGTTTTTGTTTCGGTAATGTATGCCAATAATGAAATCGGAACCATTCAGCCTATTCAAAAAATCG
>JAGGVA010000040.1 GCA_021158195.1 bacterium | reverse complement strand
GACTTCAAGGAATTGGCGAAAGAATTGGTTAGCAGAGGGTTTGGAACAAAGAAGAGAGATATAAGAATTATCTGCGAGAGTCCAATTTTGGAGCAGGACAGTTTGAAAATGAAGAAAATTTTAAACAAATTGACTAAATCTTAATTGATACCTTGAAATTTTTTTACCATCCCATAAACTCTTTTCTTCATTACCCATTTGAAATATTTTTTTATACTTTGAAATCTCTTCTAACAAATCATCAATATTTTTTCCTTCTCTTTTATTTTCATCCAAAATCAAAATATATCCCTCTACACGACCGCCATCAAGAGTTAAATTATGCGAACTTTCAACCTTATATTCGTTTTCTCCAAAACCAAAAGATATTAGAAGTTCTTCCAAATATTTTTTAAAATATCCATTACCATAGGGAAAGTAACCTGTTGGTTTTTTAATAAAGATTTTCATAAATTACAGAGAACAAATAAATATAAGAAATTCCTAAACAATAAAGAATCAATAATCCTTTTCCAGAATTTCCCTTAGTTTTACCCTGATAAATTCAGACCTTGAAGAATAAAATTCTTTTTCAATTATTTCATCAATTTTCTCAATAATTTTCTTTGGCAATCTTATTTGGACTACTTTCATATAGTAACTTTATAGAAAAACTTTAAATATGCGAATAACACAATCTCTTACGATCTAAGTTTGCCGATTACTCAAATTAAAAACATATACCCCATTAAGCGAAATTTTGCAATTGTGATAGATAAAAGTTTTGAAGTTAACATATCACGGTTATGAGAAGTTTCCCGAAAGGAAAAGTTGGGGTGACTTGCCTAAGGCAACAAAGCCCTCTTAATCGCTGTTCAACGAGTTTTCCGATAGGAAAACCAAAATTTCTGAAAGAAATTTTGCGTATGAGGCAGGGTTTCCGCCTATTTTTTTATGAATAATTTTTTAGATTTAAACTCAATGTTGTTTTGGTTTTTATTTATTTGCAAATGCTCTAAGATATTTGGTTGTAATATTAAGACGCTATCTTTTATTTGGAGTAAGTTTACTAGTATGATTCTTAAAGTTTGTAGAGACTCTGTTTGGAATGAACGATACATTCTGTTATCTTTTGATAAATATTCTATTAGTTCAAAAAGAACATCTGAAAAATCCAACAAAATTATGTTATATCTTTTTTTACAATAATTAATAGCTTCTTTTTTATGTTTTGAATTGATTGGAGGCAAGATTAATATTTTAGAGAATTTATCAACACCAAAAAATCTCTTTGCCGCTTCTAATTCTTGCTTTTCAAATATCTTCCATTCTTCCTCAAATTTTTTTTGATTCTTGATGTCATTTATAGATACTTTATAAGACTGCCACCCTTTAACAGTACAAATAGCATATTTTCCATATTCTTTATATCCTTTCTGTGGGTGTATTAAAATCAGGTCTATATCAGCAGGACCAGCGCCTCCCCTTTTGCCTTTCTTTTTAAAATAATGATTTGTTTTTACTACATAACTACACACTTCCTCAAAATATGCTTTTGCAATTTGTTCATTTACATCCATAAGAAAGTATTATCATACAAGATATTAAAAATCTTTTGTTTGCGGAAACCAGAGTAATATGTCGTTGAACGTTTTGGGAATATCTGAAGTTCCGAGCGAAGCGAGGAATTTGGACGAAGCGTTAGCGAAGTCGGATATGCACCTGTTAAGCGACCCGAGGGGCAAGGATGTGAGCATCAAATTATATTTCAATACCAAGGGGATATGCATCTATATGTCCCTCCTTCCAAAGTTTTGCTGGATTAGGAAGTTTTTCCACTTTTGCCTCTTGTGTTCCAGCTCCGTAAACTCTGTAAATATAAAATTTATCCCCTTTTTCTTTCATAAGTTTCCATTGGTCTTTTGACATCGAGAACCAAGCTTTTCCATATTCTTTTGTTGATTTAACCTCGATAAAAATCTCTTCTCCGTTTTCTATAATTTTTATGTCGTAGTGTTGTCCACTTTCTCCATTTTTATTTAACCATACTACTTCTACAATTACATCACCATCTTTTTCTAATCTAAAGCCTTGTTCAGTATCTACTAAGGATGTGTCAGGATACTTTTTCGTCATTTCATCTTTAATACACTTAGAAGTATATTTTTCACCCCATCGTCCAATATCTTCTTTGGCTTTTTTACTCAAGACTTCGGTAGGTGGAGTTCGCTCTTTATCTAAAGTTGGCCGTCTGATTGGAGGTTTCTTATCTATAGATTTTGTTCCCTTCTCGCTTACTTTTATTCCTTCTTCAGGGATATACTCCCCAACATTGATAGGAACATCTTCTGGAGAAAATTCTGGAGCCCATTCTTTTTCTTCTGTTTCATCCAAAATATCTTCATCGGTTGGAATAACTGTTTTTCCTACCAATCTTGATGAATCTTGAGTTGATGTTTCTGCTGGTATTTGGGTGATTTTTTCAGTCTCTGTCTCATCTTCTACCGGATAAACTTCTTTCGATTCACTTTCTGGCAATTGCTTTTCTTTCCCTGCCTCTTCTACTATTTCTATTTCTTTAATTTTAGAAACCCTCTTTAAAATTTCTTCTTCGGATTCGGGCAATGCCTCTATATTTTTAACTCTCATTATATTCTCTGCATTGGGAATATTACTCATTATATTCATTATAAAATCATCAAGACCCTTGATCTCACCAAATACCTTAGAAAACTCCACTGCAAGGTCGTAGATGTCGCCATTCCTCTTCATATATACACAATTC
>JAGGVA010000017.1 GCA_021158195.1 bacterium | reverse complement strand
ACGAGAACTGTTCTCGTTACATTGATTTTATGAAATTAATCAAAAATGTGCCATTTTTGAAATTTAGGTCCAGAAAGATAGATTTATCAAGGGTTTTCGAGAGGTGGTTTCTTGGGGACTGTCCCCACAAGTGATGTTTTGCCAGAGTAGCTCAGCGGAAGAGCAATCCCCTCGTAAGGGATAGGTCGCCGGTTCGAATCCGGCCTCTGGCTTGAGTAATTATTATTTAAATATGTACAAAAGAGAAATTAGTTTAGAAGAACTTCAAGAAGAATTCCAAAAATTAATGGACTGTCTTTGAGATAGAAAAGAAAGAAAAAAAATTAAAACAAGTTAAAAAAGAGTTGGAATATTCAGGTGTTTGGGATGATTTAGAAAAACAGAAAGAGTTATCTCAAGAGGCAGCAGATTTAGAAGAAATAATTTTTCAGTCAAAGGAGATTGAGAAAGAATTAAAAGATTTAAAAGATTTTTCTGAAATTCTAACCAAACAGCCAGATCCAGATTTAGAAAAAGAATTAGAGAAAAAGAAAAAAGATCTTCAAGAAAAGATAAGAAATTTAAAAATTAAGGTTTTTCTCTCCGGCCCTTACGATAAAAATAATGCTATTATTACAATAAGATCAGGTGCGGGAGGACAAGATGCTCAAGATTGGGCAACGATGATTGTAAGGATGTATCAGCGATATTGTGAGAGAAAAGGATTTAAAATAAAGATTCTTTCGTATTCCTACGGTGATCCCGGCCCCGAAGGAAGAATTTTGACAAAAGAAGCCATTTTAGAGGTTAAAGGAGCGTATGCTTACGGGTTGTTGAAAAAAGAGCAAGGAGTTCATCGTCTAGTTCGACTTTCACCTTTTTCTGCTCAAAATTTACGACACACATCTTTTGTTTCTGTAGAGGTGATTCCAGTTATTAGAAAAAGCGAAAGAAAAATAGAAATCAAACCCGAAGACCTAAAAATCGAAACCTTTAGGGCTTCAGGTCCAGGAGGACAATATGTAAACAGAAGAGAAACAGCAGTAAGGATTACTCATTTACCCACAGGAATAGTTGTCACTTGTCAGAGTGAGCGGTCTCAATCAATGAATAGAGAGAAGGCAATAGAAATACTTTTATCAAAACTTTATCAGTTAAGAGAAAAAGAAGAAAAAGAAAAAATTGATAAATTAAGAGATAAAAACATTAAGGCCTCTTGGGGGCATCAGATAAGATCATATATTTTTCACTCCTATAAGTTAGTGAAGGATCATAGAACAAATATAGAAACATCTGACATAGAAAGAGTTTTAGATGGGGAAATAGATGACTTTATAGAGGCCGAAATTATGCTGTTGCAGAAAGCGTCAAGCAATTAAATATTTATTTATGATATCTTTTCAGAAAATTAGCAAGATATATCCTCCTCGCGTTTTTGCTCTCAAGAATATAACATTTGATATAGAAAAAGGCGAGTTTGTTTCTATTGTTGGTAAATCAGGTGCTGGCAAGACAACCCTAATAAAACTTTTATTAAGAGAAGAAGAGCCTACCGCCGGCAGAATTCTTTTTTATAACCAAGATATTTCTCAAATTCCTAGAAAAGAACTTCCTAAATATAGGCAAAAAATAGGGGTTGTTTTTCAGGATTACCGGCTTTTAGAATCAAAAACTGTTTTTGAAAATGTTGCCTACGCAATGGAGGTTGTAGGTGCACCAGATGAGGATATAGAAAGAGATGTCCCAAGAGTTTTAGAGATTGTAGGGCTAGAAGATAAGTTTGATGCTTTTCCGAGAGAACTTTCTGGAGGGGAAAAGCAGCGGGTAGCCATTGCTCGAGCGCTTATTATTAGACCCGAAGTAATTGTAGCAGATGAGCCAACAGGAAACCTTGATCCCTATCATACAAAGGATATAATAGATTTACTGAAAAAAATTAATGAACTTGGCACAACCATCATTCTTGCCACCCATAACAAAGAAATTATTGATCGCTTAAAGAAGAGAGTTATTACCTTAGATAGAGGAAAACTTATAAGAGACGAAGCAGTTGGCCGCTTTATTATATAAGTTAATTTATTTTTATGTTTACTCCACTAAAAAGAATTATTCTTTACGCTTTTCGAAACATTAGAAGACAGCCGGGCTTAACTTTTGTGACGATTTTTATTCTTTTTCTTACCCTTTGTATCCTAAGTTCGATTTTTATTTTTAAAGGAATGACTGACTACCTGGTTAACTCTATTCAGCAGAAGATTGATGTGAGTGTATATTTAGATCCTAATGTAAATATTGAGCAAGTAGAAAGCGTTAAAAAAGAGATTTTAAATTTGCCAGGAGTAAAAGAAGTAGAATATATTTCTGCCCAAGAGGCATTAGAAGAGTTTCAGCAAAAGCATAAAGATGATAAGGTTATTCAAGAATCTTTAAAAGAAGTGGGAATAAACCCTCTCTATCCTTCTATTAACATTAAAGCCGCAAGCCCAAATCAATATGCTGCTATTTTAAAATTTTTAGAAAACGATAAATTTAAACCCATTATACAAAAAATAGATTATACCAAGAAAAAGACATTGATTGACAAAATTTTTTCCCTAACCTCAAATATTAACTGGGCGGCGATCGGTATCGGTTTATTTTTTGGCATTACTACTCTTTTGATTTCTCTTAATTCTATTAAAATCGCTATTCAAGATTCAAGCGAAGAAATAGAAATAATGAGGTTGGTGGGTGCTTCAAACTGGTATACAAGAGGACCATTTATTGTGCAAGGAATATTGTGGGGTTTTTTGGCAGGACTTATTACTTTCGGGGTAACGTTTTTGGCTGCTTATTTTCTTTCTCCCAAGATAATGCAATTGACCAATGGGTTTAATTTATTAGAATGGCTTAGTCAACGCAGTGTTATGATTTTTGTTTTTCAGGTAGGAAGTGGGATTGTCTTGAGCGTTCTAGCAAGTTTAATCGCCACAAGAAGGTTTTTAAAAGCATAAAAATGCGGGGTGGTGTAATGGTAGCACACGGGGCTCTGGACCCCGGTATCTAGGTTCGAATCCTAGCCCCGCAGCCACGCTAAGCTTTGCTGTCCCTCCTTAACAAAATCCGAACATTTTTCAAAGAAAATCCGAATACTGAATTTTGAAAAACTTTTAAGCTCGGACGGACAAAAAAGAAAAGAGTTATGGGAAAAGAATTT
>JAGGVA010000050.1 GCA_021158195.1 bacterium | reverse complement strand
TCTTGGGTCTCAAGTTGAAGGACTTTTTCCTTTCTTTTTCTTTTAATTTTTGAAATTATGTTTTTAATTAACTCTTTTGGTTTCAGAAAGTAAACTACAGGAAGAAGCAAAACAAAAAGATAAAAGACAAATCCTAAAATCCCCTGCCCTGCCAAAATTTCAGTCAAAGATGATTTTGAAGCAACAAGAGAAACTGCAGGCCAACCACCTTTGGCAAGTTCTGCCGGTCTATGCTTTGCTAAATCGTAAAAGAAGGTTCCTATTCCCGAGCCAAGAATAGTGTTTTTTGCGCCAGCCAAAATTGTATTTCCGCCTATTGCCCATGATGCTTTATAAGAAGGAAGTGCCTCTATGCTATTCTGAAATATTGGAAGATTAATCTGCGGATTGCCGATTAATGCTTTGAAGTTAAAAATGGAAAAGATTAAAGAAATAATAATGATAAAAATCGGAAAGATAAGTCGAGGCACATATTCTGCCAAAGATTCTCTTCTCGAACTCATAAAAACAAAAACAATCAAAGAGATTCCGAGAAGAATCCAGGCACCAACAAAATCAATAAAAAGAAGCAAAACAAGAGAGGCAAAAATAATCAAAATTAAAGCGGCTGTTCTTAATTTCTTTAAAACTCTTCTTTGAGAATTTTCGTTTTTGCGAGGAAAGAAAAGGGCAAAAAGAGAAATCAGAATAAGAAATGAGAGATATATTGCAAAACCTTCTCTGCTAATGTGGGTTGTGTTCTCTAAATTAAGATAGTTAAGCCATGAAAGACCTTCTGGATTAAGATTAATTAATGATTGCCATACGCCAAAAAGAGAAAAATAAGAGAGGATTAAGACAATAAAGCCTGACACCAAGAAACTTTTAACCAATCCTCCAAGAGAGACAATCATTTTTTTCTCTTCTCCAAATTTTTCTGTGTTATGGGTCAAAAGAAAATACAGACCTATAAATGTTAAAAGAGCCAAAAATCCTGAAGATGATCTTCCATATACTCCAAATATACTCGCCTTCCTATCTACAGAGAATGCCAAAGACAAACCTGAAATAATCAAAAATAAAGCAAGAAAGTATTCATATTTGGAATAGCGAACAAGAATTTCCTTGTCTTTAATGATCATTTTAAAGAGACAAAGCAAAACTAAAAACCATACTGCGAAAAATAAAAAGTAAGTTTTTGTAAGTTCTAAATTAAAGGCAAATGGTAGATAAAACAAAGGTAAAAGAAAAACCGTTCCTAAAATCCCGTACTTTAAAATTTTGTTCAACATAGAATAAGATTAATTATTTTAATATTTCGATATATCGATATTTCTACATTTCGACATTTCGATATCTCAAATTATCGACTTCAACCCCAACTTCTCCGCTTCTTTTTTATACATAATGCCGCGCTCTGTCAAAACCTTATCTTCTTTTTCAAGTTCCCTTTTTACTTTCTCTGTTTGAGTAGGCATCTTGGGCTGTCTATACTGTAATCCAGTTAAGGAATTCTTTTTAACTTTATCAACGAAATTCTGAATTAATCTCTGAACTTCGTCTACCGATTTATATCCTTTTTGAAACTCTTCTTCTGTAATATAACCTTGATCCAGCGCTACATATAAATGACTTTGAACTTCTCCGGCTGATCCTTTGGCAATATAGAAATAATTTATTAGTTCAATTTTTGTGCCTCGACAAAATCCTTCTGCCTGATTTGCCATTGTTGATACCGCAGATCTTTGAATTTGATCTTTTAAACCGTAATCTCTTGAGAATTTCTCTTTCTTTGTCAAATAATAAATGTAACGAGTTAATTCTCTTGCCTTTCTCCAAGAAATCAAATCTTCAAACTTTTTGATCGTTGCCATATCTCAATATTTCGAAATATCGATATTTCGACATATCGAAATTTCGATATTAATTATTTTGACCTTGGGTTTGCTGGTTATTGTCCGGTGTGGCTTGACTGTCTTCTGTATTTTGATCTCCACTCTGACTTTGATCGCTACTCGGCTGTGTTTGCTGTTCTCCCTGATTTTGCTGTTGTGTCTGATCGCCCCCATTTGTTTCTTCCTGTTGTTGATCCTGAGTTTGACCTTCCTCTTCTTCACTCTGTGTCTGGTTTTGTTCTTGATCTTGCTGAACCTGTTCCTGCTGATCTTCCTGTTGAGATTCTGTTAAATTCTCCCCTTGGTTTATATCTTCTTCTGTTGCCTCAACCTCCTCATCTCCTCCCTCACTAATCTCTTGTTGATCTTCTTGCTCTTGTTGATTCTTCTCTGCCTGCTGCTCTTCTGACATTTGCTCGGATGCCTGTTCAGATACTTGCTCATCTGTGCTTGACTGTTCTGTTGTTATCTGCTCATCTGCTGATTGTTCTGTCATTTGTGAAGATTGAGTATTCCCTGCTCCTTGATTGTTCATTGCCAAAACTTCTTGGTTTTCTTGCTCTCTCTGGGCTAAAATTTCCTCAACAATTTGTCGGATAAGTTCTTTATCAACAAAATCTTCTAAAGAAGAAGATCGGGAGAGAGAAGGTTGTTGTGAGTTTTCTTCTGTATTTACACTTCCCGTCTCTTGCTGAGAACTTTCTGCTAACTGTTGTGTATTGTCGCTTTGGGCAATCTCTGTCTCTGAAATTTGAGCCGCAAGTTTCTCTTGATTTTCAACAATCACTTTTGGCTGAAGATTAAGAATTTTTCCAATCAAACCTCTATAAGCAATAACTTTTTGTTTTTTGGTTAGCCCTTGTTCTCTTGCTATTTTTTGACTATCTTTTAAAAGTTGGTATTCGTGCATAATCACCTCTCCTATTTCTTCTGTAATATATGAAGGAAGATCTTTATTTGATTGGGCAAGCACTTTCTTTGGAACCTTTAGTTCTTTCTCTTGAATTACCTCCTGCCAAACATTATCCTTTACCCCTAAGGTTTTGTATTGATAATCTACATAATAATAATTTTCGTCCTCCTCTATATCAGTAATTTGGGGCTGAAAATCAAAATTATCAATATCAGCAGTTAAAAGCATTGTATTATCAACTCCCACCTCCCTTACTTCTTTGTCAAAAATGGCACTCCTTACATTGTCGCTTGCCAAAGAGGCAGTTCCAAACCCAATAATAAACATCAAAATCACAAGAGTAAGATTGTGATACTGAAGAAAATGTAAAATTTTATTTTTCGTTTTTTTCATATTTTTAATTTTAATTTTTATTCTACATTCAAAACTCTATATTCTACTTTCTATAAATTTCAACAAATTTCTATTGTATTTCCACAAATTTCACGAGCGTAAGCGAGCATATTTCTATTTATTTCTACTGTATTTCTACAAATTTCTTTTAAATTATTCTAGATTCTAGATTCTCTTTCAGTTGCTTAAAAATCTCTTTTATTTCCGGAATTTTACTGTAAACTTCCTCTGCCATTTTTTCGTTGTAAATGTGAGCAATTGTATTTCTAAGGTTTAACGCTTCCAGCCATTTCGGCTCATAATTGATAACACCCACTCTGTATGCTTCTTTAATACAACTTCTTGGAGAATTACAAATTATCTTTTCTTCCTCCTCTAAATATGCTTTAACTGTCTTCCAAGCCAACTCTATTGTAAATTCAAACCTCTGGATTACCGAATCTCTGATAAACTCGTTTTTCTCTTGGGCAAGCGCTTCTTCTAATCTTTTATATGCTTTTTCAAAATCTTCAAAAAGTTTTTTCCAGTTTTTCATAATTTTAATTTAAATATTCTATGTTTAATAAAGCCCTTTTCTTGAAATCTTTGTCGCAATTTTTAAAATCGACTATGTCAAATTTATAAAGCACGGGAATTTTCTCTTCGATCTCTTCTTTAATCTGATAAAGGATATATCCTGGAATTTTCTCTGGCCCCTCTATCCCAATATCAATATCTGACCTTTCGCTCCCCCTTCCTTCCACCCTTGACCCAAAAAAGAAAACTCTATATTTTTCTAAATCTAAAAACCTGCCTACAATTTCTAAAATTTCTTTTTTTAACTTATCTTCGGAATAATTTTCAATCCGCATATTTTTGTTTTAATATTCAACGTTCAATAAATTTCCATCAATTTCTTATTCTAGATTCTATATTCTATATTCTAAATTCTTTAATCCTCAATTCGTTAATCCGTTAATTGGCCCGAAGAAACCATTTCCATGCAGGAATTATTTGAATCCTTCTTCCTTTTTCTTGAATTTCAAACTCTTGATCTTTGGTTATAATTATTCCTCTTTTCAATCTCAAAAAATTCATCGCCTCTAAAATTCCTTCTATTTCCCTTTCTTTGTTTTGTTCGTTTATCTGCTGAGTTACCTGATATACTTGCCATCTTCCACTTTTTCTTATCATAAAATCACATTCTTTTTTCTTTTTGTAATAATAAATCTCATTCTCCGATCTTTTTAATTTTAAGAAAACAGCGTTTTCCAAAAGGTGTCCATAGTTCTTACTAAACTTAAAAGCCACAACATTGAAAAATCCGTTATCAATTATATATATTTTTCTTGGATTAGATTGCTGAGTTTTTAAAGAAAAAGAAAATATCGGCAAAAAATAGACAAACTCTATCTCCTGCAAACAAGAAATATATTCAAATAAAGTTTCTCTTGCAGGTTTTAAATCTCTTTCTGTGCTTTTGTAATAACTATTTATAGAAAACAGCCCGCCTATATTACTTATAAGATACTTACAAAGAGCCCTTAAAGCCCGAGTATTTCTTAAAGCGAACCTCTCTACTAAGTCTCGATATACTATCATCTCATAATAATTATTTAAAATGGCAGGTTTTAGGTCTTTTTTCTCTTTCACAACTTCAGGAAATCCGCCAAAAATTAGATACTCGCCAAATAATTTTTTTAATTTAAACCTTTCTTTACCATAAACAATACTAGGCTCGGGTTGGATTCCTCTAAACCTTAAAAATTCTCTAAAACTTAACGGATATAATTTATAATGCAATGTCCTCCCTCTCAAAGAACTTGCTATTTCTCTTGCCAAAAGCTTAGACGAGGACCCTGTAATAAAAATTCTTACATTTTCTTTGTCATAGATCCTCCTTATGAAAACTTCCCATTTCTCTACTATCTGAATCTCGTCAAAAAAACAATAAATCTTCTTATCTTTGTTTTCCGGATAAAGTTCAAAATATGCCTCTAATAGATCATTTAAATTTTCTAATCTTAAAGGAAAAAGTCTGTCATCTTCAAAATTAATATAAAGGATTCTTTGGAGAGGCACCTTCTTTTTCAATTGCTGAATCAGATAATAAAAATAGTAAGTTTTTCCTACTCTTCGCGGGCCTGAAAGAGTAATAATCTTATCTGAATTTAGGGGCAATTCTAAATCTCTTTTTACAACTTCCGGAAGCTTCTTTTCGTGAAACTCTTTTATCAAAAATTTAAAAATTTCTTTTTTTGACTCCATATTATTAAATTATAATCTGGTCTAATATATTAGTCAAGATTTAAATAAAACCTACCTAATATACTATACCAAATTTCCATTATTTTTCGATTCACCAATTAGCGGATTGTAAATTACTGATTAAAGAATTACGAATTATTTTTTAATTCTCAATCCGCAATTCGTTAATTTCTATTAATTTCCACAAATTTCCATAAATTTCTACCAATTTCCATTGTACTCTACATTCTATATTCCAGACTTTACATTCTAATTTGATCTGCCAAGGGTTGGGGGCGGAACAACTAATTGTTCAGTTTAAATAAGAATTTATCATTATATGCCGCTATCTATAACATTCAACACTAGTGATCCTCGAACCTGTCGCCGAGCAACTCCATCCGTCCATCGTCCAACCACAATTTATCCCGCTAGCAGATGCCGTAGAGTTTATCTTATTGCAGCCCAAATAATTATGCTGCCTACATACCTTATGACAAGTATCAAAGTCCACTTTGCAAGGGTGGTCATTGCATTCTGCAGTTCCTATTGTAAAATTGGTATACACTCTTGTTGTTGTTAGGAAAGAACTTGCATGTTTTCCATCTAATAAGTCGGCATTTAGATGAGTAATTAATGTGGTAGAATTGACAATTAATGGCGCGATTCCATTTGCAACGTCGGATTCAATCTGACCCTCCACCTGCAAATTCCCTGTTCCAGAATAAGAAGGTGAAGGACACGCCCCTCCAGAACAGATTCTTAGGTTATCATCAGGGATAAATACCTCGTTTCCTGAGGGAATAATAGTAATATCTCCTGAAGAATCTACTTTTATTTCTCCATAAACTGAACCATCTGTCTGACTTAATCTTACCTGTGGATTTGAAGAGTCAAGAATGTCTAGTTTTCTGTCGGGGCCGGTGGTTCCTATTCCTAACCTTTTGTTTGTATTGTCCCAGAAAAGACTATTATTTCCTGATAGAGTATCTGAAGCAGTCCAGAAAGCAACCTGACTTGCTGAACCTGTTCCTGATATTCCTCCTGCAGATGCCCAAGAAAGAGTTCCTGAACCATTGGTTTGCAATACATATCCTGCTGATCCATCAGATGAGGGCCAAGTGTATGCTACTCCTCCAAAAATAGTTTGACCTGTTACTCTTAAATCTCCTGAAACATCTAATTTATAACTTGGCCCCGTCGTCCCGATGC
>JAGGVA010000033.1 GCA_021158195.1 bacterium | reverse complement strand
TTAAATTTCTGATCTGTTGCTCCAATTTCTAAATCCACATCTAAAGCCACAGAGTCATATCCTTGCAATAAAGGATAAAGCATCTCTGAAACCCAAACTTCTTGTCCTTTTTTAAGTCTTTCTTGAAACATATCTCTCTCAAGAAGCCTTGAGACGGTAAAATGAGAGGCGAGTTCCAAAACATCTCTCAAGCCCATTTTGGCTAACCATTGACTGTTGTAAGCGATTTTTGTTTTAGATAAGTCCAAGACCTTTGAAAACTGAGACTTATAATTTTTCATATTTCTCTGTACCTGCTCTTGAGTAAGTGGCTCTCTTTTTTTATCTCTGCCGGAAGGATCACCAATTTGAGCGGTAAAATCTCCAATTAAAAGAATTGTCTCATGACCAAGTTGCTGAAATTCAGCCAATTTTTTCAAAGGCACAAAATGACCCAAGTGCAAGTTTGGGCTGGTTGGATCAATCCCAAAATAAATTTTTAGTTTCTTTTTTTTGGCTAACTTTAAAAAAGATTC
This sequence comes from bacterium, assembly GCA_021158195.1. Classification (GTDB taxonomy): domain Bacteria; phylum Patescibacteriota; class Minisyncoccia; order Minisyncoccales; family PEYH01; genus JAGHAC01. The sequence continues at coordinate 2,375 of JAGGVA010000033.1, read as the reverse complement.
TTTATCCGGCAAAATCTCTACTACACCCCTCTCTACAACTTTTTCAATTGTAAGTTTTTCTACCATTTTTCCTGTATTATATCATTTTCCCTTTTCTTTTCAATAAAAAACAGGGGCCAAAACCCCTTCTCTATCCACTACACGCTCCCTTCTACTCACTACTCACTACTCACTACTCACTAAACAAGTGGACCCGGAGGGATTTGAACCCTCGACCTCCCCCCACCACTTTTTATTTATGGACCCAGTGGGAATCGAACCCACGACTCGTCCATGCCGAGGACGTGTCTTACCACTAGACTATGGGCCCTTTTAAAAAGTGGTGGGGGGTGCTCTGCCAACTGAGCTACGGGCCCGCTAGAACGAGTTAAAGAACGAAGTGATTTTACTCGTTCTTGCGCCCTGAGGACATTATGGTGTCCGAAGGGCTTTTTTTAAACTTCCTAATAAGCTCCCATTTCTTCTCTCGGCGCCATCCTTTAATTTCCTTTTCTCTTTTTAGAGCACTTACTCTATCAGGAAATTCTTCAAACCATAAAATTTTTACTGGCTTGTATTTAAAAGTATGCTTTGCACCCTTACCCCGTTGATGATCTTTAAATCGTCTCTTAAGATTATGAGTTATGCCAGTATATAACGATCCGTTTTTACATTTTATTATGTAACAGAACCAAGACATATCTCAACTCTTTTAGTCCTTCGTCACTTCGTTCCTCAGGGTATAAGAGCGAGTAAGCTCGCTGTCGCTCGCTAACTCGCTCTAATATGCCCCCACTCCGACTCGAACGGAGATCTTGGCCTCCGCAAGGCCACGCTCTATCCACTTGAGCTATGGGGGCAAAGAAATTATCAATTATCATTGATCATTTATCATTGATATTATAACAGGGATCTAAAAAACTGCAAGAAAACTTGGTATAAGAACGCAAAATAAGTTATTATTAGTTTATGAAAATCTTGGCAGTTGAAACATCCTGCGATGATACTTGTATTGCAATTGCCAAAGGAGGTAAGACTTTTTTGAATTTTAAAATTCTATCAAGCGTTGTCTCCTCTCAGGTAAAAATTCATCAAAAATTCGGTGGAGTGTATCCTTCTCTTGCAAGAAGAGAACATGAGAAGAACCTTCCTTTTGTATTAAAAGAAAGTTTAAAAGAATGTGGTCTCCTTGCCATAAAGAAAAACACTATTCCAAAAAAGGAGATTGTTTTATATGAAAAAATTTTTGCAAAAGAACAAAATCTATTAAAAGGTTTTTTGAATTTTGTTGGGCAATATAAAAAACCAAGAATTGATCTTTTGGCTGTAACAGTTGGGCCTGGACTTGAACCTTGTCTTTGGACCGGGGTTAATTTTGCTAAAGCTCTTTCTTCGTGGTTGGGTGTTAAAATTGTGCCAGTGAATCACATTGAAGCTCATATTTTTTCAAACTTTTTATCTTCAGATGCAAGGAGGTTGGCAGTTAAGCAAAAAAATGTTTTGTTTCCGTCAATTGCTTTAATTGTCTCAGGCGGTCATACTCAGCTTATTTTGGTAAAAGAATTAGGGAAATATAAAATTTTAGGCGAGACAAGAGATGATGCAGCAGGTGAGGCATTTGATAAGATTGCGCGAATTTTAGGACTCCCCTACCCTGGAGGGCCTGCCATTGAAGAAATCGCCAAACAATTATCAATGATAAATGATAAATTATCAATTAAATTGCCCCGGCCGATGATTTTTTCAAAGGACTATGATTTTAGCTTTTCAGGATTAAAAACCGCTGTTTTATATGATTACAAAAAACGCCCAAAGAAAATAAGAGAATCCAAAGAGTATATAGTTCAAATGGCAAGAGAGGCTCAAGAGGCAATTGTAGAAGTTTTGGTCAAAAAAACAATTAGAGCTGCAAAAGAATTTAAAGCAAAATCTATTATATTAGGAGGAGGCGTTTCTGCAAATGAAAGACTAAGAACTCTTTTTAAAGAAAAAATTAACAAAATGGCTGCAAAACCTCTATTACTTTTTCCTGAAAAATATCTTGCAACTGATAATGCTCAAATGGTTGCTTTATGTGGCTATTTTTATTGGCTAAAATCTGATAAAATAAAGGATTGGAAAAATATTAAGGCTTGTGCTGATTTGAGAATTGCATGATTTTATACTTTTTATTTTTAACTTTACTGGGATTTGTGCCAAGCTTAATCTGGCTTGGTTTTTATTTAAGAAAAGACGTCCATCCTGAACCCAAAGAAATGGTGATAAAAATCTTTATTTTGGGCATGGGATGTGCAGTTATAGCAGCTTTTGGAGGAATTGTGCTTTCAGATTTTATAAAAAGTTTAGACTTGCCTTTACTTTTTACTTTAACTTTGCAGGTCTTTATAGCAGTTGCC
>JAGGVA010000028.1 GCA_021158195.1 bacterium | reverse complement strand
TTCTTTCTACCTAACCTTTTCTTTTGTTGCTTTAGTTCATCTTCCTTTTGTAGAAGAGGATGAAGCTCATTTTCGTGATCCTCTTTGATTTCCTGTAATTCTCTAAACTCTTTGATTAACTCTTTTAGAGGAGTTCGTCTTTTTTTGTTCTCCTCTTCTATTTCTCCTTCCTCAGTTTCTTCAACTTCAATTTCGTCTGTTTGTTCTTCTAATTCCTCTGTTGTCTCAAAATAAGTTTCAATAAAAGATTTTAATTCTTCTGGTAAATCTTCTTCATCTATTGAAGTCTCCCAGCCTACATCTCGATATTCCTCTTTCAATTCCCTTATAAACTCATCCCATTCGCTTTCATATCTTGCCTTAATTTTCTGGATTCTCTGTTTTTCTTCATCTGTATATTTTCGTAGGAACAAAACACTAGTTTTCGTCCCTGTATGTGGTTTAAATGTATTTCCATGGAGACCTACTACTGCTAAAATTCTTGCCTCTTCTATAACAAACCTCCTTATATATTCAGCATTGGTATTATTCAATAATCCCTGAGGTAAAACAATTGCCATTCTGCCACCAGGTCTTATAAACTGTAAAGAGCGTTCTAAAAAGAGTATATGCCTTCCTATTTTCCTTACTAATCTTCCATTTTTCTCAGCCAATTTGTAAAGTCTTAAAATATCTCGTTCTTTAACTGTGCCTGCAAAAGGAGGATTAGTCATCAAAACATCAAAATCAAAGTAAATGAATTTGTTTTGGTTTTCTCTATCTTTTTCTGGATCATCAAGAAATCTTAAAAGCCTTGGTCTTAATCCAGCCTCGGTTTCATCATTACAAGTTTGAGGAGCTAAAGAATTGTCTTTATAGATATGAGATTTGCCATCTCCCACTATTAAGTTAATAGCCTTTGCTATTTTTACCGGTTTTTTGGCAAAATCAATTCCATAGATGTTGTTTTGGGCAAAGTTCTGGGCGGCAGGTGGAAGAGGCTTACCACTAATAACACCACCAGCAATCCACATAACAGAATGTAGAAGAAATCCAGCCGAGCCGCAGGCAGGATCAATCACAAATTCATCTGACTTGGGATTGAGCATTTTTACGACCATATCCTCAATAGGTCTTGGAGTGAAAAACTGCCCTTCCTTCTTCTTTGAAACTTGGGGTATCAAGTATTCAAAAGCTTCATCAATTATTCTAAGATTTGAATTGAATAGTTTTATTTTTTCAAGGAAAGAGACACAAACTTTAAGGTGATCATCCCTTAATTCAATTCTATCAGTAGGTTCAAACACCCCTGACCATGTTCTTTTAGCTCCTTCAAGCAAATTAGCGATTGCTCTCTTTACTTGTTGAGGACTTCTATCGCCAACAAAGAATTCTAATTGATAATTAGGGTTGTTAATCCCTTTCCACTCATCGTAAAGTTTAGCGTAGATTAGTTTAAAAATTTCCTCAAAAGGATCTACCCCTGCATTACCTAAGACTAGTTCTTCAAGGTCTAATAAAATCTTCTTAAGAGTTGTTTTACCCTGTTTTAATTCGTCATGTTCCTCTAACCATTGTAAAGTCCATCTTTCAGTTAGTATATCCCGTAGAGTTTCTGAGACCTTAGGAATTCTAGGAATTTCCACAAATAAATTTGGTTCTTCTCTGTGAAGCCTTATTATTTCGTTTCCGTTGGACCAAACACCTATGGGAGTTCCTTCTGCATTACAATAACTTTTGAGCTGTTCTAATCCTGCTGTTCTACTTGGTCTTTTTACTTCAAACAAAATGTAATAATGTTGTAAATCTTCATGATAAACCACAATATCCGCTGCACCGGGTTCTATACGAGAACCGAAATAAATAACTTTTTCAACATCTATCCGCTCTTTTGGATAACCGTATTCGGTAAGTAGCCTATATATCCAAAGCTGTCTAACAATTTCCTCTGGCTTAACTACCTTGTATCTATCTTTAATTTGGCATTTTATAAGATACTTACCATCTTGTTCTATTATTAATTTTTCAATAGCATCTATTTCTTCTCTTGTAAAAAGAGATAATCCATGCTTCACATCTGGTGCAGAGAATATTTTTTGGATTTTCGATTTGTTTGGCATTTTATTCGCCTCCATATTTGTATTCACTATTTTCACTTATATTTCTCATGTTAGCCCGCCCTTTCAAATTTAATCTTAATGATGCCTTCGTGATTCCACCCAACCCCTCCATAACAAATCTATTCAGGTATATTACCAATTTTGGAGGATCTCCAAACTCTTCACATATACCATCTTCTAAAATATGCATGACAGAGGACTCTCTGAGAGAATGAATCATTAAGTTCTTTTCCACACGGGATGAGATCCCCTGTACACTTCTCATAAAGATGAATTTCATACAGTTTTTTATATAGATTTGAATATTTAAAAAGCTTGCTCCATTAGAATGATAAAGGCTAAAGGAAACTTAAGTTTGAAGAATAAAACATTATCTGGATGGGATCGATTTGAAAATAGAAAAGTCTTCCATGAGATCATCTATAGAATAAATTTTTAAAACCTGAGGT
>JAGGVA010000024.1 GCA_021158195.1 bacterium | reverse complement strand
TCTTTTATCTTTTTGTTTTGCTTCTTCCTGTAGTTTACTTTCTGAAACCAAAAGAGTTAATTAAAAACATAATTTCAAAAATTAAAAGAAAAAGAAAGGAAAAAGTCCTTCAACTTGAGACCCAAGAAAAAGATCCGCAGAAAGATTTTGTTATCCTTTCTCTTGTTACTCTTTTAGTTGCTCTTATTATTTCTCAGGTTGTTTACTATCAACCGGTAGTTTTGGCTTTTATTTTCTGGGTATCCTTGGCAGTGATAAGGTTACACATAGTTCCCCTTACTGAAAAAAGAATTAAATTTAAAGAAAGTCCGGGAGTATTTCTAGTAGTAGAGACAGTTTTGATTATTCTTTTAATTTTTGTATGTTTGGGCTGGATAAACGCAGCAAAGTTTTGTTTGGCAGATGTGAATTATAGTAAAGGGTTTTATGAAGCGGATATTAATAAAAAAATAGAATTTTTTGACCGGGCTCGAACTTTGAATCCTTATGAAATCAAATACTTAGATGCTCTTGCCAATGGTCTTTTTCTTCAGGCAAAAAATGAATTACAGAAACCCACAGACCAGACAAATGAACAAAAAATAGTTCAATTAGCAAGCACTGCCTTAAGTGTTGCCCAAAACGAAACCAAAATGTTCCCTAATAGAATTGTTGGCTGGCAGACGCTGGCAAATATGTATAGAGATTTGATAGGTATTGCTAAAGGTGATCCAGCAACCTTAGCAGTTAATAGTTATAAAAAAGCATTAGAGTTAGACCCGCGCAACCCTTACTTTTATTTGGAAATAGGAAAGATACAATTTGGACAGAAAAAAATAGATGAAGCAGAAGATTCCTTTAAGAAATGTTTGGAAATAGACCCCGATTTTGTACCGGCAAAAGTACAAATGGCTTTGGTTTCAGAACAGAGAGGAAAGACAGAAGAGGCGATTTCCCAACTAGAAGAAATCGTTGCGCAATATCCGGCAAACATTGACGCAAATTTTCATTTAGGCAGATTGTATTATAACGAAGACAGAATTGACGAAGCAATTGACAGATTAACTACAACCCTTCTGCTTTCTCCTTACCACATCAACGCCAGATTTTCATTAGCGCTTGCTTTTGAGAAAAAAGGAGAATACCAAAAAGCCTTAGATCAGTTGAAAATTGTGGAGCAGTTAAACCCTGATAATAAATTAGTAAAAGATAAGATAACAGCAATAGAGCAAAAAATGAACCCATCAAAGTTAGAGAAAGAGGAAGGAGAGGAATAAGAAAAAGAAGACCAAGAGATTAGCGAGAACCGTTCTCGTCAATTTGCTTGACAAGTTTTCTTATTTCATTAAAATAAGAAAACACAACTTGTGATTTTGATTAATTTTATTAATTAAAATTCAGTACAACTTTCGACCCTTATATAAATTAAGGGAATTTTTTGGCTTATGAAAATAAAATCTTTTGCCAAATCCAAACTTTATCTTGAAAGGCCATACCTTTTGCAATTTCAGAAAGAAAGTTGGCAGAGATTTTGGGAAGAAGATTTAAAAGAATTATTTAAAGAAATTTCTCCCATCAAAGATTATACAGGCAAAGAATATGAATTATGGTTTTTAGATTATATTTTAGGTGAGCCAAGATATAAGAATGATTTTGAGGCAAAGGAAAACAATGATAGTTTTGCTGCTCCTTTAAGAGCCATTGTTAAACTGGTTGATTTAAAAACAAAAAGAGAACAAACCCAAGAGGTGTTTTTGTGTGATTTTCCCCTTATGACAGAAAGGGGAACTTTTATTGTTAATGGAGTTGAACGGGTAGTTATATTTCAACTTTTAAGATCTCCTGGGGTATTTTTTACCGCAAGGACAGTTCATGGCAAAAAATATTTTGGAGCAAGAATTATACCTACCAGAGGGAGTTGGCTTGAATTTGATACAGAAACTTCAGGAATAATAGGAGTAAAGATTGACAGAAAAAGAAAAGTTCCTGCCACCACTCTTTTAAGGGCTTTGGGCTACGACACAGACGAAAAGATTAAATCACTTTTTTCAGATGTAGACAGGGGAGAGATTAAATATATAGAAGAAACTCTAAAAAGAGATCCGGCTCATAATCAAGCAGAGGCATATATTGAAATTTATAAAAGAATGAGACCCGGAGATTTGGCAACTTCGGAAACAGGCAGAGAACTGGTAGAAAATATGTTTTTTAATTTTGAAAGATATGATTTGTCAAAGGTTGGGCGTTGGAAGACATGGCAGAGGTTGCCCGAGATTTGCCCAAAAGATCCAGAGAAAATAGAAATAAAAGATAGAGTTTTGAAACCCGAAGATGTGGTGGCAGTATTGCGAGAGATTATACGTCTTAATAATACTCCGGGCGCACAACCTGACGAGATAGATCACTTGGGAAATAGAAGAGTGCGAACAATTTCCGAACTTTTAAGAGAGAGGTTAAGGGTGGGACTAATGCGCATAGAAAGAATTGCCAAAGATAGAATGTCTACTATAAGCCCTGAAGAAATTACTCCTATTCGGCTTATCAATCCGCGCCCCTTTATGGCAGTGGTAAACCAGTTTTTCTCCTCAAGCCAACTTTCTCAGTTTATGGATAACGAAAACATTTTGTCAGAACTTGAACATAAAAGAAGATTAACAGCAGGAGGCCCAGGTGGGCTTACAAGAAAAAGAGCAGGCTTGCAGGTAAGAGATGTACAGCCCTCACACTATGGAAGAATTTGTCCTATTCAGACGCCTGAAGGTCCCAATGTGGGGTTGGTAGTTCATATGGCAACCTATGCCAAAATTAATCGTTTCGGTTTTTTAGAGACACCATATTTCAAAGTTGAGAATGGCAGGGTCACAAAAGAACTCAGATATTTAAATGCTTTTGAAGAAGAAAAATATACCATTGCCCATGCCGGAGTAGAAATTGATGATAATGGTAATATCGTTCCCAGAAAAGTAGAGGCAAGAGTAAAGGGAAGGCCTCAAATGGTGGACAAAAAAGATGTAGATTTTATTGATGTGGCGCCAGAGCAGGCACTTTCAGTTGCTACATCTCTGATTCCTTTTCTTCAAAACGATGACGCCAACAGAGCCCTGATGGGTTCTAATATGCAAAGACAATCTGTTCCTTTAATTTATCCAGAAATTCCATTGGTGGGCACAGGGCTTGAGAAGAAAGTTGCTCATGATTCAGGACATTTAGTTATTTCTGATGTTGATGGCACAGTAGTAGAAGTGGATGCCAAACACATAAAAATAAAAACAAAAGACAATAAAGAAAAAATTTATAATTTCAAAGTTTTTAGACCCACAAACCAATATACCTGTCTACACCAAAAACCAATCGTTAAATTGGGCCAGAAAATTAAAAAGGGAGATGTTTTGGCTGATGGTCCTTCTACAAAAGATGGCTGTTTAGCGCTGGGAAGAAATCTTTTGGTAGCATTTCTTTCCTGGCGAGGACACAATTATGAGGACGGTATCATTATTTCTCGAAGATTAGTTGAAGAAGATATTTTATCAAGCATCCATATAGAAACTTTTACCTGTGATGTTAGAGAGACAAAATTGGGCCCGGAAGTAACTACAGCCGATATTCCTAATGTTTCAGAAGAAAAATTGAAAGATTTAGACGAAGAAGGAATTGTAAGAATTGGAGCCGAGGTGCGCCCCAACGATATTTTAGTAGGAAAAATTTCACCCAAAGGGGAATCTGATCTCACTGCCGAAGAACGGCTTCTTTTGGCAATTTTTGGCGAGAAAGCAAAAAATGTAAAAGACACTTCTCTTTTAATGGAACATGGAAAATGGGGAAGAGTAATAGGAGTAAAAGTTTTTTCTCCGGAGAATGGTCATAAGTTAGAACCGGGAATTATCAAAAGAATACAAGTAGAAGTTGCCCAATGGAGAAAAATTACTGTCGGGGATAAGTTAGCCGGAAGGCATGGAAATAAAGGCATTGTAACAAAAATTCTTCCCCCAGAAGAAATGCCGTTTTTAGAAGACGGCACACCCGTAGATATTGTTTTAAACCCTCTGTCAATTTCTTCACGAATGAATATTGGTCAGGTTTTGGAAACTCATCTTGGTTGGGCAGCAGAAAAACTAGGATATAGGGCAGTTACTCCTTCTCTTTCAGGAGCCACAGAAGAAGATATAAAAGCGGAGTTAAAAAAAGCAGGCCTGCCCGAAGACGGAAAAGTAGTTTTGTATGATGGAAGAACTGGCGAACCTTTTCCAGAGAAAGTGACAGTAGGATATATTTATATGATGAAATTGATTCATATGGTTGCTGATAAAATTCATATGAGATCTATTGGGCCTTATTCTTTAATTACTCAACAACCGCTTGGAGGGAGGTCTCAATTTGGAGGACAGAGATTTGGAGAGATGGAGGTTTGGGCTCTGGAAGGATATGGTGCTGCTCATACGCTTCAAGAAATGTTAACCATTAAATCGGATGATGTTCCTGGTAGGGCTGCTGCCTATCAGGCGATATTGAAAGGGAAGAAAATTGAATCGCCAAATATTCCAGCGTCATTTTCTCTTTTGATAAACGAATTGAAATCGCTGGGTATGAATATTGAGTTGAAACTTAAAGAAGAGAGAAAGTAAATTGTAGAAATTCAAAATTCAAAATTAAAAATGCAAAATTGCAGTTCAAAATTCAAAATTGATATTAAAAAGCGAACCTATCTCTACGCTCTCAAAATTATTAGAACGATCGAGAAGTTACCCAAAAATCAGACATGCAAGGTTATAAGTGATCAACTATTAAGAAGTGCCACAAGTATTGGTGCAAATGTTATAGAAGCGCAATCTGCAAGTAGCAAAAAAGATTTTATTCGTTTTTTAAATATCGCTTTAAAATCTGCTAACGAAAGTAAATTTTGGTTGGGACTTCTTAGAGATAGCAATTATCTACAAAAAGAAAACGCTGATAAACTGCTTTCTGAGACAAATCAAATAAGTTGCATCTTAGCCAAAAGCTTATTAACACTCAAAGGAAAATGATTTTGAACTTTTAATTGAAATTTTTAATTTTTAACTTTTAATTTTGAACTAAAACTATGAGGGTAGAAGATATAAAAGCAATAAAAATCAAACTTGCCTCGCCAGAAGAAATTTTATCTTGGTCTCATGGCGAGGTAACAAAACCGGAAACTATTAATTATAGAACTCAACGGGCAGAAAAAGATGGTCTTTTCTGTGAGAAAATTTTTGGACCCGAAAAAGATTATCAATGTTATTGTGGCAAATATAAAGGAATAAGATATAAAGGAATAGTTTGCGATCGCTGCGGCGTTGAAGTTACTCATTCTTCGGTGAGAAGAGAAAGAATGGGACATATCAAGCTTGCTGCTCCCTGTTCTCATATCTGGTTTCTTAGAGGTGTACCCTCAAGAATGGGTATGGTTTTAGATATTTCTGCTCAAGCGCTTGAAAGAGTAGTATATTTTGCTGCCTATATTATTACTGAGGTAGATGAAGAAGCAAAAAAACAAACCTTACAGGAAATAGAAGAAGAATTTAAAGCAAAGGTGCAGGCAGCAAAAAAGGCGAAAAATAAAAAAGAGATTAAAAAGTTAAAAGAACTTAGAGAAAAAGCCCTCAAAGAAGTAGAAGAAATTAAACCTCTTAGGGTTTTGTCTGAAATAGATTTTCTGCACCTTTCTTTAAAATATGGCCATATTTTTGAGGCAGGCACAGGGGCGGAGTCATTAAAGAAAATTTTTGAAAAAATTGATTTAGACGAGAAGATTAAAGAATTAGAGGCACTTAAAAAGAAAGCCACTGGAACAGAACATCGTAAAATTTTAAGACGTCTTCAACTTTTCAAAAGAATGAAAAAGGCAGGAATAAGGCCCGAGTGGATGTTTTTAGAAGTTCTGCCAGTTTTGCCCCCTGCTCTTCGCCCAATGGTTCAATTAGACGGAGGAAGATATGCTTCTTCTGATCTTAATGATCTTTATCGAAGAGTGATAAACAGAAATAATCGTTTGAAATATCTTTTAGAAATTAATGCTCCTGAGGTAATTGTAAGAAATGAAAAGAGAATGCTTCAGGAGGCAGTTGATGCCTTGATTGATAATGGAATGAGAAGTGGTCATACGACCACTGCTTCAACCGGACAGAGAAGATTGCTAAAATCTTTAGCAGATATGCTAAAGGGAAAGCAGGGGAGATTTAGACAAAATCTTTTAGGAAAAAGGGTTGATTACTCTGGTAGGTCAGTTATTGTAGGAGACCCAACTTTAAAATTTAACCAGTGCGGACTGCCTAAGAAAATGGCATTGGAGCTTTTTAAACCATTTGTTATTGCTAAATTGCTGGAAAAGGAAATTGCTTATAACATCAGACAGGCATCTAGATTAATAGAAGAGCAAACAGAAGATGTTTGGGCGGCGCTTGAAGAGGTTATCAAAGGAAAATATGTACTGCTAAACCGGGCCCCGACGCTTCATCGCTTAGGCATTCAAGCATTTGAACCTCGCTTAGTGGAGGGTGAAGCAATTAGAATTCATCCTCTGGTTTGTGAAGCATATAATGCGGATTTTGATGGAGACCAAATGGCAGTATTTCTTCCTCTTTCTGAAGAAGCCCAAAAAGAAGCAAGAGAGATTATGCTTTCAGGGTTAAACCTTTTAAAGCCAGCCACTGGTCTTTCTATTGTTTCTCCAAGACAGGATATGGTTTTGGGTTGCTACTGGCTTACTAAGATAATTCCCGGCAAGAAAGGAGAAGGCAAAATATTTTCTTCAGAAGATGAAGCAATATTGGCATATGATAATAAAGTTGTTGATCCTCAGGCAAAAGTTAAAGTTCTTATTAGAAAAAAGCTAATAGAAACTTCGGTTGGCAGGATAATTTTTAACAGAGCTTTACCAGAAGATTATCCGTTCCAAAATGATTTAATGAATTCAAAGAAAATTAGGCATTTAGTTTCAGACATTATTGATAAATATGATAACAAAACCGCCTGCGAAGTTTTGGATAAAATTAAGGAAATGGGGTTTGAGTATGCCACCCTTTCTGGTTTAAGTTGGGGAATGGATGATTTGGTTGTTCCTAAAGAAAAGCCTAAACTTATCAAAGAAGCAGAAGAAGAGGTAAAGAAAATAGAAGAATATTACAGAAAAGGTTTGCTTACCTATGAAGAAAGAAGAAATCAAGTAATAGAAATTTGGCATCAGGTTAAGGAGAAAATTCAACAATTAGTTCCAAAAGCCTTGCCAGAAAATGGAACAGTTTTTGCTATTGTTGATGCGGGAGCAAGGGGTAGTTGGTCTCAGCCGGTTCAAATGGCAGGTATGAAAGGATTGGTAATTAATCCAGCAGGTCAGACAATGGAGTTGCCAGTAAAGAGTTCGTTTAAGGAAGGTTTTTCAGTACTAGAATATTTTATTTCCACCCATGGCGCCAGAAAAGGAACGGCAGATACAGCCCTAAGGACTTCTACAGCAGGATATCTTACCAGAAGATTAGTGGATGTTGCTCATGATGTAATTGTAATGGAAGAAGATTGCAAAGATAAAGAAGGAATTGTTATTACAAAAGATCGGGCAGAGTTATTGGGGCAAGATTTTGTCTTTAAGATTGTTGGTAGGGTATCCTTAGAAGATATAAAACTTAAAAACAAAGTTTTAGTTAAAGCAGGGGAGATTATAGATTGGGATAAAGCAAGAGAGATTGCTTCTGCTAAAGAGATAAGAGCGGTAAGGGTAAGAACGCCTTTGAGTTGTAAATCACGGAGAGGGGTATGTCAGAAATGTTATGGATGGGATCTGGGTAATAATAAATTAGTAAAGTTGGGTACTGCTGTTGGTATTATTGCCGCTCAATCTATTGGTGAGCCGGGAACCCAACTTACACTAAGGACTTTTCATACAGGAGGAGTAGCAAGCGCCAGCGACATCACCCAAGGTTTGCCAAGAGTAGAAGAGGTTTTTGAGGCAAGAACCCCGAAGGGAGAAGCAATTTTTGCTATATCAGATGGAGAAGTAATAGAGGTTAGTGATAAGTCATTAAAAGTAAAATATATTAAAAAAGACAGTAAGGGTAAGAAAAAAGAGGAAAAAGTAGAATACAAAATACCCGATAAAAACATTTTATTAGTTAAGAAAGGAGATAAGATAAGAAAAGGACAACAGTTAATAGAGGGAAGCATTGATCCAAAGAAATTCTATAAGATTATGGGCACAATTCCCACCCAGATTTATCTACTTGATGAGGTGCAAAAAATTTATGTTTCCCAAGGAGTAACAATTCATGACAAACATATAGAAGTTATAATTAGACAAATGTTTTCGAGGGTAAGAGTAATTGATGAAGGAGATAGTGATTTTACCCCCGGAGAAATAATAGAGAAGAGTGTTGCTCTTCAGACAAACGAAAAACTGAAAAAGGCAAACAAAAAACCTCTGAAGTTTCGGGAAATAATTCTGGGTATTTCTAAAGTTGCTCTAACCACTTTTAGTTGGCTTTCGGCTGCTTCATTTGAAGAGACCTCAAGAGTATTAATAAAAGCATCATTGGAAGGAAAAGAAGATTATTTAAGAGGTCTAAAAGAAAATGTTATTATTGGAAAGTTAATTCCTGCAGGAACAGGATTTCGAAAAGAGAAATAAATGTATTATAATAGAAGAGAAGTAAGCGATGATAGATGGCAAAGAAGCACAGAAGAAAAAAGAACAAGAATAATTTTAAAGTTAAAAAACGGAAGAAGCATTGGACTATTCCAGAGCCAATTAGGATTTATATTGTTGGTTCACTAATTCTTTTTTTGGCAGTCTTTATAATTCTCTCTTATTTTAATTTTGCCGGAGTTGCAGGAAAGTACTTTTTAAAGGGATTATACTTCTTGATAGGGAAGGCAATTTATGTTCTTCCCTTTATTTTTTTAATAGCAGGGATAGAGCTTCTTCTTCCTAAAAAAGATCATAAGTGGCTCTTAATTTTGGCAATTTTCCTTTTCGTGTTCTCTATTAGCGGGTCTTTCGCTCTTTTAGAGTACAATGCTCATCCAGCCAGCAAGTTTTACTTTTCTTCTCAAGGAGGGGTTTTTGGCTCGCTTTTTGCTTGGCCTGTTTTGAAAATCTTTGGATCTTTAATTCCCTGGATTTTATTTTTCCTTCTTGCGTTTTTGGGATTAGTTATTATTTGGTACAATCTGCCGATTTCCAAACTCCCCAAATTTAAATTTAAACGAGAGGTCAAGAAAAAAGAAGAAATTCCCAGAAAAGAGAAAAGAATTAATATTAAAAAAGTTTTCACTCCAAAAGTTAAGATTAAAACAGTTGAGGAAAATGTTCCTATAAAACTATCTTCACAGACAGAAGAAAGGAAAGAGAAGAAAAGCCTACCTAAATTGTCGGCAAAACTTGCCAAAAAAGAAACTACGCCTGTTTCCAAAATAGAAAGAGATTATAAACTACCGCCGTTAGATTTGTTAGAAGGAGACAAAGGAACACCTTCAGCCGGGGATATAAGAGTAAATTCAGAGATAATTAAAAGAACATTAGAAAATTTTGGAATTCCAGTAGAGATGTACGGAGCCAATGTAGGTCCTACGGTTACTCAATATACCTTAAAACCGGCAGAAGGTATTAAACTTTCAAGAATTACTGCTTTAAGTAATAACTTGGCTCTGGCTTTAGCAGCCCATCCAATAAGAATTGAGGCACCAATTCCGGGAAAGTCGCTTGTAGGAATTGAAGTGCCCAATAAAGCCAGAACATTAGTAAGGTTAAGAAATCTTCTCTCTGAGCCGGAATTTTTGAACGCCCCCTCTCTTTTAACTTTTGCTCTTGGAAGAGACGTAATGGGAGAGGCAATGTTTGCGGATCTTTCCAAAATGCCTCATCTTTTAATTGCCGGAGCAACCGGAACAGGTAAGACCATATGTTTAAATTCTATTATTTTAAGTTTTTTGTATAGAAACACTCCAGAAACTCTAAGATTAATTCTTGTTGATCCAAAAAGGGTAGAATTTTCTCGGTACAACACTCTGCCTCATGTTTTGGGTCCGGTGGTGTATGATGCTAATAAAACTATAAAAACTCTTGCCTGGCTTGTGGAAGAGATGGAAAGAAGGTTTGATATTTTTGGTAAGGTTGGAGCAAGGAATATTGGAAGTTATAATGCCCGGGTAAAGAAAAACGGTAAGTTTAGGGAAGAGGGCCATAAAATTATGCCTTATATTATATTGATTATCGACGAATTAGCAGATTTAATGGCGGCGAGAGGAAGAGATATAGAAATGGGAATAGTAAAACTTGCCCAGAAGGCACGGGCTACAGGCATTCATTTAATTTTAGCCACCCAGAGACCCTCAGTAGAAGTAATTACCGGTCTTATTAAGGCAAATATAATAGCAAGAATAGCCTTTCAGGTTGCTTCGCAGGTTGACTCAAGGACAATTTTAGATACTTCGGGCGCTGAGAAACTGTTAGGAAACGGAGATATGCTTTTTATCTCTGCTACTATTACTAAACCAAAGAGAATTCAGGGGGCTTATGTTTCAGAAAAAGAGGTAGAAAGGGTGACTAAATTTATCAAAGAAAATCAACCTCCTTTAGAGGAAGATGAATTACAAGAAAGCATTACAGAATTTTTAGAAGAAGGTACGGCTGGGGGAGAGACCTTTGGTGATTTTAGAGAAGAAGATTCTTTGTATGAAGAAGCAAAAAGGTTGGTAATTGAAACAAGAAAGGCATCTGCTTCATTCTTACAAAGAAAACTAAGGATTGGTTATGCAAGAGCAGCGAGGTTATTAGATATGTTGGAAGAAAGAGGAATAGTGGGTCCTGCTCGGGGAGCAAAACCAAGAGAGGTTTATGTTAGAGAAGAAAAAATGGATTATTCTTCTGATTTTCCTGCTGATTATAATGAGGATTTTGAAGAATTAGAAGACGAAACAGAAGAAAAATTAGCAAGCGAAAGCGAAGAAGAAAATGAGGGGCTTCAAGAAAAAGAAGAGGGGGGAGTAGAGGAAGATCAAGAAGGAGAAGAAAATAATAAGTCGAATTTAGAATTAGAAAAACCATCAACAAAAGACAATAAAAATAAAGAAAATTAAAATAAAATTTATGGCTAAACGAAAAAAAACAAACAAAGAATTTAAAAATTTGGAAGAGACAATAGAGGAGATAAAAAAGCGGTTTGGAGAAGGCGCTATTATGCGACTTACAGAAGTAATAGAGAAGCAAGTGGAATCTATTCCAACTGGTTCTATTTCTCTTGATATTGCTTTAGGGGTAGGGGGCTTACCTAGAGGCAGAATTATAGAGATTTTTGGGCCTGAATCTTCTGGAAAAACAACACTTGCTCTTCATTGTGCAGCAGAAGCGCAAAAAAGAGGAGGAGTGGCGGCTTTTATTGATGCAGAACATGCACTAGATCCTTC
>JAGGVA010000058.1 GCA_021158195.1 bacterium | reverse complement strand
CTTGATGAGTTTGAGCATATTTGTCTAAAGGAATGCCTTTTGTAGCCGCCTCTATTGATTGATAAACCGCTCTTGCGCCAGCAGATGAGCCTAAAGGATGGCCATGAAGCCCTCCTCCAAAATTTATCACAATATCCTTGCCCAGAATTTTAACTAACTTTTCTACCAAGCCCGGATGCAGCCCTCCCGAAGCCACGGGTAAAACAGGCTTAAGTTTTCCAAACCTTGAGCGTAGAAAATTATTAATAGAAGTTACCTCTTCTTTTGTTCCTTCCATTTTTCCCACTACTGTTCCTGTATGCAGTTCATCAATTCCTGCTAATCTTGCAAGTTTAGCCACCACCAACATAGAAATTCCCCAATCTTTGTTTCTAGTAAAAGCAGAGTGTCCTGCCCGATGACCATGAATAACCAAACCAAATTCTTGCTCTCTTAAATACTGAACTGCAGAAAATCCTGAAGTGATAATATCTACCATCACACACCTGCCACCCAGTTTTTTTACCAGGGCTGCTCTTTTTACCATTTCATCGGCTGGAGCGGTGACATTAAAAACAAATATCTTTTTGGTTTTAGATTTTTTCTCAACAGAGTTTATTGCTTTAACCACCTCCCTAACTCTTTTTTCAAATTTACAAAATGACATATCAGTGAGAGTTTCATCATCTTTAATAAGATCTACGCCGTTGCTAAAAATCTCGTAAGCCAGTTTTGCTGTTTTTTCCGGAGAAAGCCCTACCTTGGGTTTGATAATACATCCAATAATAGGTCTGCGATATATGTTATATAACTTTCTTATTCCGTGTAGTCCTATTTGTGGCCCTAAAAAAGAATTGATATATCGAGATGAAAATTCAACATCTTCAAGACGAAGCGTTTTTATTTTTTTTAAAGAAAAAATATTCCCCGCTATAGTAGAAAGCAACTGAGGAATGTTTCCTTTTTCAAAAAGTTGAATAGGATAAGCAATTTTTACTATTGATTCTTCTTTGTTTAAATATATAATTCTTGCCGCCAACTTCTGAAAAATTCCTTTTGTTAGAGTTGTTACTTCTGTCCAAGTTCCCACAGATGATTCCGCAGCCAACTCTTGGGCAGTTTGAACAAAATCAAAACCCTTTTGGGGCTTCATCTTAAAAGTAACAACAATATCGTCCTTTAACGGTTTCTTATTAAGATTTAAATAAGAAAATTTTATTTTATTAACCATGGATATATTTTTTTAACCTCTCTTTTTATATTGCTGGGAGAAATAATTCCTGCTTCACAAACAATTCCTTTAATATATTGAGCGGGCACCATATCAAAAGCAAAATTAATAATCTTAAGACCTTTCGGCGCTTTCTTCCAAACCTCTTTTGGAGACCTTCTCTCTATTTTAATCCAAGATTTATGATGAAACTTCAAAAGAGTGGCAGCAACATAGAAAGGAACTTTTTCATAATATGAAGCCAACCCTATACCAAAACTACCAATTTTGTTGATAATAGATCCATCTGGCAAAATAGCATCGCATCCAATAATGACCTTATTCATCATTAACTCTTTGCCCGAATGCTTAGAAATTAAAAAAGCGGCTGAAGAATCTACAACCATTGTTACAGGAATATTATACTTAATCAAATTTTTTGCCGTGATATGCCCCTGAAATAGAGGGCGTGTCTCTGTATTAAAAACATAAAAATGTTTTCCTTGCTTCTTTGCTATTTTGAAACCTTCTTCTACTGTAGAAGAATGGCAATGAGTAAAAACTTTATCTTCGTTTTTAATGATTTTGGCTACCTGAGAGGCAATAGTTGCTTTAGATTTTTCTATTGTTTCTAAAATTTCTGAACTTGATTTTTTCAATTCTAATTTAAGTTCTTGAACATCTTTTGCTTTTTTTATTCTATAAAAAATAAATTTTACGGCATTCTGGGCTAAGGGTTCGGTGGGTCGCGCTGAGAGTAAATCTTTTGAGGCGCTGTTAAGTTTTTTTAAAAATTCCGACTTTTTCTCAGTTCTTATGCTTTCGCCATATTTCTTTATCGCTAAAACAACCGCTCTTGCCACCTGAGTTGCTCCCTGAATTCTCTTAAGTTGAGCAATTTCTCTTTTTGTTTTTCGAATTATATCCATATAATCAATTTTTATTATATGGCAAATCTTTCCTCTTTACAATTAAAAGCAAAAGGGGTGACCGCAAAGATCACCCCTGATTATTGTTATTTTGTTCTAGAAAAGACCTTACCTTATCTACTAACTGCAAAAAATCTGCTGTTTTCCTCGTTTGTCTTGTTCTTGGACGGCTGAGACCAACTTCCACATTGCCAATAATTGTTCCCGGATGAGAAGACATTACTATTACTCTATCCGATAGAATCACTGCTTCTTCTATACTGTGAGTTACAAAAAGTATGCTCATTTTCCCTGACTCTTTCCATATTCTTAACAATTCGAAATTCAGATCTTCTCTTGTCATCGCATCTAAAGCGCCAAAAGGTTCATCCATTAAGAGAATATCAGGAGAAATTGTTAAAGCCCTTGCAATAGCAACTCTTTGTTTCATTCCTCCTGAAAGTTTATAGGGGTAATAATTCCAGAATTTTCGATCTATTCCTACTATCTCTAAAAAGTATGATGCCTGCTGTCTTGCTTTTCGTTTCTCTCCCATCACAACTAAAGGAAGGGCAACATTTCTAAAAACAGTAAGGTGATCAAAAAGGGCCGGATCTTGCATCACTATACCGTAAACTCTTTGAGATCGTGCCTGTCTCGGTGTCATTCCCTTAACTAAGATTCTTCCCTCTTCTTGACCCGGATCAGCAATATCACCAATCATATGTAGAACAGTTGTCTTGCCACATCCGGAAGGTCCTACCAAGGAAACAAATTCTCCTTCATAAACAACAAAACTTACATCTTTTATAGCAGTTACTCCTTCATCTTCAAAAAACTTTCCTACCCTCTCTAACTGAATAACAGGAGTTGGCATTTCTTCCTCCTTTCATCAGTGCTTGTACCCATTCCCAGCCGGGCTGAGAAATATCTATACCGAGTATTTTTATTTCTTCGAGAGTTTCTGCTATATATTTCTCCGGATTCTCTAAACTATCTCCCACATCTCCTACACAACACATTGGCTTGCCTTGATAAACCTGATGTGCTTTCTGATAAAACTCTCTGCTGACAATTGTGCCGGGGTTTTCTACGGGTAGATCTGTATACGGCAGATTTGGTAAAACTCCTTTTTCAGAAACTTCAAAGATGCACTGGGAAAAAACAGGAATCATTTCTACATCGTGTTCTTGACAAGTGTGCCAGATCTTAATTATCCCTTCTATACTGCCGGCAGCAGTAAAAACAATAATTCTCTTTGGTTTCGCTACCTTTAGCCCCTTGGTTAACAGATAAGTAATGGTGGAGCCCGAAGCAATGGCTGTGTCAGGAATGAGCCATAAATCCCCTGTCCATTCTCCGAGAAAGAATTTTTCCTCTATTTGCCAGTTACCATCAATAAGTTTTCTTTGAAGTTTAAGAAAAGTTGTTGGTAAGATAAATTCAGGAATCAATCTTCTGGAAGCTCTTTGAAGATCAAAAGGATATGCTCCTCTTAAAATGAGAAACTGCCGTGGAGATTGAGAGAAATTCATTTTTCCTAAAACTGCCTCAAAAAGAATATCAGCGATTTCCTGAATAAGTTCAAACTTTCTTCTTCCCCAAATTCCGCGACCAAGAACTAACCTCTCCCCTGCCGGGCTTTCTACCAAATACATTTCTTCTGGAAAACAATTATTGGACACAAGCACACGCCAAACTACAACTTTTCCTTTTCTTTCTACCACTTCTCCTATATCTTCTATAAAAACTCTGCTCATTTTTACCTCCTTTTAAGAAAACAGGGGGAGGGATTAATCCCTCCCCCACTCTCCTTGATCTATTCGGGTGGAAAAACACCACTGGGTACCCACTGATAAGCAGCGCGTACCTCTTCCTCTGTAAGCATCCGGCTGATTAATCCTGCTCCATAAAGACGGTGCGCCATTGGGAGCCAGGTAGAAGTGTCTATATAACCCAAGCCGTGTTCCCTGGTGTTTTCATTGACCAACAATTTGTTAATTTCCAATCCCCCGGGGATCTCATGCTCTCGCTCAAGCGAACTATTGTAAGTGAGCAAGATCTCAAACACTTCTTGAGGGTTATGAGTCAGCACCCAATACCAACCTCGATAAGTGGCGGAAACAAACGCCTCCACAACATCAAAGTGATCTCTCAGGGTGCTTTCAGTAGTTACAAGAGAGTTCTCGTCCCAAGCAAGGCCAGAGTCAAGATCCCCAAAACGATAGGTATAGAATGGCTTTTCCTCTGTCTGCCAGTATTCCTCAAGAGTATCAAAACCAAGAGCGTGAATAACAGTGATTAGTTCGTTATAAATCATTGCATGAGATGCGGTAACTTGATGAGCGAGAAATCTTTCCATACTGCCTCCCTGATTTTGAACAATTGCCTTCTCTGGTCCCGGCGAGGTTCCGTATACAGGATAATAAAAGTGTCCTTCTCCCAAGTAACAAAGCAGAGGATATTCATATCCGGGCCAAACTTCTACAATTTTTCCGTAGAGATCCTGCGGTGAAGTGATCTCCTCCCAACTTATCAGATGAAGGGCTGGGTCTTGAAAGTCAGTAGCAATAACTTTTAGGGGCACTTTTTGATCAATTCGGGCAATCAGTACCAGCCAGTTATAACTTGTAGCAAAGGCAATATTTGTATCGTTGAGCATACGCGTTAAGGGATTAAGATCAGGTCCGCCAGGGAAAATGGAAACATCGAGCCCTGCTTCCTCATAAAAACCGAGGTATTTCGCTACAAGAGGACCAGCATCTTCCCAGTGATTAATCCAGGCAGGATAATACGAGATCGAGACCAAGTTCTCTCCTGCTGCAAAAAATCCAACAGTGCCCAACACCAATATTCCAACTATCATCCTTTTCATTTAAACCTCCTTTTCTCCTTTTTGTTCCAAAAAGTCCCCTGCGAAGATCTACTTTTATTTCTAAATCATATACCTCACCTCCTTTTTATTTTCTATCTCTTTTGCATAGAAGGATGCCAAGCAAGAAATTTTCTTTTTAAGAGATATACTGTTGCTACCAATAAAAATCCCAGGGCTGCCCCAATAAAAGTAGCCAGTAGAACCGCAGCATTATCCATTCGATAAAGACGATTAAGAATAAAAAACCCAAGACCTGCGTTACCTCCTATTGCTTCTCCAAACATAACGCCCACAATAGCAATGGTAAGAGCGGTTTCAAGAGAAGTAAATATCTCGGCAAGGGCTGAAGGAAATTCTAAGTATATCAATCTTTGCATGCGGGAGGCGTTTATGCTTCTCATAAATCTCATCTTTACCGGGTCTGTAGATTTCAAGCCATTATATGTATGAGAAAGAACTGGAAAAAAGATACAAATACAAGCGGTGACAATCTTACCCAATATACCTACCCCAAAGACAATCACAAGAATGATAGCAATGGCAAAGATGGGAATGGAATTTATTGCCCTTACCACTCCGTAAAATGCGCTTTTCAGAAAAGGTATCCAATAAAAAAGTATCCCCATAAGAATTGCCAAAGAAATACCAATACTTGCACCTAAGAGAACTTCTATCGCTGTCACTTTTAAATGCTCCAGCAAAAGAAGATATTCGCTCCCCTCTTGTAAAAAAATCGCTGAAGGGCTTGGAATTCTATAAACAGGAATGTGTCCTAATCGAGCCCAGAGTTCCCAAGCGCCGAAAAGAATTATCAAGGTAATCGGAAAGGCAATTTTCTCTAACCTTTTCATCTCTCCTCCTTTCCCTTTTTGGTTTTCAAAGAGCCAAATAAGAAAAATCGCCATTGAATGGCGATCATAAAACAGTGTTCCTCTTCCGCTCAATCAACCAATATTTTTTTCTTTTTCTCATCATTCTTCTCTCCTAAAATTAATTTCTAACTTTCCAGTATAAATTCTCTTATCTTTGTGTCAAGCCGAAGTTATCCACAGAGAAAATTTTTAATTAAATAAATTATTAACAAATGTCCCGGATAAAAAACATAAAAGAAATACTTTGGTAGTTTAACGCGCAAAAAATTAATTTTATAAATAAAAACAAGAGACAAAAGAGAATATATCTGGAGCCAGTCTCCTGCTATTAAATAAATGTATAAAAGAGAATTTAGGACAAAATAAGGAACCTGATATTTTGGCTGGGAGAAAACAAAAAATCCTAAAATCATCAAAATACCATACCACTGATATTCAACAAAAAACGACAATGGAATTATCAAATAAAAGTAAAGATATTTTTTATTCTCCCAAGCCCATAAAGCCCAAAAGCCCAAAGCCAAGGTAAATAATATGTTAAGTGTCCAACTTCTTGTTAAAAGATAATAAATAGGCTGGGTTATAATGCCAAAAATTAAAAGGCGCTTGATATATCTTTTCTTGTTAGAGGTTTTTTGATAGCCCACACAAAGCTGAAAAGCAAAAATAGGAAACGCAATTCTTCCAAGAATTTGAAATATTAAATACTGAGGATAAAAATACTTCCCAATATGATCAAGCGCCATTGAAATAACTCCTACTAGTTTCAAAAAATTACTATTTTCTTTTGAAAGGTTCATTATTTTTATTTTTGCTGGCTAAATTCTTTCCGGATAGTCAGTAGTAATAGCATCAACTCCTATTGACTTAAGTTGATTGATTTCTTTTTCGCTGTTTGCTCCCCAAACATCCACCAATAAGCCGTTTTTATGGGCTTCTTCGATAAGTTTTTTATTAACTGAAGAAAAATGGGGACTAATAATATCAACTCCTGCCCTTCTTGCCAAAGAGACCATTTTTTCTGTAGGAAAGTTTTCTTTAAATCCGAGAGAAACTTTAAGCCGGGGGTTTATTTTCTTAATTTTTCTTGCCACTGAAAAATATTCTGTGGTAACAATTGTTTGTTTCTCCATTGCGTTTCTTTTTACGGCTTTGTTTACCTTTTCCTCTATTCCCCTTTCTTTAATATCTATCTTGCAGCCACATTTATTTTTCAAAATTTTAAGTGCTTCTGTGAGAGTTAAAATAAAATCACCGTTTTTTTGGGTGATTTTTTTTAGTTGCCTTAATGTAAGATTTTTAATCTTACCCTTGCTGTTTGTTGTCCTCTCTAATCTGTCATCATGAAATACTACAATTTTTTTGTCCTTGGTTTCTCTAACATCAAATTCTACAATTTCGGTATCTAAATAAATGGCTTTTTCAAAAGCTTCTTTGGTATTTTCTAAAGCATGACCTGATGCACCCCGATGAGCGATTTTTAACATATTCAATTTATTTTTTCTTTATACTATTATTTTAACAAGTTGATCCTTTATTGAAAATAAATGATTTATCCACACCAAGATTTAATCCTGATATTCCAAACTATTTACTCTCTCCCATATATTTTCATCTACCACCACCAATTCTTTCTCTCCTATAATGTAAAGATAATCATCAATATATATTGCCCTTTTAGGATTATCTATTTCAATCGCCTTCAAGAGTTTTAGATTTTTCTGACTGTAATCGAAGATATAGCCACCCCTGCCTGCAGGGATAAAAAATATCTTATGTTTTTTATCCAATAAAAAGGCATGGTGATTATTCAATATTTCTGACCAGTATTCTTTCAAGGTATATTTAGATATTTCTTGGGGGTTGGTGGCATCAGAAACGTCAAAAAGTGATATCTTTACATTACTCCCCTCCCTGCCTATTCCTAAAATTAAATTGTCTTCTATTGGGTGCAAATACGAAGAATAGCCGGGAATTTTTAATTCTCCTTTAACTTGTGGGTTTTTGGGATCTGACAGATCTATTACAAAGAAAGGATCTATTTGTTTAAAAGTTACTACATATCCCCTGTTGCCCAAGAACCTGACAGAATAAATTCTCTCTCCTACTCCTAAATCTTTTATAGCACCTACAATGTTTAGTTTTTCGTCCAAAACATAAACATCGTTTTTTTCTTCTCTTTGAGTGTTAAATCTAAAATAATAAGGAAAGGAAAACCTTCCTATAGTAGTGGCAACTCGAAAATAACCATTGTCTTCATCTAAAGAGAACTGATTAAGAATATGACCTGAAACCTCGCCCACGGCCTCTATTACAAAATCTCTCAAAGAAATTTTTACAATGGCTGTTTTTTCTAAATCTCTGATATGTTCCTTCCAGTATTCTTCCATCCTGTTTGCTAGTTCATTTTCTACTTTCAAAGCTTCATCTTCATCTAGAGAAAGTTTAAACCTCCGTAAAATAATTTCTAATTCTGTCATCTTTGCCTGAGTGCTAATGTCATAACCGTCCAGTTTTTTAACTTTTTCTATAATTTCTGGAGGAAAAATATCCTCACCTGTTTCTAAAATAAAGTTTTTCATAAAAGAAAAAACATCCTGATAGGAGGGATAAGTAATATAAAGATTATTTTTCGACATATAAATTATCCCTTGGCGCGAACCCAGAAAAGTAATGTTTCTTTCTCTCTTGCCTGTCTGGGGATCAATAATAAAAGAAGTATAACTAACAGTGGGCTCAAAAAGAATTTGAGGATAGTAAATATCAGCACATTTAACAGAGATAACCTCATTGTTTATCTCTAATGGCTTGATTGGACAAGGATTATAATCATATATTGAGGTGCCTGTTACTAAATATAGTTTCTTGTTATACAATCTCGCCCCTACAAGATAGGTTCTCTTTCGCAAAGATATTTCCCATTTTTTTTCTGGTTTTTGAGGGTCTGAAACCTGATAGCCGTAAATTTTGTTGCCCGAGAAAATAATAAGAAAATTATCAACTAATAAAAGTTGCCCTTGCTTATCTATGGAGGTTAACTCCTCTAGTTGCTTTGGAGGAAAGGCCTTAATAATCCTTGTTTTATAATTCCATCTCGGAGGAATAATAGACATCTTTTCTTCCGGTAAAGTTTTTTCTAGCAATGGTATCGGCTCAATCCATCTGTAATAACTCTCCGAGGAGAAATATATATTTTTTCCATCTGTTTTAACTATATCTGGCTCATCTATCCCTTCGACTTGAATATTGGTTTGAGAAAATCTTTCCGGCTCCCCTGCCCCCGCTGCTGATTTTTCTTCAGTAGGCAGATTAACTTCCATTTGAGATAAAAACTCTCTTATGCCGGAAATTGAAGAAAGATAATCTCTTCCAAAAAATGATTTTCTTTCCTGAATAAAGTTCTTTAATTCTTCTTCTGAAGAAAATTTTCCCAAAGAAAATTTGTTATCAGACGAACTAAAATGAGGACATGGTTTAAAGGTTAAAAAACCCACAAGCAGGGCAGCGATTATTCCAAAAACCAAAAAAGCCAAAAATACTCTGGCTGGTTTATTAAAAATATTTTCCTTCATAAATTTAACTTAATTTTTATAAAGATTAATCTTTCTTAAGCCATTCCTCAATTTTAATGTGAGGGGCTATTTTGAAAATCTTTTCTATAATTTTTTCTTTTTCTTCTTGAGTTTTTGCTAAAAAATATTTTTCTTTTAATTTTTTAAGTTTTGCTCTTTTCTTTTGCCTCTTTTTAATCTCGAAACTTCTTCTTTTGGGAGATTGCTTACTCATAGTGTCTGGATTTAATTATTAGTAAATTAAATCCATTTTTTTCTTTTGAAGTATCTGTACATCAAAAATGCCAAAAAAATCATTGCCCCAGAAATTATCCAAAAATCGTATTTTTGTCCCAAAATAGGGGCATAACTTGCGTTCATTCCAAAAAGCGAACTTAAAAATGTTAACGGGAAGGTAATAAAAGCAAGCACGGTAATAATCTTCATCACCTCGTTAATTTTCACATTTACAAGGTTGGCGTTTGTTATTTCTAACGACTCTATTATATCTCTAAAGTTCTGAATAGTATCTATTACTTTCATCTCTTCTGCTTCAATGGTGGAAAAATAAATTCTGTATTTTCTACCAAAAAATTTACTTCCTTCTAAAAATAATGAGTGTAAAAGTTTTTGATGCGGCCTGGTAATTAATTGAAAATTTAAAATATCTCTTTTGATAAAGGAAATTTCTTTTACTTTTTTCTCTTCTGACAAATTTTCTGAAAAAACTTCTCTCTCTACTGTGCGAATTTTCTCAGCGATATGGGTGAGCTCTCTTAGAGTAAAAAGAATGGCAATTTTAATAATTTCTACAATTACACCGCCCGGCCCTGATTTTAAATAAAAAGCCCTCGCTTCTTCATCTTTTTGGCATTTTTTAAAGAAATTTTTTAAAATGTCTATTTCTTCATAGGTTGCTGTAATAAGACAATTTTTTGTTACAATAAAATCTATTTCTTTTGGAATTGAAGATCTAAGTTCCGGGTCATAAATTGGAATATGATAAACAAAATAAAGATAATCTTCAAAATGATCTACATGAGCACGGACCGATGGTTTTTTTAATTCTTTTAAGACAAGAGGGTGAAAGTGAAAATTTTCCTCAAGATATTTTATGTCTTTTCTTGAGGGCTTATAAATATTAATCCACAAAAAATCCTGATATTTTATTTTGGAAATCATATAAAAATTTTATCAAAAACGTTATCAGAACCGCTTAGTTTATTGTAAATTATATTCTTCTCTTAAGCAAAATCTTTATCGGCTCTTTTCGTCTTTTTGCTCTTTTGCGGGTGTTTCATCTGAAAAAACCGAAAATAATAGTAACCACAAGAGAAATTAATGCTCCATAAATAAATGGAAATGTTGGGTTTAGATCAAAAAGGAAACCTGCGATTATCCCTGCGGGTAAACTGGCTAAACTAATTGCCATATGAAAAGTCCCCAGCGCTGTCCCTCGAATTTTTTCTTCTGCCAAATCTGAAACATATGCTCTCTGATTAGCGTTAACCAAGGCATAATTTAAGCCGAAAACAATAAAAAGCAAAACAAACATCCCGGTAGATTTTGCAAAAATAAACCCCAGACAAACCAAGCCAAAAAGAGCATATCCTAAAAACAATACCTTTTTTCTGCCGATTTTATCTGATAAAACCCCTGCGGGAACAGCAAACAAAGTGTAAGAAGTGTTGTAAAGAATATAAAGAAGAATTGGAATTCCGGTGGCAAACTTCCCTGAAAAATAGGTCTGGCTTTTCAATACAAAAAACATATAACTAAAATTGCCTAAAGCAAACAAGGTGGCAATAATAATAAAAATTCTTAAGTTTTTGGGAAGTTTTTTAAGCCCGATTTTTAAAGAAATTTCCTTAGGTTTCTGTTTTTTCTCCTTTACAAAAATTAAAGGAATTAAAGAAAGAAAAGCAAAGATACCGGCAACAAGAAAAATCTTCCTAAAGTCAAAATCTAAATACCAAAATAATACAAAGGCAATAATTGCTCCCAAAACTGCTCCCCCGCTGTCCATTGCTCTGTGAATTCCAAAACTTTTGCCTCTTTTTGTTTTGGTAGAAGAAGCAGCCAAAATTGCATCTCGCGGAGCGGATCTTATACCCTTGCCCAATCTCTCAAGGGAACGTAGAAGCAAAACTTGAGGCCAAGAAGACGCAAAGGCAAAAAACAATTTTGATATAGCAGAAATTGTATATCCGCCAAAAACAAAGGGCTTTCTTTTTCCATATTTGTCTGAAAGAAAGCCCGCCAACATTTTGAATAAACTCGCGATACTCTCTCCCAATCCTGAAATTATACCGACTGCCATCCCTCCTCCGCCTATACTTTTTATAAACAAAGGCAGAATAGGCAAAATGATTTTGCTTGCAATATCATTCAAAAAACTGACTGTTCCTAAAAGAAGAATATTCTTTATTCCTTCTTTGTTATTTTTTCCTTTATCCTTCATTTAACTATTTAATTTTATCACCTTTTCACCTACCTTGTCTGCATTATTGCATATTTGAATTTTAAATTATTTAAATAACTTTTGAAATAAATTAAAAATCAATGAAAGGACAAGGCTTAAAATAATTGAGGTTGTAATTGGAAAAATAAAAACAAAGTTTTCTTTTTTAATATAAATATCGCCGGGAAGTTTTCCAAGAACTGGAATTTTAGGAAAATATGCTAAAAACACCCCCAGAAGTATCATAAAACTTCCAAAGAGAATTAAAAATTTTCCTAATAAATTAAGCATAAATTCGGTTTTGAAGTGTTTTAAGAAAGCACTTTTCCTCTATTTATTCTTTGAACTTCCATTTTTTTGGGTTGAAACTGCTCTTTTAAATATTCTAATCCTTTTTGAGGATCACTATCTTTTCCGCAAGTGAAAATATCTACTGCTAAATATTCATTTTCTGGCCAATAATGTAGGGCGATGTGACTTTCTGCCAACAAAATCATTGCACTGAATCCT
>JAGGVA010000046.1 GCA_021158195.1 bacterium | reverse complement strand
TTTCATTCCCAAAGGATTAGACAAAACACTTGCAGAATTGAAAAAAGAGGAATACGAAAGATGGAGAGTAAAACTTTATGAAAAATCCTATCTAACTGAATTTGGTGAGTGGTTTTCAAAAAGAGAAGTGCGATAGTAGCACGCTTCGAGGTAAGCTTCTCCGCTCGTTTCACTTACTCCGACCCTTACAGGGCAACTAACAGCAAATATGCGGTTCAGTTCCTTCGGAACTTCATCCAAATTTCGGCAAAGCCGAACTTCGCATATTTGCGATGCGTTATATTTTCAATCAGCATCGGCTCGCCGAAAGAGAAAGCTTATTAACTCTTAAATTTATTTCACTCTTATGGAATTGAAAAATACAAAGCAGTAAGGGCATTGATTCAATATAAAAATAAGTTTCTTCTTTTGAAAAAAAGAAGATTTTATTGGTGAAGAGTATGAACTTCCAGGAGGAAGGAAAAACTCCCAAGAGAATGATGAATCAGCGCTAAAAAGAGAAATTAAGGAAGAGAGTGGAATGGTTATATCTGGGTTTCAAGAGAAAACTTGAGAAAATATAGTCTTCCTCCGTGGTTAGAAGATGCTATTCATCAATTATAAGATCGCTCCTGCTGACTTCCTCGCTATCGCTCAGATTTTTACTATCACAATCGCATATGTTAGCAGAAATTCAAGGGTTCATCTGAAAAAAAAGAGTTTTTTATATGTATCAATTCAATTAAATTATGATGAAAAAAGAACTATTAATTGTCATTTTGATTTTTGTAATTGTAGTTTTAGGAATTCGACCTCTTCATGCAGAGGTTAAAACTGAGCTTGATTTAACCGTTCCGAAATTAAGTGCCGAAGAGACTAAAGATGGTCCTCACCTTTCAGGAGGAGTTTCTCCTTTTTGGGGAACACCTTGCACCAAGTTTACCTACATTGCTCTTTACAAAGATGAAAAGGGAAGAAGTCCTCAGTATGTTCGCATCTGGCTTAACGGCGAATGGCATGATATGAAAAAAACAAGAGGAGAGAATTATAAAGAAGGGGTTTTGTACACTTACGAATATATTCCCACCTCAGGGCGAGAACTCTTTTATTTCTTTGAAGCCAGCAACGGAGTTGGAAAAATCCGAAGCAACTTTATTGACTCTCCAGACCAAGGGCCGCTTCTCTTTGATGAAAAATTGGACAACAATGAAATAATTCTTTTGGACAAGGAAGGTAATAAGGTTTGGTCATTTAAAACAAAAAATGATTGGATTGAAGGAGTTGCAATTTCTGAAAATGATTATATTGCCGCTGTTAGCGGCTATTACATTTATCTTTTTTCGAAAGACAGCAACAAACCCCTTTGGAGTTTTTGTGAAATATGTGATGTACCTCAAGTAACAATGGCACCTTTCAATGGAGTTGATATATCTGCCAACGGCCAATATCTTGCTGCAACCTTGCAAACTACTCTTTATTTCTTTGAGATTACCTCTGAAAAGCCTTTGTGGCAGAAGTCTCTTGAGGCTAATGCTATCGGTGTAGCTGTTTCTGAGAATGGAGAATATATTGCTGTTGGACTTGGCAATACAGAAGGGAAAGGGGATAAAATTATTCTTTTTGATAAAAAGGGGAATCTTTTGTGGGAATATAAAGCCAGTCATCCTGAGTATGATCAAACAGGTAATTTTTACCGTCCGGCGATAACCCCTGATGGAAAATATATTGCTGTTTCCTCTGGCTGTCCAGACAGGAGAGCCTATCTCTTCTCTAAAGACGGTCAAATTATTTTTAGAAGTGAAATGCTGACTCGTGACGCTCCAGTGCACAAATCCGCTATTTCTGATGATGGAAGTTTTATAACTTTTGTGGCTGACAATGAACAGGGCAAACCAAATATCTTTTTGTTTTCAAAGGAAGGAAATCTTTTGTGGCAACATGCCTCGCCAGAAGATTCCACTGCCAGGGCAGTTTCTATGTCTAAAGATGGAAAATATATTGCTGCTGGAACAAGCTCGGGAAACATTTATTTTTTCACAAGAGAAAACAGCAAACCTTTGTGGAAATTTACCGCCACGGGCAAACACAAACAAGTGGGAGATGTTAAGTTAAGTTCTGATGGAAATCTGCTGGCTGCTGTCAGTCTTAACAAGAAAATTTATCTCTTTGCGAAAGAAAACAATCAACCTCTTTGGGTTTATCAGGCACCAACTTATGTAACTTTTGTTGATTTTAATGGCAGGTATTTAGTAGCTGGAACAGGGGCAAGAGAATACCTTTTTGAAGGTAACACCGCCAGTAAAAAAGAGATTGAGTGTAAAGAGGTTTTTAGCCCTACTCCTCCCTGGGCAGCAGAAGAGGAGGAGAGGCGTGAACCTGCAATTTGTGGGGATGGTATTTGTGAAGAAGGAAAGGGAGAAAGTTATGAAAACTGCCCAGAGGATTGTATACCTGAGAAAGACAGTGAAAATACTTCTGAGGTTCTCAAAAAACAAAGAGATTTATGGAGTGTTTTAGTTCTAGTTATAGCCATTATTTTAATAATAGCGGTAACAACAATAATTATATTAAAATATAGAAAGTTAAGAAAGAAAAAAGGAGAATAAACATGTTAAATAAAAAGAACATTATCATTTTAGGTATTTTTTTAGCGCTTTCTTTATTTTTGGTTGTTTGGTATTTTGCTTCTCCTTCTGAAGAAGTAAGAAAATTCAGTAATAAAATTAATCAATATCAGCCAGAAATTTTGACTAAAGAGAGGGAGGATTTACTTTTAGAGTTTGATAATTTTGCTTTTGATCACTTCCCCATACTTGATGACGACTGTCCTCTTTTTGTTTATTCTTATCTTTTTTCTGATTTACACAAGTTTTACAAATTACGTTTTGATAAATTATATAATGAGATTAAAAATGCTCAGGTTCCTGACAGACAAATAAAGTTTTGGTATGTCTATAATATGGGAATGGTGGCGAAAACAAAGAATTTAACCATTGGTTTTGATTTAGCTAATAAATGGATTAACTTTGGTATTCCAAAGCTTGCCGACCAACTTGACATTTTAATTATCAGCCATCCTCACGGAGACCATTATGACAGTTCTTTAGTTAAAAGAGCTCTGAACAGAGGGGTTGCGGTGGTGCTTCCTTCAGGGAAAATTAAAAAAGAATGGCGCAAGCCAATACGCAGCGATCCAAAAGGAAAAGAGCTAAAAGAAATATTTGGCAATTCAAAAAATCTTATCTCTATGGGCGAAGATGAGACAAAAATGGTTAAGCAAGCCAAAATTACTGCCTTTGCTGCCGAACACGGCAAAGGGGGAAGGGGAGGGGAGTTTCCAGTTCCAACCCGTTGGTTTTTAGTTGAGGTTGATGGTTTTACTATTCTCCACACCGACGATGCCGGACTAATTGGTTCTGATGGAGGGGAAGCATTTGAAAAAATCCCTCAAGACATTGATATCTTTTTAATGGACATCAGAAGTTATCCAGACAGATTGCGCGAAGTTCGTCTTTTAAAACCTAGAATAGTTATTCCTCTTCATCATTGGGAAATTTTTCATGGAAAACCAAAGACCATAGAGGAGGGGGATTTTAGAAAAATTCTTTCTTTCAAGGACGAAGTGCATCAGCAAATTCCAACATCAAAAGTTATTCCTTTGATTTGGGGAGAGAGTATAAGTTTGGAGTTAGAGAATTAAATCTAAAGTAAGTAATTTTTCGGCTTGCCCCCGAACTCTTCGACTCTCTCCGAAAGCCTCGCCCTCCTTCCAGTCGGGTCTGCTAACAGCGATTAAGAGGACTTTGTTGGCTTCGGCAAGTCACCCCAAATTTTCACTTCGTGAAAACTTCTCATAACCGCAATATGTTAAGTGAAATAAAAATGAGTCGCGAAAAGTGATCGGAAAACAAAAAATTATTAAAGATATAAATTACATCTAAATTATGAGAAAAAAAGTAATAATTATTAGCATAATAGGAGTAATATTTTTGTTCTCACTTCTTTTATTATTATTATCTCCAAGTATTAGAGAAAAATCTGAATTTATATTTAAGAATATACCTGAAAAGATAACTCAGAAAACAGAGAACGCTTTTGGTGTTGTTGTAGCCTGTTATTCTCCCGATGGAATTAATTTTGAAAAAAGAAAAAATGTAGCAAATTTCTGGGGAGGGTCAAGCGGAATACTATTAAAAGACGGTACTATCCTTTTAGGGGGAATAGATTTTTCTCATCGTGAAGGAATTGAAGATAAAGAAACTGGTTATAGGATTAGAGATATGGGATTTTTAGCAAGTAAAGATGGGTGGGAATTTTACAGGCCTGAAATAACAATAAAAGGACTTGAACAAGATATAACTGCCTGGGGAGATCCTACAATAGTAAAGTTACCAAATGACAGTTATAGGATGTATTTTACCAAAAGAACAGCAGCCGGACCTGCCATCAGCCCCTTAATGAGCGCGTATTCAGAGGATGGATATAATTATCATTTTGAAGGAAAAGTAACCGGTGAGCCAACTGTAAGTTTAAATGTAATTGATTTCACTGTTCTTTATGAAAAAAATGCTAAAAAATACTACATTTATACCCGTTCAGAAAATTTTGATGAAGCGCAAGTTTTAGAGTCCGAAGATGGAAGATATTTTACCAGAAGATTTAAAATAAAAATACCTTTTGCATTCCAATTTTCTATAATTGATGAAGGAGATTATTATGTTGCTTATGGTGGACACCTGCCTTCTGATAATAAGCCCTGTAGTGATTTAGAATGTCCTAACTTGAGTTATCCAGTAAAAGCTGTTTCAAAAGATGGATTGCATTGGGAAAGAACTAAAGAACAACCCACAGGACCTTGGGAAGGAGACAGAATTTTTTGTAATTCATATGCTGTAATTAAATTAAGCGATGGTTATTATTTTTACTAATTTCCGACCGCAGCCCATTTTTACTCTCCTCACTCCGTTGGAGTTCGTCGCTCGATCCGGTTGCTTAACAACGATTATGAACAAGATTTCGCTTCCCTCTCTTGACCTAAATTTGTTCTTTCAGATAAACTTCTCATAGACGGCAAAACGTTATCTATAATTCTTTTATGATTATGGACAATATTAAACAAAAAATTATAGATGAAATTGAGAAAACAAAAGAAGAGCAAATTAAGTTTTTGCAGAAATTGGTACAAACTAAATCCATAAATCCTAATATGGATGATCCAACGAAGTCCAGTCCTTATGATCCTATAGAATTAGAGATTGCTGAACTTATTTTTAACAAACTCAAAGAAATAGGGCTTCAGCCAAAATTTGAAAGCATTTCTCCTTCAAGACCAAATGTAGTTTGCGAATTTGGTCAAGGAAAGAAAACTTTAATTTTCAACGGACATATGGATACCGTTCCCCCTGCCCGTGAGTGGGATTTTAATCCATTTTTGGGAACTATTAAAAACGGAAGACTTTATGGATCTGGTGCTTTGGATATGAAATCCGCTTTGTGCTGTTATATTTTTATGGCAAAGGCACTTTTCAAATTTGAGAAAGAGTTAAACGGAAAAGTTCTTTTACAGTTTGTAATTGATGAAGAACCAATGGCGGCTTCTCATTTTGGTACAAGATATTTATTAGAAAAAGGATATATTGGTAGTGCTGCCATAATTGGTGAGCCAGGAACAAGAAAAATAACAATTGGAAATAGAGGAGGTTATAGGTTTAAAATTCAAGTTTTTGGAGACGCCGTTCATACCGGCTCAAGAGAGTGGGAGCAAAAGAAGGAAGGATTAAACGCTATACTTGATATGACAAGAGTAATTAATGCTTTGCAAAATTTTAAATTTCCATCAAAAGAGCATCCAATTTTTCCAGGAAGAAAAAATGTTCTAACATTTCCTACTTTAATTAAGGGCGGAAAGGCAATAAACATTATTCCAGATTATTGCGAGGCTTTTGGGGATACAAGAATTTTACCAGGAATTACAAAAGAGTTTATGGAAAAAGAAATCAGAAAGAAAATTGATAAATTGGGTGTGAAATATAAATTAACCCCTATTGTATATGTCCCGCCAGTTTTTATTAAGCCAGAAGAAACCATTGTTCAAATTCTTAAGAATAATGCAAAAAAGATATTGAAGAAAACACCGATTACAGAAGGGTCTGGTCCTTGGAGTGATATGTGGATGTTTATTGAAAAAGGAATACCAGCAGTTAATTTTGGCTGTGAGGGTGAAGGCATGCATGATAAAAATGAATATGTGGAAATTAGAAGTGTAATAGAAGTCACAAAAATATATTCTTTAACTGCTTTGGATTTTTTAAAATAAAAATTTTTCGGCACCTTTGGGAACTCTGCGGTGCTCTTACAAGCATCCTCGCCCTAACGGGACAGATAACAGCGGTTATGAAGCAAAACTTCGCTCTCGCTTGTTTTGACCCAAATTTGTCCTTTGGACAAACTTCTCATAACCGCAATATGTTAGTTCCAATCGCTCGCCAGCCCAAAAATTTAAATAGTGTTGATAATATTCTAATAACTATGGCAATTTTAGGGTTTCATTTTTCAAGCGTGTATAAAGAAGTTTTGTATGATGGAACTAAAACAGCTACCATAATGGAAGGTGAACATTATTTCAAGATAGGTCAAGAGGTCTTAGTATATTTATCTGACAAGCCAAATTTATTTGACGGAGATATTGAAAAAAGGATTGGAAAAGCACAAATTGAAAAAGTTGAAATCAAAAGAGTTAAAGATTTAACAGAACCAGAAGCAAAACTATGTGGAAGTAAAAGTTTAGAAGAATTAAAGAATACGTTAAAAAAATGGTATAATGCTGATGAGAATTCTGTAATAACTTATGTTAAATTTAATTTAATAATGGAAAAATAAGGGCTGGCTCGCGATTTTCTCAGCCCTTCGGGCTTCGAACTTTTCCTTCGGAAAAGGAAACTAACAGCGATTTAACGGCTCCGCTTCGCTTTCGCTCGCTACGACCCAAATTTTGCTCACTAGCGTTCGCAAAACTTCGTTAAATCGCATATGTTAGGCGACATTTGTGGGTGTACCTTTTTCCGATAAATTTATTAAAAGTTTTTTCTTTTAAGTTTTATTATGGGTATAGTCCAAGAAATAAAAAAATTCGTTGAGGAAGAATGCAAGAAACCCACTAGTAAATATGGATATGATCCATACCTTTATCATTTTATTCCTATGGTTAAATATGCAGAAAAACTGGCCGATAAGTTAGGTGGAGATAAAGAGGTAATATTAATTGCTTCCTGGTTGCATGATATTGGCTCTATTGTTTATGGTAGAGAGAATCATCATATTACAGGCGCAAAGATCGCAGAAGAAAAACTAAAAAAACTTGGCTATCCACAAGAAAAAATTGAATTAGTTAAAAAGTGTATTTTAAATCATAGAGGTTCACAACAAAATAATAGAGATTCTATTGAAGAACAAATTGTTGCAGAAGCTGATATATTAAGCAATTTTGATAACATTTCTGGAATATTCTACGCTGCATTTAGAGAAGGAAAGAATCAAGGTGAAGCAAAAGAAGCTGTAAGACAAAAATTAGAAAACAAGTGGAAACAAGTGCATTTTGAAGAATCCAAAAAGCTTATTAAGCCCAAATATGAAGCAGCAATGCTACTATTAAAATAATGAAATCACGGTGTATCCACAAATATCTTCGAAATACTTCGCATTTCTTAAGGATGTGATGTTTTAAACCTTTGGTTTAGGTTTGCCTAAGAGGCATTTTACGGCTTGATTCTTTCAAAGGTTTAACCTAAATTCGTTTTCGCTAAGGCTCTACCGAACATCGTAAAATGCTATATGTTAAATTCAATTTGGGTATTCGCTCTCCGTAACTTTTAATTTTAACAACTTTTATAAACAATTTTAAATAAACTGATTATATGACTACGATTTTTAGAGCCAATCTTTGGAAAATATATCTTTTCAAATTTTTTGTTAGTTTACATTTCACTGCTGGAGTATTAGTTCCCTTTTTTATAGATTGGGGCGGTATAAACTTTACACAAATAATGATTTTACAATCTTGGTTTATGCTTTGGACTTTCCTTTTAGAAATCCCTACTGGAGCTGTTGCTGATTATTTAGGCAGAAAACACTCTCTTGCTTTAGCATGTGGTGTAAATGCAATAGCTGCTTTCGTATATGCAAGTATGCCCAATTTTTATATTTTCTTGCTTGGTGAATTTTTATGGGCAATGTCAGCCGCATTATTGTCTGGGGCGGACGAAGCATTTGTTTATGATACTCTGAGAAAAATTAATGAAACAAAAAAATCAAAAAAGATTTTTGGTAGAGTAGAAAGCTTTGGTTTGGCTGGCATAATGATTGGTGCGCCTATTGGTAGTTTTATTGCAGATCAATTTGGTTTAAGAGCACCGATGTTATTATTGATTGTCCCATTTAGCATAGCTTTTCTTATTGCTCTAACCTTTAAAGAACCTAAAACTACTCAAAAAATAGAATCAAAACGATATTTTAATATATTAAAAGATGGTATGAAATTTTTTTATAGGAGTAGAGTTCTAAAAATTTTGGCTATGGATATGATTTTTATAGCATCTGTTGCCTACTTTATGATCTGGCTATACCAGCCAATGTTAAAACAAGCAGGTATAAATATTGGTTACTTTGGGATAGTTCATGCGTGCTTTGTGGTAAGCCAGATATTAATTATGAATAATTACCAGAGACTTGAAAGAATATTTGGATCAAAAAAACGATTGATTTTCTTTAGCGCAGCAATAACAGGGGTTATGTTTATTATTGGTGGCTTAACAACATTTATTCCTTTAGTTTTACTAGCTATAATACTTGGTGGTGGCTTTGGCTTATCAAGAAGACCCCTTTTTGTAAGTTATATGAACAAATATATTCCATCACCAAAAAGAGCAACTGTACTTTCAACAATTTCCATGATTAGAAGATTTGCTCTTGTTATCATAAACCCAGCAGTTGGATTACTAGTAGATTGGTCATTAAATTATACATTAATAATCTTAGGAGTCGCAGCCATTGTTTTTTCACTAATATCTAAAATAGAAGAAAGCCAACTGATAGACTAAGCTGAAATTTTCTTAAAATCGCTCACGCCCTGAATTTCTCTCTCGTGATCGCTCGCTCGACCAATAGGCTGGGGCCTTAACAGCGACTATGAGGAGAATCTACACTTACTTCATATGATTTTCCCAAATTTCGCTAAAGCAAAACTTCTCATAACCGCAATATATTATATCCAATCAGCGTCGGCTCGCCGAAAGAAAAAGTTTATAAAATGAGTTCTAAGTTACTATTTTAATTATGAAACTTTGTAGTGCTTGTTTACTTGGGATAAGGTGTACCTGGGATGGCAAAGATAGATACAAAAATAAAAAAGTTATTGAACTTTCTAAAAAAGAGGTTTTGATACCTATCTGTCCTGAGCAACTCGGGGGATTACCAACTCCAAGGATTCCTCAAGAAATTCAAAACGGCACAGGAGATGATGTGCTTAACGGAAAATGCAAAGTTTTAAATAAAGAAGGAAAGGATGTAACTGTATACTTTATTAGAGGAGCTCGCGAAGTTCTAAAAATTGCTAAACTGTTAGGTATAAAGGAATTCATTGCCAAGCAAAAAAGCCCTTCTTGTGGTTGTGGAAAAACTTATGATGGCACTTTTACTGGAACACTAATTAAAGGAGATGGTGTTACTACAGCATTGCTAAAAAAGCATGGAATAAAAGTAATTTCTGAAGAGAATTTATAAATTGTTCGCCGACGCCGACTTTCCCGCTGTCGCTTAAATCTCTTCTTGGAACCCCTATAAAAAAAAGAGGGACAAAGGTCCCTTTAATTTTTAAACAAAAGTGGTTTCAATATTCCTGCTATTTCTTTATCCATTCTTCTTATCGTAGGTTCTGTAACCCCTGTGACCTTCACTATCTCTTTTAGTTTGATCCTTACTCCTTTTATAGAAGCAGCAAGATGAATAGCGGCTCCTGCAATTCCTATAGGATTTCTCTTTCCTATCAATTCTTTGGAAACCTCTCTTGCTATTGCTAATGCATTCATCTCTATTTCTTTATTTAATCCAAGAACCGAACAGAATCTTGGAATATATTGTTCGGGCGAGAGAATCGACGTTTTTATTCTTAGTTCACTCTGGTGTGATAGAAGAGAGCGATAGGTAGGATATATTTCTTGGTTTTTGACTTTAGCCACTTTTCCTATTTCTTTGAAAGTTCGAGGGATTCCAAATTCTCTACATACAATATACAATAGGGCGCTTGCTATAACCTCAGTCTTTCTGCCTTTAAGCAGACCCCTGGCTCTCGCTTTCTGGTATAAGGCACATGCTTCCTCTTTGATCTCAGTTGGGAGTTTAAGTTCGGACGCTATTCTGTCTATTTCTAAAAGAGCCAACCTTAGACCTTTGTCCTTTTTTAGGAAGGGCGAAACCTCTCGTCCTATTCTTTCTCCTTTTAGTTCTTTTGGAACGAGAGAGGTTCCAAGCCCCTTATTAGGAAGCCTCCAGTTATTAGGAGGACCTACCCTTAATCTCTCTTTCCAGTCTTCAGGGTTAAACACCCTCCACTCTCTTCCTGGATCTATAGAAATTTCATCTATAATTAATCCACATTTTTCGCAATAAAGTTCTCCTGTTTCTGGATCCTTAATTATACGATCTCCACATTCAGGACATTTTCCTCTCATTTTTTACCTCCTATATTTTTTCAAACTACTTTTTACTTATGATAATACAATTCCTAATACCTGTCAAATTCTGTATTTAATTTCTCAAGCAAATATTGTTCTGCTATTTCTTATTTTTGCTTCAAATCAATCACAAATAAGATCTTGCTTTGATATTAGTATACTTTTTTCCTTCTTCAATTATTTCTTTAATTTCTTCTTCAGAGAAGGGAGTAAAGGTCTTTCCACTTACTGTCTCTCCTTTTGTATTTTCAAAGTTTTGTAGGTAATACACCTTTGCCTTTTTTATTTTTTTGCAAATGTTGATAATATCTTCTTTCTTATGAAATTCCTTCATTAAAGTAGTTCTAAACTGATAATCTACCTTTCCTTGCAGCAAGATTTCAATTGATTTTTTTACCCTTTCAAAGATTTCTCTGGTTAAGACGCCACCTACTACTGGGTTGTATTTCTCAAATACCAAATCATTTTTTATATCCATACAGACATAATCTATTAGTTTCTTTTCAATTAAATATTTCAGCATCTCAGGATTAGAGCCATTTGTTTCCAATTCTATGGCATATTCCATCTTTTTAATTTTTTTAATAAAGTCTGGAAGTTCTGGATTTAAAGTGGGCTCTCCTCCACTTATAGCCACTGCTTCTAAAAATCCTCTTCTTTCCTCCAAAAAAGAAAATACTTCCTTTTCTGGTATGGAGGGAAGTTCTTTAATTCTCTCGGGTAAGACCAAATGAGGCACGTAACAAAAGGGGCAGCGAAAATTGCATCCGGCGATAAAAATAACTCCTGAGATCTTTCCAGGATACTCAATTAGACTTTGTTTTAAAATATTGACAATTTTCATTTTCCTTCAAAATTCTCTAACTTTTCAATAATCTCCTTTATCTCTTTTAGGGTTTGCTTTTCACTTTTAAGTTTTCCTTCTAAGATTGATTTTATTATTTTAGAATCGCATTGAACAGTACCAATAACCCTATCTTTTAATCTGCCCAATTTCTTTATCATTTGAGATCTGATCTTGTTTGACCTTATCTTATTTAGA
Organism: bacterium; assembly: GCA_021158195.1. Classification (GTDB taxonomy): domain Bacteria; phylum Patescibacteriota; class Minisyncoccia; order Minisyncoccales; family PEYH01; genus JAGHAC01. The sequence goes on along the minus strand of JAGGVA010000046.1, from coordinate 1,925 downwards.
ATTAACCAAAAATCTTTCATTTTCATACTTTTGCAAAATTCTCTTATTCTCTTTGCTATTGAGATAGATTCCAAAGTAGGATCAACAACAATTAAAATTATATCCACCCTTTCTGAAATCTTTCTTCCAAAATGTTCGATTCCTGCCTTCACATCAATAAGGTGAACATAATTTCCTTTTACCATAAAATCTCTGACCACCTTTTCTATAGGACCATCGCAACCCTGACCATATTCCTTAATCTTGCCTGCCTGAAATAAAATTAGCCTTTTTCTTCTTACAAAGTAGTCTTTTGGAATTTCTTTTAAAATATCTATTCTTTTGGATGGTACAGGAATATGATTATTTAATCTGGTTAAAGAGGAAGGTTGATCTACAGGACATCCCACCTTTTCAATTCCGCCAAAAAACTCTATTAATGGTTTAGGAGGAGTTTTCTTCTTTGTTCCACATATTAATTTAAAAAGTCCATAAGGATTGGAGGCATCACCATCTAAGGCAAGAACATTATATCCTTTCTCTTGTAACGCTTTTGCCATCAAGGTTACTAACGTACTCTTCCCACTTCCTCCCTTTCCTGAAATTAATATTCTTTTTCCTATTAAATTTTTCCATTTGTTTTTCATTTTAATAATGTTAATTATAATCTTTTCTAACCCTCCTTTATAAATTTTGTTTTACCCTTTCTTCTAACACCTTATAAGGAACAGCACCAACAATCTTATCTATTACCTTACCATTTTTAAAAAACAACAGGGTAGGGATGACCTCAATTCCATATTGAGAAGCCGTAAGAGGAGATTGCTCTACATTCATTTTCCCTACCTTTATTTTTTCTGAAAACTCTTCAGCTATTTTTTCTAAAAATGGAGATATTATTTTACAAGGAGGACACCATTCTGAGTACATATCAACCAACACCGGCTTTTCACTTTTTAATACCTCTTGTTCAAAATTTTGATCAGTTAAAATTATTTCTAACATAGTTTGCTAACTTAAATATTAAATGTAATTGCCAACCACACCTAAGTGGTTGGATAGTACAAATTAAAGACACCACTTTGAGATTAGACTAATATACCCCCGAGAAGTATTTTGTCAAGAGAGATTTTTCTGAATTTGATTGAAACCTTTTTGACTTATAAATAAAATTTGTTAAAATAAAAAATCAGATTCAGGGCGGTTAGCTCAGTGGCAGAGCGTTCGCTTGACGTGCGAAAGGTCACAGGTTCGAATCCTGTACTGCCCACATATGAACCTATACCAATTAGGAGATTTAAAGAAAAATTTGCCAGAAATGAGGCCGGGAGATACTGTTAGGGTTTATGAAAAGGTTCCGGAAGAGAAAAGAAAAAAATCTCAGGTCTTTGAGGGGATTTTAATTTCAAGAAAACATGGGAAAGGAATAAATGCCACCTTTACAGTAAGAGCAATTTTAGAAGGGGTTGGGATAGAGAAGACTTATCCCTTGCATTCTCCCTTAATTGAAAAAATAGAGATTATTAAAAAAGGAAAGACTCGAAGAGCAAAACTTTATTATCTTCGAGAGAAGTCTGAGAGGAAAATAAGAAAGAAATTAAGATCAAAAATGGTAGAGAAAACAAAAAATTTAAAGGAAGAAACAAAATCAGAGAATAAAAGAGAAGTGGAAGAGAAATAAGATGTAATTGTAAACCACTTTGGTAAGACTCTGATATTCTTTCTCCCCTCCTTAATTCTCCCCCTCCCTTTGGAAGGAGGATATTAGGTGGGGGAGGGATGAACTTCACGCTCCACGTTTCACGCTTTTAAGTAAGATTTCCTTGCCAAAGTACTTTGATAGTACAAATAAATTATATATGCCCAGGTGGCGTAATTGGTAAACGCAGCGGCTTGAGGGGCCGTGCCTTTTATAGGCGTGCGGGTTCGAGTCCCGCCCTGGGCAC
>JAGGVA010000048.1 GCA_021158195.1 bacterium | reverse complement strand
TGTCTATGGAAGAAAAGTGAATGGTAGATTAGAAGGGAGATATACTACTCCTTCTTATGTGAGAGTGAAATGGGAAGAAGAAATTACTCCTACCTGTACCGACTCAGACGGAGGGAAGAATTATTATCAGAGAGGAACCGTTACAGTAGATGGTACAAAACTTACAGATTTCTGCATAAATTCAAGAACACTAAAAGAGCACTATTGTGTGGGCAGTGATGCAAGATATTTGAACTATGTTTGCCCATATGGCTGTGAAAATGGAGCATGCAGAAGGCAACCCGCTCAGCAAGAAGACCCAGTTACAGGTACTCTCTCTGTTGACAAGACCAAAGCCAAAACAGGAGAAAACATCACTCTCACAATCTCTGCTCAGGATGATCAAGGAGTTTACAAGGTAATGGCATATTATAAAGGAAAATGGCACTCACAATATTGCAATAATGCTAAAGAATGCACAAAGACATGGACATTTACTGAATCAACCTCGGGCTACCCTGGTTATGTTAAATATTATTATGGTTATGTCTATGGAAGAAAATTAAATGGTAGATTAGAAGGAAGTTACACTACTCCTTATTATGTGAAGGTGATAATTTCAAGTGAGAGAAGTGAGAAGTTGCCTGATTTGGTAATAGAGGATATTTTCTACCAGAGCCCCTATATAAAAGTTAAATATTGTAATAGAGGAGAAGGTTGGAGTAGTTCGGATTTTCTAATTAAATTAAGAAATGAGGCTACAGGTAAAGAGTATGGAGGCAATTCCTATTATAGATTTTCTGTTCCTCAACCAGGAGAATGCAAAACTACAGGAGGATTAACTCCTGGCTTAATCGGGTTAAGGTATGGTCAACAGGCTACAGTAACAGGAATAATTGATTGGGAAAAAAGAGTAAGAGAGTCAAATGAACAAAATAACAGTTTGACTAAGACGATCGGAAGCAGTTCAACCACTATAAGTTTGGAGGAATTGTCTTCTCAGGTTGCTTCTATTCAGGAGATTCTTCAGAGATTGATGGATATTTTAAGAAAGCCGTAAAGGAAGGGTGGTTAAAAGGGAGGCGCCCGCAGAAAGCGGGCGCCTTCAATTAACCTCAACTAACTGAAAAATTAAATCAATATGCCAATAGAGAGGTCGGCTGGGGCAGTGATTTTTAGACAAAAAGAAGGTAAAAATTTTTACCTTCTTTTACATTATCCCGGCGCTTCTCACAGATCAAAAAAAGATTATTGGGATTTCCCAAAAGGACATATTGAAAAAGGAGAAACCGAAAAAGAGGCGCTCACAAGAGAGATTTTTGAGGAAACAGGTATAAAAGATATACAGATTTTGGAAGGGTTTAAAAAAACAATAAAATATTTTTTTAGATGGCAGGGTAAGACAATATTAAAATTTGTTGTTTTTTATTTGGTAAAAACAGAAGAGGAAGAGGTGAAAATATCTTTTGAGCATATTGGCTTTGAGTGGCTACCATTTAAAGAGGCACTAGAACGTCTTACTCACAAAACAGCGAAAGAGGTTTTGGAGGAAGCGCATAACTTTATAATACAAAACAATCGGATAAATTCTTAATCTATGAAAGTCAAACCTTTCAAAGATAGAGTTTTAGAGGTAGTAAGAAAAATTCCCAAAGGAAAAACTTTGACCTATAAAGAGGTAGCCGTTCTGGCAGGAAATCCCAAGGCATGGAGGGCGGTGGGAAACATTTTACACAAAAATAGAGATATTAGAATTCCTTGTCACAGAGTGATTAGGTCAGACGGGAATCTTGGAGGATATAATCGAGGAGAAAAGATCAAGAGAAGACTGTTAGAATCAGAAGGAGCCATTTAAACATCATTCTAAACTTAAAAGCCCTCAGATCGCCTCCCCGAAGAGATTTGACCCGAGGGCAATTTTTATATTATCTCCTCCATAAATTTCTGTCAAGAAAAGTTATCCACAGTTTCTATTTTTCTCTTACCTCTTCTACAATCTTGTTAAAAACCTCTGGATGTTCGTTTGCTAATAGTGATAGAATTTTTCTATCTAACTGGATGTTTTTTTGTTTGAGCAGATGAATAAATTTACTGTAAGAAAGACCAAGATTTTTGACAGCGGCTGATATTTGGGTTTGCCACAATCTTCTCTTTTCTCTTTTTTTAACTCTGCGATCACGGTAAGCATAAGTCCAGGCGTGTAAAAGTGCCTCTCTCGCTAATCTGAGTTTATTTTTTCTTCCCCATCTAAATCCCTTGGTGTGTTCTAAAATATGCTTTCTTCTTTTTGTTTTAATAGTTCCTCTTTTTACTCTTGCCATAATTAGTAGTGTAGTGATTAATAATTATTTTCTATTATTTTCTGGGCGGAAAATAAAGGTATTTTTTAATAATTTGTGCTTCTTCTTTTGAAACTTCGACCCATCTTCTTTTTTCTCTAATAACATTTCTTGACTTTTTTGCTCTAAAATGATTTTGCCCGGGAATACGTCGCAATATCTTCCCGGTTTTGGTAATTTTGAATCTTTTTAGAAGTGATTTACGAGTTTTTGCCTTCATGATTTTTTCTTAATAATAACTATTAAACTGTGGGGAGTTTTTTTAAGGGGTTGATCTATATCAACATCAACATAAGTTTTAAGTAATTCTAAAAATTTTTCTAACTTTTCTTTGGCATAATCTTTAAGCGCCTTTTCTCTTCCACGAAGAATTAACTCTATTTTTACCTTATTTCCTGCCTCTAGAAACTTCTTGGCTTGTTTTGCCTTTGTTTCCATATCGTGAACTGAAATGTTAAACCGGAGGCGCACTCCCTTCACTTGACTAGCCCGTGTTTTTTTCTCCTTCTTTTTTTGCTGGTAAAGATATTTTCCGTAATCTATGATTTTACAAACAGGAGGATTTGCCTTTTCTGTAATTAATATCAAATCAAGGCCTAATTCTTTGGCTTTTGCCAAAGCCTCCTCCTTTTTCATTATACCAAGTTGCTCTCCATTTTCGTTAATAACTCTCACAACATCAGCCCTTATTTGATTGTTGATAAAATTCTTTTTTCGAATGGTAAGAAATTTAGTTATTAGTTTTTCTCAAATCGAGACAAGAAAAACAATCGATAATTGACTGTGGAGGTGGGGGGCATCGAACCCCCGTCCAGAAGTTTCGCCAAAATGACTCTACGGGCGTAGCCTGTTTTTTTATCAGGGTTCTAATTTTAAACAGGCAAAATTTAGAACCCCTGCCCTGAATCAAATTTCAGCGAGTAAACAATCTTTCAGGGCCGAAGATTGTCGCCTATCCCGATGGTTGGCGCCTTTTTCCCTATCGGGAGTCAGGAAAAAGACGGTCCCAATTATAAAGGGACATGCTTACGCATAGGCGTAAGCAGGGGTTTTAAATAAGTTGGCACTTATTTTTGTTTCCGGGAGATTATCCAGGTCCCGGACCTGGGCCCGCAC
>JAGGVA010000025.1 GCA_021158195.1 bacterium | reverse complement strand
TGGTTAGAATATGAAAAGCAGAAGTTGGGGCAGGGAATGGAAGCAGTAAAGCAATTTTTGAGAAAAAACCCAAAGTTAGTGGAAAAGATAAGAAAAGATGTTTTAGAAAAAGTAAAAGAAGAACAAAAGAAAGAAGAGGAGTTGTAGGGGCTATTTTTCAGTAGGGGAGAGCAAGCCTAAATTGCGGGCTCTTTTAATTGCTTGAGCAATGCGTCTTTGATGATATTTACAAAGACCGGTTTTTTTACGGGATCTAATTTTTCCTAAACCAGTAATAAACTTTTTTAAGAGGTCTACTTCTTTGAAATCGACCTCTTTTATGTTTTGCTTACAAAAATAACAATCATTCATAGTTTTGCTAAACAATTTTAATCATTTGCGTTGAATTCCTAAAAAGGAATTTCGTCTACATTGATATCTTCTCCTTCTTCAATGATTGGAATCTCTTCTTCTGGGGCAGGAGGTGTTTGTGAGGGAGTGGGAGGTTTTTCTTGGCTGGCGGATTGACCAAATCTTGGACCAAGTTGAATATTTTCTGCAATAATCTCAGTGCGGGATCTTTTATTTCCTGATCCATCCTCCCAGGTTCTTGTAACAAGCCTACCCTCTACAAAGACGAGACGCCCTTTTGAGAGATACTGAGACACGATATTGGCAAGTTTGTCCCAAGCCACTACGGAGTGATATTCTACGCTTTGTTTCTTTTCTCCGCTTTGTCGATCAACCCAGAATCTATTTGTTGCCATTCGGAATCGACAGACAGATTTGCCCGAAGGAGTAGTTCTTATCTCAGGATCAGCAGTTAAATTACCCAGAAGAAAAACTTTATTTAGGTTCATTTTGAAGTATTTCTTCTAATTTTTTGTCTATTTCTTCAAGTTCGACCTTTACAGGTTTTTTAATCTTTTTGGGTTCGGTTTTTTCTGCTTTAGGAGAAGGGGCTTGGCTTTTTTCTTTTTGGGCTATAAATTTTGGTGGTTGTTTTTTAAATAAAATATACCTTAAAACTTCTTCTTTTTGATCTAATTTTTTCTTGATTTCTTCTGATTTTTGTGCTTCTATTTCCAAATCAAAACTGACAAGATAAGCATTTTTAAATTTTTTAATTGGGTAAGCCAATTGAATTGCTTTTGGTTGAAGTTCGTTTTTTATTTCTCCTCCTAAAACCAAAATATCCTCTTTGACAGAGTTTATAAGATTTTCTATTTCTTTTTGTTCTAAAGTGGGATTGGCAATGAATGTTAATTCATAATATCTCTTCATACGCTTAAGATTTAAGTTTTTTCATATTAACAATAACCCCGCCTCAAGTCAACCCCTACACTATCCCGCTGTAATAACATTGCCATGGCAATGTTATTACAGCGGTTTGGGAGGAGGGAGTTTTAAAAAAGTTGTTTTAGTGGGAGAAAATTTTATAATAAATATATGAAAGTGAATTCAGAAATTTTTAGAAGGTACGATATTAGAGGAGTGTATCCAAGTCAGATCAATGAAAAGACGGCTTATTTAATAGGCAGGGCGTTTGCTTTTTTTCTTGCTCAAAAATATTATCTTTCTTCTCCTATAATTTTGGTAAATTATGATGTAAGAAGTTCCTCCAAATCTCTTTTTGAAAATTTGATTTCAGGATTAGTTGATCAGGGAGCAAAAGTTTTAAACGGGGGAATTGCAGCAACCCCCATTCATTTTTTTGGAAATTGGCATCTTAAAGTTGATGGATCAATAATGGTAACTGCTTCTCATAATCCAAGAGAATATAACGGTTTCAAACTTTTTTTACGGGAAGTAAATCCTCTGGCTACTAATCAAGGTACAGAAATTTTATACAAGATTATTAAGAAAAGATCCTTTGAAAAAGAACGTTCAGGCAAGGGCAGAGTAGAGGAGGTTAAATTTTTTGACCAATATTTAGAATTTTTAGAGAAAAACTTACCCAAGGGAGATCCTTCTAAACTGAAGTTTGCAGCAGATTTTTCTAATGGCTGCTGGAGTTTGTTTTTCAAAGAAATTGCCAAAAAATTCTCACTGAATTATATCGGAATTTTTGAAGAGCCGGACGGAAACTTCCCAAATCACGAACCAAATCCTCTTAGAACAGAACTTTTAACAGAACTAAGAAAGATAATTCGAGATCAAAAACTTAATTTTGGAATTGCCTTTGATGGCGATGGTGACCGGATTGTGTTTTTTGATGAGAAAGGAAATGCCCAGAGAGCAGATTTTATTTTAGGAGTTTTAGCAAAACACTATCTTAAAGAAGCGCAAAGCGTCACAAAAGATTTAATTGTTATTTGTGATGCCCGAGCAAGCCGGGGCGTGCGAGATGTTTTAGAACAAGAAAATATTAAAATAATCAAGAGCAGGGTAGGGTATCCTTTTATTAAAGATTTAATGCGAAAATACAAAGCCGCTTTGGGCGCTGAACTTTCGGGTCACTTCTTCTGGAAAGAAAATCATTATTCAGAAAGTCCGATTTTAACCCTTTTCAGGATAATGGAAGTTTTGGAAAAACTCAACCAGCCGCTTTCCGAATTGATAAAGCCGATTGCCAAATATTTTAACTCAAAAGAAATCAATTTCGAAGTAGAAGATAAATTAGAGAAAATAAAAGAGTTAGAAAGGATTTATAAAGATGGAAAAATCTCCAAAATTGATGGCTTGACGGTGGAGTATAAAGATTGGTGGTTTAATGTGAGGCCATCAAATACAGAGCCGGTATTGAGGCTTACGGTTGAAGCAGAAACAAGAGAATTGCTTGAGGAGAAAATAAGAGAGCTTACAGAGATGATTTTGGGGCAGTCAAGTAGTTTTTAATTTTTAATTTGTAATTTTTAATCAATTTTTAATTTGTAATTTTTATTTCTTAAATAATATAATTTAGCCCAAAAGAACAATAAAAGAGACGGGAGCTTGTTTAAAAATTAAGAAATAAAAATTGAATAAAAACTAAAAATTAAGAACTAAAAATTTGGATCTAATTTCTGTTACACCTCTATGACCACCGGCAGAATCATTGGCCGTTTTTTTGTTTTTGAGAAAAGGAAATCGCCAAGTTTATTTCTAATAATATTTTTAACATAAGCCCAGTTAACTGACTTTCCTTGTCCTGCTGCTTGATTAACAATCTCAACTGTTTTCCTTCTTGTTTCCGACAAAAGATCTTTAGATCTTCTTAAATAAACAAAACCTCGAGAAATAATGTCTGGTGAGCCGATAACTTTCCCTGTTTGGCTGTTAACCACAGTAATAATTACAAAGATACCATCTTTTGCTAATGCCTGTCTATCTCTTAAGACCACCTCTCCGAAATCACCTACACCCAAACCGTCTACCATTACATAATTTGCCGGCGCTTTTTCTTTTTCTATTCTAATTTTTTCTTTTTCTACGCGGAGAATGTCGCCGTTTTCCAATATAGCAATATTTTTTTCTGGAATACCACATTCTTTTGCCAGTTCAGCGTGATTAAAAAGCATAGAATATTGCCCATGAACTGGAATAAAGAACTTGGGTTTCATTATTCTGATCATCTTTTTAAGTTCTTGGCGTCGGGCGTGTCCAGAAGCATGAATATCCATCATTTTGTAATGATAAACCTTTGCCTTCTGACGATATAATTCATCTTTTAATCTTTGAACAGTTCTTTCGTTTCCCGGAATAACAGAAGAAGAGAAGATAACAGTGTCGTTCGGTCTAATTTTGAGATAAGGATATTCCCGATTTGCTATTCTCATTAAAATGGCTTGTTCCTCGCCTTGAGCCCCAGTGCATATTAAAGTAATTTTGTTGTCGGGATATTTCTGAAGAGCGCGAGGGGATATGAGGGTTCCTTTTTTAACCTTAATATATCCCAGTTTTTTACATATCTCTACATTAGTTCTCATTGTATAACCATCAACGGCAACGTATCTTTTATATTTCTCAGATAAACTAATAAGTTGCTGAATACGATTAATTAAAGATCCAAAGGTAGCAGCAATAATTTTACCTTTAGATTGAGCAAAGATTTTATCCAAGTTTTCCATAATGGTGCTTTCTGATAAAGAATGTCCCTCTTCTTCTGCTCCGGTAGAATCAGACATCAAAACTAACACTCCTCTTTTTGCTAGTCTTCTTAGATGTTCAAAATCTGTGGGCTTGTCATAAACAGGGTCTGGGTCGAATTTGAAGTCAGAGGTATGTACAATATTGCCCAGAGGAGTTTTAATAAAAAGACCAAGGTTGTCAGCAATATTGTGATTTTGCCGAAAGAACTCAATGCTAAAAACACCCAATTTAATTTTCTGTTTCGCTCTAACTTCTCTAAGGTCTAATTTTTTAAGATGGGGAAAATCTTGTTGTCTTCTGATAATAATACCCTTAGCAAGACCTGGCGCATATAGGGTGGGGTATTGAAGTTTTTCAATAAGATAAGGAATAGCGCCAATATGATCATAGTGACCATGAGTAAAAACAACCCCAACAATGTTTTTCTCTTTACCTTTTAAATACTTAATATTGGGGATAACATAATCAATACCCGGCATATCATCTTCAGGCATTTTAAGGCCCATATCAATAATCAAAATCTGATCCTTGTATTCCAAAAGGGTCATATTTCTTCCGACTTCACCCAGTCCACCCAAAGGAATAATTCTTATAAACTTTTCAGTTTTTTTTGTTTTCTGTAATTTTGGCATATTGTTTAAATCAATAATAAATAATGGCTAATTTTGAATTTCTATAAATTTCTATTTAAATTTCGACATTTCGACATTTCGATATTTCGAGAATTTGAAATTTCGAAAAATTAGTGCCGGGGGCGGGACTTGAACCCGCACGGGATTTCTCCCACCAACTCCTGAAGCTGGCGCGTCTGCCAATTCCGCCACCCCGGCAAAAAGAAATAGAATCTAGAACCCAGAACAAAAAATCTATAGAAGCATAATACTCAAAATTTTATATTCCAGATTCTAAATTCTCTTTTTTAGTTCTTCAACTAATTTTACAGGAATGGGATCAATGTTGTAATGTTTGGCAAGATAATACGAAGTCCAAAAACCAAGAATAATGGAAGAGAATACCTTTTCAAGAAAATTTTTTCCCTTGATATCTATGATTTCTCCCTTAACACCTTGATTTTTTAATATCTTCGCAGTTAAGTCCATTCTTTTTTTAATTCTTTTGTAATCATTTCTATCTTTTAGAATAATAAAATAAAATTTTGAATTTTGAATTGCAATTTTGCATTCCTGCCTGCCGGCAGGCAAGGTTGAATTTTGAATTTTGTATTTTGTAAATCCTGTCATTTCATTGTGGTTAAGTTCAGGAAAATAATTCCAAAAAGCAGGGATTTTAGTATTTTCATTAAAGGCGATTTTCCAAATCCGAGCAGCGATTTTAAATTTATTAGAAGCATAAATTATAGGAATTTTTTTTACGATCTTTTTGGAAAGGTTTTTGCCGTAATTTTCGAGATTGCGAGCATTAATATTTTCTAAAGCCAATAACTCTTGAACATCTTTTTTGCTAAAGATTCCACAGTTTTTTAGTATTCCCACCAATGCCCCAAATTGATATCCTATAGCAGTTCTTGGAGGAATGCCAGAAGGAATTTTAATAAAAGGAACGTGATGTTTTTTAGAGAGAGTTTCTAATTTACCACCAGATCCTATACTTACAACTGTCAGTTTATTTTTTAGCGCTTCTTTGAAGCAGGAGAGTGTTTCTTCTGTGTTGCCCGAGTAAGAAATACACACTACCAGCCACCCCTTTTTTATTCTATAGGGGAGAGAATAATCACGATTGACTATTACGGGTAGATCAATTTTTTTTGTATTAATCCAAGAATATAAAATGCTTCCGGGCAGAGCGCTTCCACCCATACCGCAGATGCATACTCCTTTTATTGCTTTTTTTACAGTTAATTTTGGAGTTCTCTCAAAACCCACTCTAAATTGTTTTGGAAAATTTAAAATTATTTCGCGCATAATTATTTTTTAAAAGCCCTTTTGGTTTTAATATACCAGTTGCTTATTTGATTAAACCTTTGGGAGGGGGTAATGATAACTCCTTCTTCTATACCTTTTATTTTTGGGCTTGCGTAATAAATAAAGTCAGGGCTTCCCAAAATTATTGCAGGCATATCCTCTAAAAATATCTCCTGTGCCTCAGAGATCAACTCTTTCTTTTTGTTAATATCTGGCTCAACTCTAATCTTTTCCAGTAATTTATCTAAGTTTTTGTTTTTATAATTAGAAAAATTCAAACCAGGATATTCTCTCTGGCTCGAATGCCAGAAAGCGAATGGATCAGGTAAAAGGCCTAAAACCTGTCCAAAAAGAAGAATGTCGTAGTTTCTTTTTTGGATAATGTCTTGTTTTAGTTTATTAAGAGGAAGAACTTTTAAGGTTGTTTCTATGCCAAAGTTTTCTAGTTGATTTTTGACAGCATTTCCCAGGGCTGTAAGCACTGTTTCATCTCCGGTAACAATATTGACTTTCAAGGGTATGTTTTGGGCGGGAGAAACAACACAAATCTCATTAAGTTTTTCTCTTGTGGCAGGACCAACTCTTCCATTTCCCTGAGTTAAGCCCGAAGGTTTGAGAATTTCTTCAAAATATTTTTCCTGAAGCCTAATTACCGCTGCCTTTGTTTTTTTTCCAAAATAACCAGTGATTTCACCTTCTGGATAAATTTCAGGAAATTTTGCCAGACATTTCTGTAAATTTTCTACCTCCTTTCCTTTAGAACCAACAGTTAAATCCTTTGTAAATTTCATTTTAACTTCTTTTTCCACTTTAACCCATTTTCCATCTATAAGTTGAAAACCATTCTTGTTTAATAATGCTTTTGCTTTTTCTAAATCAGGGGTATTAATTTCGGGTTTTTCAATGTCAAAAATTTCTGGCAGAAAAGGAGAAATTTCTTCTAACCCTTTTTGATTAAAAACCTCGTCGATAATTTTTTTTCTGTCAATAATATAATTAAGAGCGCTTCTAATTTCCGGTGTATCTAAATTTTTATTTTTGCCTAAGTTAATAAAAAGAGCAAAATATCTCGGGCTTTTAAAAGTATAAAGTTTTAGGTTAGAAGGAGAGTCCTGAAAAGCGAGAGGAAGAACAAAAGAGTCTATTAACCCAGAATTTGCCGCAGAGACAAGAGATTGTTGGTTTTCAAAAAAGAGGAAAGTAATCTTTTGGATAAAAGGTTTTTTTCCAAAATAATTTTCAAAAGCAGAGAGAGTGATTGAATTTATTGAGCCCGAAGAATCCTGCTGGAGGGATTCGAATTTGAAAGGGCCAGAACCAATGGGTTTAAGATTATAAATAGCAAGAGGAAAATTTTCTGGAGAAATATTTTTCCAGATGTGAGCAGGCAATATTTTTACGGTTAGATTTTCCAAAAATTCAGGATATGGGTTTTGTAACACAAACCGTATCTTATAATCTGAAATTTTTTCTACTTCAACACCCAACCATCTTTTTAAAAGAGGACTTTTAAAACTCGGGTTTTGGATGGTTTTAATAGTAAAGATTACATCGTCGGCTGTGAGGGGAGTGCCATCATGAAAATAAATATTCTTCTTGAGTTCTACCTCATATACCCTTCCTTCCTCTAAAACTTGGTATGATTTCGCAGCATCTAAAACTATTTTCCCATGAGTATCATATTTCATTAAACCGGAGAAAATAAGTTCTACTAAATCCCTGTCTGGATCATTTGTGTCTGCATAAATAGGATTGATAAATCGCGGCTGGCCCACAATACCTTCCTTTATAGATCCCCAACGAGCCGGCACTACCTCTGTGTGTGAAAGGTAGAAAGAGAAAATAAGAAGTATTATTCCTAAGAGAAAAAGAAAACAAAAAAAAGAAAGGAGTATTTTTTCTTTGAAATTTAAAACAAACGGCAGCCTTTTTATTTTTTTAAGGTTTTCAAAAGATAAAAGATCTGTTTTAGGAAGAGAGATTTTCATTATGATAGAGTTCTTAGAAGACAAGATTTACTATAGAGAGAGAGACAAATATAATAACCAAGCCCACAGTTAAATAAAGTATCTTTTTTTGAATACCTCTCCGGGTAGCATAAAAACCACCCTCTTGGCCAAAAGCAGACCCAAGAGCAGAGCCTCGTTGTTGTAAAAGGATAGAAACAATTAGTAAGATTGAAACAATAATTTGAGAGATGTATATAAGTGCTTTTTCCATATCAACGATGAATTTTTTGTAAGGGAGAACCAAGGCCTGAGAGAGCCATTCCCGTAAGGTATATTACCATTACAAATATTAAAAAGGATAAATAATTGCCAACAACAAAATAATTATGAAAAATAATTTTTACCACGAACCAGACAATGCCGATATTTATTATGATACCTATTATTCCGAAAGTTAAAATTTTAAGGGGTAAAAAAATAAGGTTCAATAAGGGTTTTAGAAAATAATTAGCCACACCTATAGTAAGGCCTGCCAGAAGAAAGATTTTTATCGGTCCTTGAAAATCAATATCGGGAACAAATCTTGCTCCAAGATAGAGCCCCAAAATGCTGCCTAAGATTTGAAGCAAGAATCTCCGCATTGGAATTAAAGTATTGTATCAAAAAACTAAATTGAAGTCAAGCAAAATTTGGAGACCTTTGACAAAAAGATAATATGATATATAAAAGAAAACAAACGCTCTTTCAAAAAAGGGGGGAAGAGTGGAAAGATTGATTAAATTGGCGATGGTAGGTTTTTTCTTGGTGGCTGTAGGAATGTTGATGGTTGCTTGGAAGCATCATTTGTATCTGGCAGTGTTTTTTGGGGCGGCTTCAACTCTATCGATTTTGGGTGCCGGATGGTGTCTTTTAGAGAAAGAAAGAGTACCGGCAATGGGCTTTTTTGATCTTGGTTTCTTGTTTGGATCAGTAGCAGGCATTTTGGTGGCTCTACATCATAGATGGATTGTCGAATCTATTATTGGAGGTGCGGGCTTGATTTGTCTTTTTATAGCATTAGTTTTTGTTGAACTCCACCCTGAAGACACGGGGGAGAGAGGCTAAAGTAATAAAGATAAAGCGCGGCTCATTTTGAGCCGCGCTTTTCTCTTGACAATTTTTTGAGAGTAGAATAAATTAATAAATAGAAAATTAGCAGTTAAAGGTCGAAATTGCTAATTTTGTTTTCTCTAATAAATAATTAATTTGGCTAGATATGAAAATAAAACCTTTAGCAGATTATATTCTTATTGAACCCTTTTCGCAAGAAGAAAAAACAGAGAGCGGTATTTTACTTCCTCAAACAGCAGAAAAAGAAAAACCGGAACAAGGCAAGGTTATTGCCGTTGGTCCGGGTAAAAAGACATCTTCAGGTAAAGTTATTCCTATTGATGTAAAGGTCGGGGACAAAGTGATTTTTACAAAATATGGACCAACCGAGATAGAGATAGACGGAAAAGAATATTTAATAGCCAGAGAAGACGATATTCTTGCAGTGATTGAAGATTAAAATTAAAGAGAGGGGTAGGAAAGTGGTTGTTCTTTAAAAGGACAGCCATTAACCTTCCCCGCTAAAAGAATATGGCAAAACAAATTCAATATTCGGAGCAGGCAAGAAAAAAACTTAAAATTGGCGTTGATAAACTTGCCAATGCTGTAAAGGTTACTCTTGGTCCCAGAGGAAGAAATGTTGTTTTAGACAGGGGTTTTGGTTCTCCTACTATCACTAATGACGGAGTTACTATTGCTAAAGAAATAGAACTGGAAGATAAGATAGAGAATCTTGGGGCAGAAATTGTAAAAGAGGTGGCTTCTAAAACTAATGATGTGGCGGGAGACGGAACCACTACAGCAACTGTGTTGGCTCAGGCAATTATTACAGAAGGATTGAAAAATGTGGCTGCTGGAGCCAATCCTTTAGCGCTTAAAAAAGGCATAGAAATCGCTACAAAAAAGGCAGTAGAGTTTTTAAAATCTATTTCCAAACCTGTTTCTAAAAAAGAAGAAATTGCCAAAGTGGCTACCATCTCTGCAGAAGATGAAGAGATGGGTAATCTAATTGCCGAAGTTATCGATGAGGTAGGTAAAGATGGAGTAATCACCATTGAAGAATCAAAAACTTTCGGGCTTCAAAAAGAAGTAGTAAAGGGTCTTCAGTTTGACAGGGGCTTTATCTCTCCATATATGGTGACAGATGCCGAGCATATGAAAGCCGAACTGGAAGATCCCTACATTCTTATTACAGACCGTAAAATCTCTTCTTTAAACGATATTGTTCCTATCTTAGAAAAGATTGTTTCAAGCGGCAAAAAGGATTTGGTAATTATTGCCGATGAGGTGGAAGGTGACGCCTTAGCCACCCTTGTGGTTAATAAACTTAGAGGAATAATTAATGTATTGGCTGTGAAAGCTCCTGGCTTTGGAGACAGAAAGAAAGAAATGCTTCAGGATATAGCAGTGGTGACAGGCGGACAGGTTATTTCTGAAGAAGTAGGTCTCAAACTTGATAAAGTTGAATTAGAAATGCTTGGTAGAGCCAGAAAAGTTATCTCTACTAAAGAGAATACCACTATTGTTGAAGGCAAAGGAAAAAAGGAGGAGATAGAGGCAAGAATTAATCAGATTAAAAGACAAATAGAGGAAACAGAATCAGATTTTGACAGAGAAAAACTTGAGGAAAGATTAGGAAAGTTGAGTGGGGGAGTGGCAGTGATAAAAGTAGGTGCTCCCACCGAAGTTGAGCAGAAAGCAAGACAGCACAAAGCAGAGGATGCTTTAGCAGCCACCAAGGCAGCAATTGAGGAAGGAATTGTTCCTGGTGGAGGTGTTGCTCTTATAAGGGCGTCTCAATCGCTTGAGGATTTAGAAATAAAAGAAAAAGATGCTGATTTAGAAAGAGATGTGAGGACCGGAGTGGAGATTTTAAGAAAGGCAATGGAATTTCCTTTAAGACAAATATCAGAGAATGCCGGTGTTGATGCTGGGGTTGTGGTGGCGAAAGTAAAGGCTGCCAAGGAACAATCATTTGGATTTAATGCTTTAACCTTGCAGTTTGAAGATCTTGGAAAGGCAGGAATAATTGATCCAACAAAAGTGGTAAGATCTGCGTTAGAAAATGCTTCTTCTGCTGCTGCAACATTTTTGACAACAGAAGCAGTGGTGACAGATATTCCGGAGAAAAAGGAAAAAGAAAACCAGAATCAATTTGGAGGAGAATACTAAAATATAGAAATTCATTGAAATTGATAGAAATAAATAGAAATTTATAGAAATTTATTGAAATTTGTGGAAATTGATTGGTGGAAATTTGTTGGGGCAAGTCCCACAAGGGCTTGCCTTTATTGATAAGTAAAGATATACTTAAATTGAATAATTAATAAATACTTATGTCTATTCTGACAATAATCTTAATAATTTTAGCCATTTTGATTCTTTGGGTAGTTTTTAGTTTTAATACCCTTGTTCGTCTCAGAAACAGAACCAAAGAGGCA
Source organism: bacterium (assembly GCA_021158195.1). GTDB lineage: Bacteria > Patescibacteriota > Minisyncoccia > Minisyncoccales > PEYH01 > JAGHAC01. The sequence goes on along the minus strand of JAGGVA010000025.1, from coordinate 5,201 downwards.
TGGTCAGATATAGAAGTGCAGCTTAAAAGAAGATATAACCTAATTCCAAATTTGGTGGAAACAGTAAAAGGTTATGCATCTCACGAAAAAGAAGTGTTTGAAAAGGTTACAGAAGCAAGATCAAAGGCAATGGGTGCTCAAACCCCAAAAGAAAAGGGTGAGGCAGAGAACTTTTTGAGCCAAACTCTTAAATCTCTTTTTGCTGTTGCTGAAAATTATCCAGATCTTAAGGCCTCTCAAAATTTTCTTGAATTACAAAGAGAACTCCGCGACACAGAAGACAAAATTCAGGCAGCAAGAAGGTTCTATAATGCCAATGTTAGAGACCTTAATATTAAAATAGAAAGTTTCCCCACAAACATTGTTGCTAAACTCTTTGGTTTCAAAAAGATGGATCTTTTTGAAATAGAAGAGCCAGAAGCAAGAGAAGTACCAAAGGTTGAATTCTAATTTTTAGAATTTTCATATGAATTCTAAGTTAGCATTCTCAGTGTTTTTAGGGTTTTTGTTGTGTTTTTTGGTTTTCTCCTTTTCTTACTCCTTCTATAAAGAAAGTTTTTCTCCAGAAAAAATAAAAAGTTTTGACGTTGAGGCAAATTTAAATAAAGACGCCTCTTATTTGGTTCGGGAAAAGATAATATATGATTTTGGTTCTAATCATAGACACGGAATTTTTAGAGTTATACCAACCAAAGGAATAAGGATTACGAAAGTACGAGTTTTTGATGAACAAAATAAGCCCTATAAATTTCAGACGAAAGAAAAAAGACAATTACTCGAGATTAAGATTGGAGATCTCGACAAACTAATAACAGGGGTTCATGTATATAATATAGAATATAAGGTAGAGAAAGGGATTTTATTCTTTGAAGATCACGATGAATTATATTGGAACGTTACCGGCAATCAATGGAAAGTTCCTATTGAAAAAGCGAGGTTTGCGCTTAATCTTCCAGAAAATATTGGTTTATCAGAGGTAACTCCAAAATGTTTTACCGGAGTTTATGGTTCTAAAAAAGAAGATTGCACTTTTTATACTAATGAGCCCAAAAGCGTAATTTTTGAAACGTTAGATAAACTTTCGCCCGGCGAGGGCTTTACAGTAGTTGTTGGTTTGCCAAAAGGGAGAATAAAAATTCCTTTCTACAAGAAAGCATTCTGGGTAATTGGTGAATATGGCGCTTTTGCTATTCCATTAATTGTCTTTTTATTTCTTTTTTATCAGTGGTTTACCAAGGGGAGAGATCCTAAAATCAAAAAACCTATAGTTGTTCAGTATGAACCACCAGACAATTTGAGACCAATGGAGGTGCAAGCCATTTTAAAACAAAAAATAAACAATTGGGCTTTTGCGGCAACATTGATTGATTTGGCAGTAAGGGGATTTATAAAAATAAAAGAAATTGAGAAAAAATATTTCTTTTCAAAAAAGGATTACGAATTTATAAAACTTAAAGAATTTAGAAATTCAGAAGAACTTTCTGATTATGAAAAGAAATTTTTAGAAAACTTGTTTTCAAGAAAAGAAAGGGTGAAATTGTCTGAACTAAAAAGATCGGGTAGGTTGGCTCGCTCGGTTAATTCAATTACCAAGAAATGCTTTCAAAAATTGACAGATAGAAAATATTTTTCTCAGAATCCTCAAAAAGTTTTAAATCACTGGCATACTTTAGGAAGCATTATTATCTTTTTATCTCTTTTATTGCTATGGGCAAAATCATCATCAGTTGATGCCATTTTTGATTTATTTTTCATATTTTTACTTGTAATACCACCCATTGTTTTTGCGAAACTTTTCCCTTTGCAAAAATCTCGCCCCAATTTAGAGATGTTAGAGACGAAGGTCACCAAAAGAAACTTCCCGAAACTTATTTTAGTAGCAATTATTTCTTTAATAATTTCTGCGCTAGTATCTTTTCTTGTTTTTATTGTTTTTTCTTCTATAAGTTCGGGGCTTTCATCTATTAAGTATCTTATAATTTCTTTAGTTTCATCAGGATTTCTCTTTATTATTTTTGCTCGTTTTATGCCAAAAAAGACAAGAAAAGGAGCAGATGCTTACTGGAAAATTTTAGGCTTCAGGGATTTTATTAAAACAGCGGAAAAATATAGGGCTCAGTTTTATGAAAGAGAAAATATTTTTGAAGAGTATCTGCCATATGCAATACTTTTTGGCTTGACTGATAAGTGGGCAAAGGCGTTCGAAGGCATTTATCAGAACCCTCCATCTTGGTATGAAGGACCTGTTGTTACAAGTTTTTCTGCCGTAGCGTTTGCTGATTCTCTTAGCCATAGTTTATCTGCTTTTAGCAGTGGCGCTTTCCACGGTGGGGCAGGTAGTGGCAGTAGTGGCCTTGGCGGTGGAGGATTTTCCGGTGGAGGTTTCGGCGGCGGTGGTGGCGGAAGTTGGTAACCTCTCTTGTATTTCTTGAATCTTTAATTAAAATGATGAAAATGAAATGCTCGTCCTATAAAAAAAACTTTTTGGTCAAAAACATCAAAAACGAATTTGATAACTTTTCAGAATTTGTAGAACAACTAAAAGTTCCAAAAGGATTTATACAATACCTTCTTTATGTAATCTCTGAACTTTTTACAAATATAGAAGAGCACTCCGAAGCCAAAAAGGCAAAGATTCAAATAGAGATTAGGAAAAAATTTGTTTCATTAGAAGTAGAAGATAAGGGAATAGGAATAAGAAGATCCTATCTTAAAAGAAAAATAATTCCAAAAGATGATTTTTCAGCAATTGATTTTGCTCTCTCAGGGCTTTCTACAAAAAATTTATCCGAAAGGGGGTTTGGGCTATATTCTGTCCAAAATCTTACAAGAAAGATAAACGGCAAACTTGTAATCGAAACGGGAAAAGCAAGAGTTACTCTCGAAAAAGAAAGGAAAGAATATCAAAAAATTCCTCCCAGAAAGGGAACAAAAATAAAAATTAACGCGCCGATAAAGGAAATAGATTTCTATAAATACTTAGAACAATGAAAATAAAATTTCAAAAAAAATATCTAATTTCTCGAAAAGAGGTAGACACTCTCAAAAGAGAAATTCTTGGTTGCGGCAAAAAAATTATAACTTTAGATTTTTCTGAAGTAATATTTTTTTCAAGAAGTTTTGCAGACGAATTAATCAATCTGATTGAAGAATTGAAAAAAAAGAAGATTCTGATAAGGCTTTGTGGGGTAAATGACTCTTTAAAAAAACTTTTTAAAATAGTTTCACGGCAAAGACAGGCAATCCAGAAAGAAATAAAAAAATAATATGCCAACACTTTATACCCTAAAAGATACTAACATCCGAAAAACCTATTTTTTAATTACCATCTTTTTGCTTTTTATAATTGGCATCGGATGGATTTTTAGTTATGTATTTGAAAAACCAGAAATTTTAATTATTGCTGCTATTTTTGCAGTTCTTTCTAGTATCACTTCTTATTGGTATTCAGATAGAATCGTTCTTTATATGACAAAGGCAAGACCAATAAAAAAAGAAGACAACCCAGAACTTTATCGGATTGTAGAAAATTTATGTATTACAGCCGGTCTGCCAATGCCAAAAATTTACATTTTAGACGAAGAACAACCAAATGCGTTTGCAACAGGAAGAGATCCTAATCATTCTGTTGTGGCGGTAACTCGAGGATTGCTTAAGAAGTTGGAACGTTCAGAACTTGAGGGAGTGATTGCTCATGAACTTTCTCATATCAAGAATCGTGATATTCTTCTTCAGACTGTAGTGGTAGTGTTAGCCGGAATGATTTCAATTGCCTGCGAGATTTTTCTAAGAAGTCTTTGGTGGGGTGGGGGAGGCAGAAGAAAGCGAGAGGAAAATCAATTATTTTATCTTTTAGGTTTGATTGCAATAATTTTAGCCCCAATTGCTGCCACATTGATAAGACTTGCAATTTCCAGAAAAAGAGAATTTTTAGCAGATGCCTCGGGCGCTTTGCTTACAAGATATCCAGAAGGTTTAGCAAGAGCGTTAGAGAAAATTGCTTCAGATCCTCATCCAATGAGCGTTGCAAGTTCTGCGACTGCTCATTTATTCGTTGCAAATCCTTTTAGAGGAAAGCAAAAATCAAACTGGTTTGCAAAGTTATTTATGACCCACCCGCCAGTAGAAGAAAGAATAAAAGCCCTAAGAGAAATGAAAATATAGATAAAAGAAATTTGTAGAAATAAATGGAAATTTATAGAAATTTGTTGTTTACAGTTTAAAGTTTATCGCTTAATGTTATCTCCGGAGGGGTGTGCCGAATTGGCAAGGCGCTGGTCTGGAGAACCAGTCCCGTTTATCGGGGTTGCGGGTTCAAGTCCCGCCCCCTCCGCCATGCACCACGTAGGGTGCATGGCAAGCCCTAAACCCTACGTGGCATGTGGCAAGCCCTAAACCCTACGTGGTTTAGAGCCGCTCAATCACTTTCTCGGGGACAGTCCCCAAAAGGTAGTAGAGATGAGTTCAACGAGGTTTCGTCGTCCGCTGAAACTGATATTTTATGAAGCTTTTTTAGGTAAGTAAGATGTTGTAAGAAGAGAGAGGTATTTTAAAACACGGAAAGGAAAAGCATCGCTAAAACAAATTTTTAGGCATCTCGCAAGAATAAACACAAAAGCCCTTGCGTGACGAAAGCTTTATTTGTTTTAGCGTTCCAAAAATTAAAAAATGGTGTATTATAAAATAATGATGGAGGTAAGCATTGGACAACTTATCTCATGGTTGCTTACAAAAGGAGTTAAAATTCTTCTAATTTTGGTTGTTGCTTTTGGAATAACACACGTCTCAAGGATATTTCTTGGGAGAGTTTTGAAGAGAATAATAAAGAAGAAAGATAAATTAGAGAAAGTTAAATTGAAATTAGAAAAGGAAAGAATCAATACATTAGAGAGAGTGATTTTTTCGGCTATTAAAGTAGTTGTTTGGACAATAGCAATAATTACAATTTTGCCAGAACTTGGAATAAATATAACTCCACTTTTAACTGGAATTGGAATTGGAGGATTGGCTTTAAGTTTTGGGGCAAAGAATCTAATTCAGGATTATTTATCAGGGCTTTTTATTTTAATTGAAGATCAATTTAGAGTAGGGGAGGAAGTCGAGGTTGGAGGAAAAAAGGGAAAGGTTGTAGATTTTAATTTAAGGAGGACAGTTCTAGAAGATAAGGAAGGAATTTTACATTTTATCCCAAATAGTCAAAT
>JAGGVA010000005.1 GCA_021158195.1 bacterium | reverse complement strand
TTTTCCCAAGAGAGAAGTATTTCTCTTTTTCACCCTTCTTGCTCTTTTGTTCTGGTTAGCAAAAGGCATTTTTAAAAAAGAACTTAAAATAAAAATTAATCCGATATTTTTTGCCTCTTTGGGGCTCCTGTTGACTTTTCTTATTTGTTCCGGCTTATCTCTTTACAAGGCTTCTTCATTTCTGGGTTTGATATCCAACCCCACGGATAATTTCTTAACTTTTCTTCTGCTAGTTTTAAACGCCTTTTTGGTTTCTCAAGTTTTTGAAAAAGAAGATGTTTCAAAAATTCTAAAGATATTTATATCTTCCGTAGGCCTTGCTGTTTTCTTTGGAATTTTACAGATATTCAATATTTTTATTCTGCCAATTTCTTCTACAAAGATATCATCTTTTAACTTATTAGGAAGAGTAAGTTTGGGCGGATTGGTCTCTGCTATTTTTTTACCCCTTTCTTTGGTTTTATTGTTTGCTGAAAAAAACAAAAAAGGCAAAATCTTTTTAAGCATTGCCTCTTTAGTTTTTTTCTTTGCCCTTATTCTTTATGATTTAAAACTTGCCTGGATAGAACTTTTTATCTTCTCTGCTGGCTTATCCATATTTGCAACAAAAAACCTTTTTTCAAAGAAAGAAATTGTCTGGATGCTTACCTTATCCTTATTTTTGATTGTTTCAGTTTTCTTTTTCTTCTTTACCCCAAGATTGGAATTTCTTCCTAATATTCCCAATGAGGTCTCTCCTGGTTTTGGTACAGAAACAGATGTTTTGAGAGGTGTGTATAACGAAAGCGCAAAAAACATTATTTTTGGCGTTGGTCCGGGCAATTTTGTTTATGGCTATAATAAATATCACTCTCCGGTTATTAATCAGACAATTTTCTGGAATACTAGATTTTTATCCGGTGACTCAACTTTTTTTGATTGGCTTATTACCAAAGGTGTTATTGGTGGTATTTCTCTTTTGCTTGTCTATTTTGTTATTGTTTGGAGAATTATAAAAGTGATTAAAAATCATCTTCAAAGGGACGAAGACCCAAGAGTTGTTGTAGGGATTGCTGGCGCACTCATTGTTTTAATAATTGGAACATTTTTCTATTCCTATAACTTTTTCCTCTGGGCTGTTTTCTGGCTACTTCTGGGAGTTTTTCTACTCTTTGATAAGCAAAAAACTAAAGTTTTTTCTTTTAATTCTTCCTTAACTCAAGGGATAGGGACAACCTTATATGTTGTTATTCTTGCTCTTGTTGTAATTTGCTTTTTTGTAGAAGCAAGAAATTGCTTAGCAGAAGTAAATTATCTTAAAGGAGCAAACAGTCGCTTGCCAAAAGAATCTATTGACTATTATCGTAAAGCAACACAACTCAACCCAACTAATGACTTATATTGGAGATCTCTTGCCCAAGTTTGTCTTTTACAGGCGAATGCAGTATCTCAAGACAAAAATATCCCTCAACAAGATAAAACCTCTATGGTTAACGATTTAATCCAAGAGGGAGTAAGGGCTTTTGAGAGGACGCTTAAACTAAATTATTTTAACCCGGCAAATTGGAATGCTCGAGGATATTTTTATAGAAATCTTATAGGTCTTCCCGGAGCAGGGGAAGCAGCACTTGCCTCATACAGAAAAGCAATAGATCTTGAGCCCGCCTCTCCTTTTGCTTATACCGAAATGGCAAGAACTTACATACTCATTGCTCAAGATTTTGCCCGCCAAAATAAAGAGGATTCTCAAAAAGAAGCGCTGAAACTTGCTCTTGTCCAACTTAACAAAGCGGTCGGTCTCAAGAAAAACTATGCCCCGGCTCATTATTTATTGGCGGTTGTTTACGATCAGCAAGGAAATACCAAAGAGGCGCTTAATAAATTAGAAGAGACAAAAAAATATGCTCCGAAAGATGCAGGTGTATTATTTCAAACAGGAATGCTTTATTGGCGAACTCAACAATACGACAAAGCAAAAGAAAATTTTGAGCAAGCCGTAAACTTGAAGCCCGACTATTCCAATGCTCTTTATATGCTCGGGCTAATTTACGATACGAAAAATCAAAAAGAAAAAGCAATAGAGATATTTAAAAAAGTTCTTGATCTAAATCCAGAAAACGAAGAAGTTAAAAAGATTTTAGAAAATTTAAAAAGCGGAAAACCCGCTCTTGAGGGGATTGTTATTACCCAGAAATCTCTTCAAGAAGAATCTCTTCAGATTGAGAAATCAAAAACCAACCTACAACCCTAAAAATATCTCCACTTTGTTTTTACGCACTCTTAAAACCCCTCTTTTGAATTCATATTTGATTATTTCTTTTTTAGGGGTAACAATTGTAAGATAATTGTAAATAAGGGTAATGAAATTGGTATGCTGGGGAAGAATATCAAAATCACCAAGTTGGTTTTGTGAGGAAACAGAGACAGCCTTTCCTTCAAACCCTTCTTTTTTCATTGTAGGGGAGCAGAGAAGAACAACATCTAAAAGAGGAGTTTTTTTCATAGTTTAATATCTTCTAAACCACCGATATTAAGTAAAATTTCTGAAGGAATATTATCAAGTTTGCCTTCCAAAATTGCTTCGACTCCGGCAAGGGTTTTTTCTTTTTTGACATATTTACCCGGTCTGCTGGTCTGGTCACTTACCACAAAGAAATCTTGAGTCATAAAATTAAGAAGTTTTTGGGCCCTTTGGTATATTATTCTGTCGCGGGGAGAAAGTTCCGATTCTCCAACAACAGAAACAATCTTTTTAAGATTTCGATATCTTTCCAAAATGCTTTTTGCCTCTCTTAACAAACGAAAATGCCTTTCTCCTATTATTTCTGGATTGAGTAGCGAAGAAGTGGATTCTAATGGATCTATCGCAGGCTTTCTTCCTTCTTGATATATCTCTCGTGAAAGAATAGCCATAGAATCGAAATAAGAAAAAATTGCTTGCACTCCGGTATCTGTAATATCGTCAGCAGGTACATATACTGCTTGTACGCTTGTAATACTTCCATTGTTATTTGAGATTATTCTTTCTTCCAAAGAAGCAATTTCGCTATTTAAAGTGGGTTGATAACCATCTTCTGAAGAGATAACAGATAAAAGGTTTGACAATTCGTTGCCCGCCTGCACAAATCTGTAAATATTATCGATAAAGAACAAAACATCTTGTTTATACTCATCTCTAAAGTACTCGGCGATGGTAATGGCGCTGAATCCTACTTTAAACCTAATAGCAGCGCTTTCGTTCATTTGTCCGAAAACCATTGTTACTGAAGGCAGAACTTTGTTTTCTTTAAGAGTTTGATATAATTCATGCCCCTCTCTTATTCTTTCGCCAATACCGGCAAAAACAGAAATGCCCTTATGAAAAAAAGCAACATTGTGAATGAGTTCTGTTAAAAGTATGGTTTTTCCTACCCCTGCGCCTCCAAATAAACCAAGTTTTCCGCCTTTTATTAGGGGAGTAAAAAAGTCTATCGCCTTAATCCCGGTTTCTATAATTTCATTAGAACCTTTTACTTCCTCATAAGATAAATTTTGATATATCGGAATTTTTTGAGATATTTTTGGTTTTTCTAAACCATCAATAGGGTTTCCGAAAACGTCTATTACTCTACCCAACAAGTCAGATCCTACACCTATTTCTAAGAATTTACCAGTAGGAATTACTATTTGGCCGCGATAAAGGTTATATTCTTTAGTAAGTAAAATACAGTTGTAAACATTGGGAGCGGGGGAGTTATAAACCTCTAATTTTACTTCAGGATTTTCTTCTAGTACCAAAATTTCGCCCGGAAACAATTTACCGACAAGAAATTCCACCTGCACTACTTCTTCTTTTATGCCTATTATTCTGCCTGTTTTTTTCTTTTTTGAGACCATATACGAAAACCAGAACTAATAATAATTTGTTTCTTGTTAATAATTTGTTTTTTGAGGCGTCTTATTTTTCGTAAAATTTTTGCTTTTTCTTCTTTAGCGTTTTCAGTTGCTTGATACATTGCCATCATTCGAGAGGCAAATTTTGCCAAATGATGTTCCCAGACAATTTGATTAAAGAGTGAAGCAACTATCTCGGTTTCAAAAAAGGACAATACTTTTTCTGGTGAGGGTTCAAATAAGAATTTTTCATCTCCTAAAGTCAAACTTTCTAGAAGAGACCCTTGAGAGATAATGAGATTGCCGGAAATATCTGCCATTGCTGGTTTTTGTACAAAAGGATTGATAAACTTTCCATAAAAAACAGTGATGGTTTTATATTGCTTCACAAAGTCAACAATTTTTCTAAGATTATCTTTGTCGTATAGGTTGTCGTCGGAGAGTTCAAAATATTCAAATCTTGCTTTTTTGCTGTGAGATTCTACTAAAAACTTTCCTAATCGTCCCACTACCACAAAATCAGCGTTTTTGTGATATTTTAGATAATCCAGTGTCTCAAGATAGATGTTTAAGATGAGATTCCCATAAAAAGGTTGGTTGGAAGAAAGAAATATCACCACCTCTTTGTTGTTTTTTTGGATAAAGAACCTCGCTTTTTCTCTTTCTTTTTTGTGGGGCGAAAGAGAGTGCAAATAAGATGATTTCACCGAGAAATATACTACTGATAAACGCTCAAGAAACTCTCGATTCTTTATTACCATCGCTCTTATTTGATTCATTTTGGTTCTTGCAATTTCTTGGTATGCACCAGTGACCACACTTATTGCTTCAACAAGATTTAGTGTTTCTTGAAGGTCTTTTTTTGAACTCATTTTATTTGATTAAGGAAGCAATTTTTTGATAATTATTTCGAATAAATGCTTTTAATTCCTCGGGCGAACTGATAGTATTAAGAGATTCTTCAATTCCGAGCAACTCCTTTTTATTATAGGACTCTAAAAGTTTTTGAATATCATTTTTTATTTCTTTTTCTGTTTTTTTGTCCCAAAAACCAGACAAAAGTAACCCCATTATAAGAATTTGCATAGTGCGAGGAATGATTGTTTCTGGATCTTGCTCTAACACAAGTTCAATTTTTTTACCCAGATCAATTATCTTTTTCGTTTTTTCCGGAAGATCTACTCCAAATGTAGCAACCTCAAGCGATTCTCTATAGTCGCTTAGATATCTCCTTATTAAGTCGGCTATTGATCTTTCTAAGGCAGACTTTGTTTGGTTTCCTACTCTCGAGACAGAAAGAAAAATATTAATTGCAGGAAATTTTCCCTTACGAAATTCATTAATATCGAAAAAAATATGGCCATCAGTCATTGCCATAAGGTTTGTTTGAATATATCCAGAAAGGTTATTCTCTAAAGTTTGGGCAACCGGCAGGGCAGTAATGCTTACTTCTCCATTTTTAATTCTAATATTTCCGGTTCTCTCCATTATTTTTGCGTGGATATGGAAGATGTCTCCCGGATAAGCATCTCTGCCCGGCATTCTTTTTAAGAGAAGAGATATTTCCCGGTAAATTTTTGCATGGTTGGTAAGATCGTCTAAAATCAAAAGTACATCTTTTCCTGTATCTCGAAAATATTCGGCAATGGTTACAGCCGTAAAAGGAGCAAGATAAATAATAGAAGAGGGGATATCAGATGGGGCAGCAATAATAGTTGTATTTTCTAAAGCAAAATTTTTCTTTAGCGCTTGTTCAGTATTTTTGATATCTAATCGGTTTTTTCCAATAGCAGCATAAACACAAACAACTCCTTTTTTGACTTGATTTGCAATTGCCTGCATTAAAAAAAGAGTTTTTCCTGTCTCTCTGTCTCCAATAACTAACTCTCTTTGGCCATATCCAATAGGTACCATCAAATCTACAAGCATAACCCCTGTTTCCATTGGTCTGTTAACTTTTACTCTCTCGGTAATGTTTGGGGCTTCGTTTTCGATCGGGCGCGATATTTTTTTTCCTTCTAGCGGTAAGCCATCTAAAGGAGAGCAAAGAGGATCTATTACTCTACCCAAAACATTTTCATTAAAAGAAATAGAAAAAGGTTGATTAGTTCTCGTAATTCTTTCACCTCCTCGTATTCTTTGATAAGAGAAAATTAAAACTTCTGCTAATTTCTGGTCCATTCCAATCACCATCCCCAAATCATTATTTTCAGTAATCACCATCTCTCCAATTTTTACATTCGGAATTCCGCTTACATAAGCCAAATCATAAGTAAAGGCCTCTACATAGCCGATTTCTCCAACTGTTTTTAGATAGTAATCAAAATCTTTCATATAAAATCCTTTATATTTAGTTTTTCTATCTCTTTTTTTAGGGACAGGTCTAAATATCTACCTCTATATTCTAAAATTGCTCCCCCAACAATAACAGGATTAACTTCAACATCTAAAAGAACCTTCTTCTTCAAATTTCTCTTAAGCCAATCAGAAATCTCCTTTATAAAACTTGGACTGGGCGAGAAAGCAAGCTGAATTTTTAAAACAGGTAGTTTCAAAAGTTCTTCTTTTGTTTCTTCAAGTTCTTTTAATATCTTTTCTTTATTAGAATAACCATCTTGGGATAGTTCTAAAAAGAAGTCGTAAAATTTATTAGAAATTTTTTCTTTAGATTTTTCTATTTTTTCTCTAAGAGAGAGTTTAGGATTTTTAAAAACTAAATCAGAAATCTTTTCAGCATCTTGTATAAAAAGATTAAGATCCTCTTTTGTATAGATATAATCTTGAACTCTTTCTTTTAAACTTTTCATAGAAATTAATTAAAAAACTCTTCGTTTTTTGCTTTTTCTAATGCATCTTTAACAATTTGCTGATGCTGATTAAGATCAATTGTTTTTCCAAGCACGGCAATAGCAACCTTTTTAAGTACCAGGTAAACTTTTTCATCTAACTGCCTCAGTCGTTTTTCCTTGTAATCATCTATTTCTTTTCTCGCTTTGGCGAGATAGCCTTCAAGAGATTTCTCAATTTGTTTTGGCATTCGAGAAACATTATCTTGAGCCTGGCGTTGGACCTCTTGAAGCAACCTCTCGGTTTTTTGAGAAAAAGTATTTACCAAATCCAGAAGTTTTTTATGCATCTCGCCTAGATCTTTTTGAATTATCTTGTTGGTTAGGTCAATTTTTGAATCTGTTTCTTGTAAAAGTTGCTCTTGGATGTTTTCATTTAAAGCCACAAGAACTTTTATCTGCTCTTTTGTTGTTTCTTCTATTTCGTTTAAAACTTGGTTTATTTGTGCGGTCGCGTTCTTAAGGGCATCAAAGTAATTTTTTTGATCTTTTTTGAATTCATCTACAGACAAAGATAATTCTTTCTGGTATGATTTTAAAATTTGCGTTTCGGTTTGCTTAATGTCTTTTCTTAACCCCTCTAAAGATTTTTGAACCTCTGTTCTAAAAAGCGTTTCTATTTCCTTTTGGAAATTTTCTGAAATCGGAAAAGTAATAACGCTTTCTTTTGCTCCCTTTTGAGTTTTGGGGGCGAAAGTAAAGAAGATTATAAAAAGAAGTAATATTAGTGCGCCAATTATAAAGAAAATTATAGATTCAACCATATTGATAGGTTAATGAAAACAATGTTAAATAGGGGATTAATAAAGTATAACAAACAAAGAAAGGCCAAGTCCAGCCAAAGAAAGAAGTACAACCCCGGCAAGATTCCAAATCATAGCAACTAAAATTACTCTTTTTGCTAGAGGATTGCGGCTTATTCCTTCAACGCCTTTTCTCAAAGTTTTTCCAAAGTACACAAAACCCAAAATAAAACTTGTAATTCCAATTAGCCCCCCAAAAATATATCTTAAAACATTTGGCACATTTTCCGGTTTTGATAATTCTTCCACAATATTTTTATAAGCCGCTCTTAAATTAAATTTTTCTTCGTTCGGAGAAATATTTGCATATTGTACATTTACAAAAACCCTGATTAGTCCTTCGGATTTTTTTAATGGTTCCAAGGCCTTTCCGATTACATAACCAGATTTTGTCGCTTTCTGCCCAACCCCCGGAATTTCAGAAGAGGTAATAAAATCACCTATATCAATATCACCATTTTTGTTGGTCACTCTTACTAGTGTCTCACCATAATAAATTATTGGCTTAGAAGTAGGAGATGGCTTATTAAGCACAATTACTGGAGCCTCAATAGCAATGACACCATAAAGATTAGGATCATATGGTTTTTGAGAAAGAGTTAACCCGTCTTTTGTTTTTGAAACTAAACTTCCAGGGACTGCTTCTTGACTTCCTTTTATTTCAAAAAAGGAAGCGGTTTGGGCCCACAAAGAAACACTGGAAATAAAATATAAGAGAAAGAAAAAAGATGCCAATTGAATATATTTTTTTACTCTCATAGATTTTAGTTGCTTATTCTATTATACAAAAATAATTTAAAAAAGTGTACATAGAAAACTTATTCACAGTTATTATTTTTAGGTATTGTCTTTTTGTAACAATTTTGATTTGTTAAGTATAAATATTTCTTTTCAGGGTAAAAGAGAAGTTAAAATTCCGCATTTCACCTTGACAGGATTATTTAGAAAGGAGAAAATAATATAATAGTTCCCGTGGCGGAAAAAAGATAGTTTTCCCAAAACACAAACAATAAATTTCCATATATTTCTACGTATTTCAATATATTTCCACCTATTTCGCGAGCGCCAGCGAGCATATTTCTATAACCCTCAACAAATTTCCACCAATTTCAACAAATTTCTATAAATTTCTACATTCCAAATTCTACATTCTATGTTTGTTGGCCCCATTAAACCCCCAAGGTCTCAAAGAAGGAAAAGAAAACCCGAATTCCTACGACGGAAAACTTTTAGAATTCTTCTTTCTATTCTTCCCGGCATCTTCGTGGCTGCCTTTGTTTTCTCTGCTAATGTCTATTATGATCTAGATCAAGGTACAGGCACAGTAGTCTTTCAAAATGATGCCAATCTTTCCAACACTACCGCCTCTCATCTTACAGTTTCAGATCTTACTGCTTCCCGTCTTCTTGCCTCAGATGCAAACAAAGCATTAGTTTCAACAGATCTTTCCTCTTGGGTTTCAGGAACAACGAATCAAATTACTGTTACAGACAACGGAGATGGAACAATCACCCTCTCAACCCCTCAAGATATTGCAACCTCTTCATCTCCAACATTCTCAGGTTTAACTCTTTCCTCACTTACCCAAGGATCAGTTCTCTTTGCAGGTTCATCAGGAACAATAACCGAAGACAACTCTAATCTTTACTTTGATGATACAAACAAAAGATTAGGAATAGCAACAAATAGTCCAGAAACTACATTAGATATAGCAGGCACTGCTCATCTTAGAGGAGCAGCAGGAGGAGCAGGATTGTATGTAGATTCTAACGGTAACGTCGGAATAGGAACGACAGAGCCATCAGAGAAACTAACCGTTGAAGGGAATTTGAGGTTTCCTTCATCTTCTGGAGGCATTATTATGGCCGACAATGGCTTGATTTTTGAGACAGGCGTAGCTTTAGATGAGAAATGGGATACTCAAGGGGAATGGGAAGCAGGAACTTTTGACAGCACACAGGCCCAAAACGGCGTTTTGAAGCTGAGTCAACCGAGTTCAACAATTGGCACCGGAACGTCGGCTCAACGAGCCCCAATTGACGCTTATTATAATTATCACTGTAACGGCGCAATTTACCTTCAAAGCGAAATCGGCAATGCGGGAACTATCACTAAAATTCGCTGGTATATTGATAAGGCTGATCCCGATACAGTTGAAAATGTTACTATCTATATGTCTCATACCAGCGATTCAAGTTGGACTAGTGCTCCTACTTGTTCTGATCTACAAACAGGCACTCTTGTTTACAGTGGAACTCTAACGCCCGGATCTTCCGAGGGCTGGTATGAAGTTACTTTAGACACTCCTTTTTCCTACAATGGTGTTGACAATCTTATCATTAGTGTTCGTCATCAGGATGGCTCGTGGGAATCATCCTCCACATATCGGTACACAGACACAGGAGATAATAAATTTGCCAGCGGAAGTAGTGATTCTAATAATCCTCCTTCTCTTTCATTAAGTCACTATCGTCCTAATATTCAGTTGGTGTACAGTAACTATCTATCTTCTGGTTCTCATACTACTGAATGGAGGGAGTCGGTTCCCGGGAGCCAAGTATCGTGGAAAGAGATGACATCTGTGGTTACTCTTCCTACCAGTGCCTCGGCCAGCGCCACTATTAGAGTTTCGGATGATGGCTCGACTATAAAAGATTCAAAGACAGTAACTCTCTCTAATGGAACTAATACTTATGATATTAGTGATCTTCAGCCGGGAAGGTATTTAAGTATTGTAAGTAATCTTAGCACCACCGATGATTCGCAGACTCCAGAGATTGACAGTTATGAAGTGGTTTCAAATAACACCTTACATGAAATTATGCGCCTGGTTGATTCTTCTGTCGGCATCGGAACCACCTCTCCAGACTATACCTTAGATGTAGATGGAAATATCAGAGCCTCTCTTTCTTTAACTGCTGGAATAAATGTTGAAACTTTATCTGGAGATAAAACTCTAACTCCAGGGACTGATGAGATGTATCAATGGCTAGATCCAAATGGAGCAAACAGAACAATTACCTTAGATACATCATCAGCAAAAGCAGGAGATAAGTTTATTATTAGAAATAACGGTGCTTATGATGATAGTTATTATTTAGAAGTAAAACAAGGATCTACTACTCTGGATTACATCTTTGCTCAATCAATAAGAGAATACATCTTTGATGGAACAAACTGGGTTTCAGGAGATGCTGGGACAGGAGTAGGTGGTGATAAGAATGTAGCAATTGGGTGTGGTGCTGAGGGTTTTGATTCTGGGACTGCAATTGGATATGGTGCTGAGGCCTCTGAGTCTGGCACCGCAGTGGGGTATGATGCCTATGGCTATACCTCTGGTACCGCTGTAGGGAATGGTGCCTTTGGCTATTCCTATGGTGCTGCTGTAGGGTATGGTGCTTCTGGCTATACGTATGGTGCTGCTGTGGGAAGTTTTACTAGGGGTTATTCCTATGGCGCAGCAGTTGGGCGTGAAGCCAAAGGAATGGGTTATGGAGCTGCTTTAGGATACCAAGCAGGCTATCATATTAATACTAGCGAATATCGATACAATACTTTAGTAGGCGCCTATTCCGGCTATCAATTAACTACCGGAAAAGGAAACATCATCTTAGGTTACAAATCAGGTTATGACTCAACTTATTCTCCAACTACAGGTTCTTACAATATCTTAATTGGTTATCAAGCCTGGACACCAGCAAATGATACTTCCAATTTCTTAAACATTGGAGGATTAATTTTTGGAACAGACCTTAGTACTAC